>NZ_JBFUHZ010000063.1:0-16147 GCF_056402135.1 Rhodococcus sp. P4_C10 | reverse complement strand
CGCTTGTGAGGTCTACTACGAGCGGTTCGGGGAGCCGCTAGACCTGATCTAGATGTGGTTCCCAGGCCGGTTGCGAACAGCGTGGCGTGACGCACCGGGCGGGCTCTCACGATCATCGCGGTCTCCCTGCGCCGTCGACGTCGACTACCTGCCGACCCGTCGCGGCAGATGTCACCCGACCACCCGACAAAAACGAGGTCACGACCTCTTTCGAGTTCGTGACCTCGTCTGCTGCGGTTCAAGGAACTGCTGCCTCGTAGGTGACGTGGAGAGGCCCGGACATTTGCTGCCAACCCTGCCCGCCGCCTGCTGTGAGTGTCTCCGACACGGTCACAGTCGTTCACTCTGCCGCGGCCTGCTGCCGACTCGATCGGAGTCGGCTCGACACGGTCGGGTGGAGGTATCCCAAAAGGTACGCCGCGCCATGCCGGTACAACTCGCGGAATCCGTACCGATTCCGCGTTTCGTACAGCTTCGGCGTGTCGTTCCTTTTCGATTCGAGCGAGCTGGCGTTCTTCGCCCCGGTGTCACGGCCCGGCCCCGCCCCGCTCCGAATGTCGGTGACCCGCGTTACGTTCACACCGTCGCGAGAGAAGTCGCGGACATGACCATCGGAGTGAGGAGATCGCCATGAAGATCACTGAAGCTGAACTCGGCGCGCCGTGTTGGGCCGAACTCGCCACCACCGACGTCCCGGCCGCCGGGTCCTTCTACGGGGCGCTGCTCGGCTGGCGAGCTGAGACCGATCCGCGGCCGGAGGCCGGCGGCTACACGATGATGACACTGGGTGAGGACCCGGTGGCGGCTGCGAGTCCCCAGTACCAGGAGGGGCAGCCGGTGGCGTGGACGATGTCGGTCGCGGTTGCCGATGCGGACGCGACGGCCAAGTCGGCGAGGGACGCCGGCGGGGCGGTGCTGATGGAGCCCATGGACATCTTTGACCAGGGGCGGTTCGCGGTGCTGGCGGACCCGACCGGAGCGGTGTTCTCGGTCTGGCAGGCACGGGAGTTCTACGGCGCCACCCGGCTCAACGAGACCGGTGCGCTGTGCTGGGTGGAGCTGCGAACTCCCGAACCCGCTGCGGCGGAGGCGTTCTACACCACGGTCTTCGGCTGGTCGGTGAACGCCGGTGACGGCTACACCCAGTGGGGGATCGCCGGTCAGGACTTCGGCGGCATGATGGAGATGGGCGCCGACTTCCCGGCGGGGATCCCGCCGCACTGGGCGCTCTACTTCGGTGTCGACGACGTGGACGCCACGGTCGCGCAGGCCGCCGATTTGGGCGGAGCGGTGCATGTCCCCGGCACCGACATCCCGGGCACCGGGCGGTTCGCAGTTCTCACCGATCCGCAGGGCGGTGCCTTCGCGGTGTTCACCCCGCTGGCCTGAGCCGACGACAGCGCCGGGCCGACGACAGCGCTGAACCGACGGGGCCCAGGCCGGGCGCGACTCCGGCCTGGGCGATGGGGTGATGTCGGGTGTGGTGATGTCCGGTGCGGCGTCAGCCCGTGACCGGTCGCGCGATCATGCGCACGGCACCTCGCGCGGATGCGCCGGGTCGAGGGCGTTGAGCACCAGGTACCCCGCGCGCTTGGAATCGGTGAGGGCGGTGTGGTCCGAGTCGTCCTTCTCGCAGCCGTCCTGGACGACGATGTTGGTGACGTCGTCGCCGGGTAGGCCGGGCAGCATGCCCTGGGTGAAGGGCACCACCTGCTCGTCGTGCCGCGTGCCGATGTTGGTGTACCTGATGCCCTCGACGTAGGGGGTTCCGCCGGCGTTGACCTTGTCCACCAGCTTGGATCCGGCGGCAAACTGGCCGCAGGCCTGGCAGATCGGGAAGGCGGTGTCCGGCAACCCGAACCGGTCGAACAGTCCCGGAAGTTTGTCTGCGCCAAGTGCTTTGGTGCCCAGCCAGAGGGGGGCCAGTGACACGTCGTTGGTGATCTTCGAGTGGCCGCCGAGCACCTTCGCGTAGTAGCCCGTCGCGATCGTGCCCTGTGAATGCCCCACGATGTCCACCGTCGACGCGCCCGTAGCGGCGAGGACCCGATCGACGAAGGCGCCGATCTCCTGCGCGCTGCCCTCGATCGGCCGCATCCCGCCGACCGCCGAGATGGGCCACGGTCCGGGGATGGCGCCGTAGGTCAGGGCGAACACGCAGTACCCGGCGTTCTTGAGCATCGGAACGAATGCGCCCCAGGTGATCTGCGCTCCGCCCGTCGTGCCGTGCACCAGCACCACCGGCCTCGGATGTTCCGCGGTGGGCCTGCAGCCGAAGTCGTTGGACCCGGGCAGCGAACCGCCCGGGCTCGACAGCTCCTGGGGGACGCCCACGAGATCGTCGTACTTCTCGGGGAGCGGTTCGGCGTTCGCCACGACGGTCCCGGCCGACAACACCAACGCGACCAGCGTGAGCAGGAATACCGCGGGGCTCGAGGCCCGGAACAAGGACGCTCGCAACCAGGACGCTCGCAACACTGTGCCTCCGACTGTTGTACTGGGGCGCTGAACCTAGCAACTGTTGCGGTGGCGGGTGCGCGGAACTACGGGAGTGCGACCAGGTTCACGGTGCTACCGGGCTTGACGCGTTCGCCGGGGCCGGGGTTTTGCGATATGACCAGGGACCGATCGGTCTCGGTGACCTGCCGGATCTTGACCTTCAGTCCGAGCTGGGTCAGCTCGTCGCGGGCCGAGCCGACCGTCCGGCCCAGCATCGAGGGCACCTTGACCGCCGTGGAGACGGTCAGCGTCACGGCTGAGCCGGCGCCGACTTCGGTCCCCGAAGCGGGGTCGGTGCCGACGACGTCACCGGCGTCGACCCCCGCGTCGAACACCTCGCGGGTGTCCGTCACGGTGATGCCGAGGCCGTCCAACGCGGCCCGGGCCTCGTCCGCGGACTTGCCGCGGAGGTCGGGCAGATGCACCGGCGGCGAGCCCTTGCTGCGGACGAGTCGCACCTGCGAGCCGACGTCCAGGGCGGTGCCCGGGCCCGGGTCGAGGGCCGCGACCCCGCCGGACGGAACCTTGGTGCTGAACGCCTCGCCGCCCTCGGCGGGGACGAACGTGCGCTCGCGCAGGGCCTGCTCGATTCGTGACCTGTCGCCGCCGATCAGGTCGGGGACCGTCGGCCGCCCCAGCGAAACCTTCAGCGCGACGGTGCCGCCCCGGGCGACGCGTGACCCGGCGGCAGGGTCGGTGCCCACCAGGGCGTCGACCGGCGCCGCGTTGTCGTACGTCCCGCGGATCTCGGTCTCGAGCCCGGCGGCCTGGATCGTGGAGGTGGCCGCGGCACGGTTGAGTCCGTCGACCGCGGGCACCGCCACGTAGCGACCCGATCCCATCCACCAGCCGCCGACGCCGACCGCCACGGCGAGGGCCAGGATCACCGTCAGCCAGATCAGCATGGCGCGGCGGGACTTGCGGCGTTCGGCGGCGAAGTCCGGGAACTCGTACTGGGCCGAGTCGCGGCGCTGCTGCCGGGTCGCGGTGGTGGGCGGCTGAGAACCCTGCTCGGTCACCGCGTCGTGGTAGCCGTCGTCGCGTGGTGTCGCGGTGGTGACCACCTTGGTGTGCTGCAGTCCAGTGTTCGCGGCGCCGCGCTGTGCCGGGACGGCGGTCGTCGCCGCGGCAGACCCGTTGACCTCGGTGGGTGCCGCCGCGTCGAGMCGGGGCGCGGCCGCGCCCGCCACCTGCATGGCGGCACTGAGGTGCTGCGCGGAGCGCCGGGGTGTGGGCACCCGGTACGCCGGCAGCTGCAGCTGGCCGCACACCGAGCGCAGCGCCGCCGACATCTCCGCGGCGTTGGTGAAACGCTCGTCCGGGTCACGGGCCGTGGCGTCGAGCACCAGCCGGTCGAACTCCTCGGGCACGCCGGGCACCACGGTCCCCGGCGCAGGCACGTCGGCGTTGATCCGCTGGTACGCGATCGAGAGCGAGGTGTCCCCGGTGAAGGGCGTCTGGCCGGTGAGCATCTCGAACAGCAGCACGCCGGTGGCGTACACGTCGCTGCGGGCGTCGGAGTTTCCGCTGGTCACCTGCTCGGGGGAGAGGTAGGCGGCGGTGCCGAGGATCACGCTGCTGGACGTGGCGTTGGACCCGGCGACGGCGCGGACCAGGCCGAAGTCGGCGATCTTCACCTCGCCCGAATCGGAGATGAGGATGTTCTCCGGCTTGATGTCGCGGTGCACCAGCCCCGCCCGGTGCGCCACGGCCAGGCCGTCGAGCACGGGTCCGGTGACGGCCGCGGCGGCGTGCGGGGGCATCGGGCCACGCTCGCGGAGCAGTTCGCGCAGCGTGCCGCCGGCCACCAACTCCATCACCAGGAAGGCGTGCTCGCCGTCGACGCCCTGGTCGTACACCGCGACCAGGCCGGGATGGCTCAGCCGCGCGACGGCCCGCGCCTCGAACTCGAAACGGGCCACGAACTGCGGGTCGTGGGCGAACTTGGGATCCATCACCTTGATCGCCACCGGCCGGTCCAGGCGGGTGTCGATACCGCGGTAGACCATCGACATGCCGCCGCGCGCGATCGGGGCGTCCACCCGATAGCGCCGGTCCAACAGCATGCCGATCAGTCGCTGATCTCCTGGCCCCACCCGCGAGTACCCCATTTCACGTTGACAACGTCCGCATCGATCGTAGCCAGCGCCGCCGACGGGTGTCTGCGCCGTGCTCCGCGGTGGAGTTGTCCCCGGCCTGCACCTACCGCCTCCCGCGGGCCGGGCCCGACCCGATACCGTTACCGGCGTGAGTGCCATTCCTTATTGCGACGACGTCCTCGACCCGTCAGTCGACGTACTGCAGCTTCCCGACGTGTCGAAGATCCTCCGCGTCGCGGTGACCCGCGTGCACCAGATGCTCCGCGACGGCGAGCTGGTCGCGGTCCGCCGGAACGGCGTGATCGCGGTGCCGGCGGAGTTCTTCACCGAGACCGGCGAGGTGGTCCGCTTCCTGCCCGGCCTGCTGGTGGTGCTGCGCGACGGCAACTTCAGCGACGAGGAGATCCTGCGCTGGCTGTTCACCGAGGACGACTCCCTGTCGGGGACCCCGGTGTCGGTGCTGCACACCGACCACGCCCGCGAGATCGTCCGGCGCGCCCAGGCGATGGGTTTCTAGTCCCGCGCTAGCGTCTGGGGCCATGGCATCCCTCGAAGGCAAGGTCGTCCTCATCACCGGCGGAGCCCGCGGAGTCGGGGCGGAGGTGGCCCGCCGCATGCGCCGGCGCGGGGCCAAGCTCCTGCTCACCGACCTCGACGCCGCGGCCCTGACGGCACTGGCCACCGAACTCGGCGGTGACGAGCACGTGGTGCCGGTGGTCGCCGACGTCTGCGACCTGGCGTCGATGCAGGCCGCGGTGGCTCGCGGCGTGGCCCGCTTCGGCGGACTGGACATCGTGGTCGCCAACGCCGGGATCGCCAGTTACGGCTCGGTCATGGCCGTCGACCCGGCGGTGTTCCGGAAGGTGCTGGACGTGAACGTCGTGGGCGTCTTCCACACCGTCCGCGCCGCGCTGCCCGCGATCGTCGAACGCCGGGGCTACGTCCTGGTGGTCTCGTCCCTGGCTGCGTACACCGCGAGTCCCGGTCTGGCCGCGTACCACGCGTCGAAGGCGGGGGCGGAGTACTTCGCCAACACGCTGAGGCTCGAGGTCGCGCACCTGGGAGTGGACGTCGGGTCCGCACACATGGCGTGGATCGACACCCCGCTCGTCCAGGAGGCGAAGGCCGACCTGCCAGCCTTCCGGAAGATGCTCGCCGCACTGCCCGGCCCGTTGAGTTCGACCACCTCGGTCGAGGCCTGCGGGCGACGCTTCGAGAAGGGGATCGAGAGGCGGGCGAGCCGGATCAACGTCCCCGGCTGGGTCGGCGCCCTGCGCTGGGTGCGGCCGCTGGTGCAGACCCGACTCGCCGAACGCGACATCCGACGGCTCACCCCCGTGCTGCTCCCGGAGATGGACGCCGAGGTGGCGGCGCTCGGCCGCTCGCTCAGTGCCCGCACCGAGGCCCTCGAGGGCCCGAAGACCGAGGCACAGCCCAAGGCCGTGGCCGGCGAGCTGATGGGCAGTTCGGCCGAGTACGTCCCGGCGACCGACTAGTCCCCGGCCCGCCCGCGCACGGCGGCCACGGCACTGTCGAGCAGTCGCGGCGCCGCCAGCGCCAGTCGGCGCCGGCGGGGCACCACGGCCCGCCGGTCGAGGACCCGGAAGCCGCTCGTCTCGATCTCGCCGAGGATCGCCGAGTACAGCTCGAAGGCCGCGACCATCCCGGGCCGGGCCCGCGGTTCGAGCATGGCCAGTCCCGGGCGGGCGCGACGGTAGAGGGCCCGGTTCACGCACACGAAGTGCGCGAGCGCGCGTTCGATCCGGGGGTCGGAGCGGCCGGTGTCGCGACAGTGTCGCAGCAGGTCCGCGTCGACCCCGAACGCCGCCAGGTCCTCCGCGGGCAGGTACACCCGCCCGCGCGCCAGGTCCTCACCGACGTCGCGGATGAAGTTGGTGAGCTGGAACGCCTCGCCGAGCGCCGCGGCCGGGGGTTCGGCCTCCGCGCGCGGGGTGACGGTGCCGAGCACCGGCAGCATCTGCAACCCGATCGCGGCGGCGGAACCGTGCATGTACTCGCGCAGCTGCGCCATCGTGGCGTACTCGGCGCGGTAGCCGGGGGCGCCGGGCAGGTCCATCCGCATGGCGTCGAGGAAGGCGGTGAAGTGGTCGAGCGAGATCTCGTACCGGGTGATCGTGTCGGCGACCGCAACGACCACGGGCCGGGCCCGCGCGGCCCCGGCATCGCCGTCGAGAGCACTCTTGTCGAGAGCCCAGCGCAGTTCCGCCTCGATGCGGTCGAGTTCGGCCAGGCAGTCCGCGACCGGCCGACCGGACACCGCGTCGACGTCCACCACGTCGTCGACGGTCCGGGCGAACCCGTACAGCGCGTGCACCGCCGGTCGGTCGCGGGCCGGCAGCAGCCGGGTCGCCAGGAAGTAGCTCTTGCCGTGTTCGGCCGCCAACTCCCGGCAGTGCAGGTAGGCGGCGTCGAGGGGGCCGGGGTTCACGGCGTCGCGGTCACCGCGGGAGTGTCCGGGGTGGCCTCGGCGTGCTGGCGCACCGACC
Organism: Rhodococcus sp. P4_C10; assembly: GCF_056402135.1. Classification (NCBI taxonomy): domain Bacteria; kingdom Bacillati; phylum Actinomycetota; class Actinomycetes; order Mycobacteriales; family Nocardiaceae; genus Rhodococcus; species Rhodococcus sp. P4_C10. The sequence continues at coordinate 9,042 of NZ_JBFUHZ010000063.1, read as the reverse complement.
GGAGCCGCAACGGGTCGACGGTCACCAGCGACTTGGCCGCGACCACCGCCGCGAAGGTCGCGAGCAGCACGTGCGGCAGCGTGTACAGGCCGATCGAGCCGTCCGGTTGGAACACCAGCATGAGCCACGTCGACAGGCCGACCAGCACCATCAGGGTGGTGGTGGACATGGCGAAGCCGGCGGCCACGGCGAGGGGCCACGAGTAGTACCAGGGCAGCGCGGCGGGGGAGAGCACCACGATGGCGACCAGGGCCACCAGGATGCCGAGCACGGCCTGCCGCGGGGTGGTGCGGAAACGCCACCAGACGTAGACCAGGATCCCGGCCAGCGCGACGGCGCACAGCGTGCGGGTCACCTCGAGCACCGGGGCCAGGGTCAGCCCGGTGAACCACGACGTGCCCACGGTGACCACGTGCGCCATGATCGTCGGCAGCGAGAGCCAGTTGATGATCTTCGCCGAGCCGGACAACGCCGTGAGCCAGCCGATCCCGACGCCGGCGATCAGCGAGGCCGCCGCGAAGATGCCCGCGAACACGGCAAACCCGGCGCCCGCGGTCCGGGCGAACAGCGCGACCGGCCCGGCGGGCTCGCGGCCCTCGGCCTTGGCGCGGTCACGTTCGTGGATCATCCAGATCCACACCAGGAACGGCAACGCGATGCCGGCCATCGCCTTGACGGCGACGCCGACCGCGACCACCGCGATGCCGGCCACGTGGCGCTTGTCGAGGACCAGGGTGATGCCCGCGGTCATCAGGCCGACCATCAGCATCTCGTTGTGCACCCCGCCGATCAGGTGGATCAGCACCAGCGGATTGAGCACGGCGAGCCACAGCGCGATGGCCGGGTTGCCACCGAGCTGGCGCGCCAGCCGCGGCAGCGCCCACATGGACAGCGCCAGACCGGGCAGCATCGTCAGCCGCAGCAGCATGGTGCCCGCGACGACGTTGTCGCCGGTGATCGAGGTGATGCCCTGGCCGAGCAGCAGTGCGATCGGCCCGTAGGGGGCGGTGGTGGTGGTCCAGACGTTGCTGACGTTGTCGAGCAGCACCCCGGGATTGGCCACCGGTCCCACCGAGTAGGGGTCGAAACCGTCGCGCAGCAGCGCGCCCTGCGCCAGGTAGGAGTAGGCGTCGCGGCTGAACATCGGGACGGCCAGCAGCATCGGCGCGGTCCAGATCGGCACGATCACCAGCAGGTCGCGCACGCTCACCCGGCCGCCGAGGGTGCTGCGACCGAGCCGCACCCACGCGGCGATCATCAACAGCACGCCGATCCACACGATCGCCGTGGAGAGCACCAGCCCGTGGCCGAATCGCAGCCAGGACAGGTGCAGGGCCTCGAGCAGCGGGTCACGGCGCCGGATGCTGCCGGAGCCGAAACCGCCGAAGGTGATCATCACGGCGCCCACGAGGCCGAGGAGGGCCGCATGTCCGGCCTCGCTCCGGACGAACAACGCAGCTTCGCGGAGGTGCCCCGGGGGTGAGGCCGCGTCCGGGCTGTCGACCACGGTCCCGTCGGCAGTGGGAGTGCGAAGCGTCATCGGTGCGGATCTTCCCCCAAGGTTGCGCTGACTGACTCCGGCCGACGGGACTCGCTCGGCGGAAGGCATGGACGGTGGCCTAGTCTAGTTGCTCAACCGCCCGGCCCGGGAATGGGCCGGTGATGCGCTGTGCCGCGAGCTTGCCCGAGACCAGCACCGTCGGCACGCCGACGCCGGGCGTGGTCCCGCATCCGGCCAGCACCACGTTCGACGCGCCGGTGTCGAGGTTGCCGCGCCGGAACGGCCCGGTCTGGGCGAAGGTGTGTGCCGCGGCGAACGGCGACCCGGCCGACATCCCGCGGTCCGCCCAGGTCTGCGGGGTGTCGACGATGTCCACCCGGAAGTGCTCCGCGATGCCGACGTAGCCGCGTCGTTCGAGCACCCCGAGCAGTTCGCGCACGTACGGCCGCCCGAGCCCGGCCCAGTCCAGCGGTGCGCTGTCCAGGTTCGGGCACGGCGCCAGCACGGACAGCGGCTCGTGGTCCTGTCCGTCGCGGGTCAGTCGCAGGCCCGGGTCGGTGCAGGCGGGCCGGGTCAGCAGCAGCGACGGGTCGCTCATCAGCCGGCCGCGACCGCGGCGCGCGGTGATCTCGGTGAAGGTGCGCTCCCAGGCGTCCCCGAAGTCGATGGTGTGGTGCCCGGAGCCGGCCCAGTGCCGCGACACCTCGACCGGGACCGTGCCGTGGGCGACGACCGCCGAGGGGGAGTGCCGCACCGGCCGACGCCTGCGGGAGCGCGGCGGCAGCAGTGCTCCGGCGCCGCCGAGGTCGGCGGTGAGCACCACCGCGTCGGCGTCGTGCCCGGCGCCGTCCGAGGTCAGCACGCGACGGGCCCGCCCGCCCGCGTACTCGATCCGGGTCACCTCGGCGCCGAGGTGCAGCCGGCCGCCGGCGGCGGTGAACGCGCCGGCCATCGACTCGGCGATCGCGCGCATCCCGCCGTCGGGGAAGTAGACGCCCATCGAGGTGTCCATGTGTGCGATGGCGCCGTAGATGCCGAGCGCCTTGGCCGGGCTGGTGCCGGCGTAGAGCGACTGGAAGGTGAAGATCCGCTGCAGCCGGGGGTCGTGGACCATCCGTGCCACCCGTGGCCCGAGCCGGCCGAAGGCGCCGAGGCGCACCAGCGTGGTCAGGTCCGTGAGTGCGGTCCGCGAGCCGGCGAGGTCGAGCGGGGAGTCGAAGTTGGCGTCGATGAAGGTGTCGAACTCGGCCCGGAACACCCGTTCCAGCCAGCCGCGCAGCCGTCGGTAGCGCTGCGCCTCGTCCGGGCCGAAGGCGCGGGTCACTTCGGCGGCCATCGCGTCGGGGTCGGAGTGCACGGCCAGCGCCGTCCCGTCCGCGAAGCGGGCGTGGTAGGCGGGTTCGAGCCGGCGCATCCGCAGCGGCGGACTGACCGTGTCGGTGTCCTGCCCGACCGCGGCCAGCGCCTCGGTGACCAGTTCCGGCATGGTGAGAACCGTTGCCCCGCTGTCGATCTCGTACCCCGGTCCGGCGTAGGTGCCGACCCGGCCGCCGACGGTGGTGTCGCGTTCGAGCAGCGTCACGTCGCGGCCGGCGCCGAGCAGGTGCAGGCCGGCGGACAGCCCGGCAAGTCCACCGCCGACCACCACGACCCGGTCGGTGGGGCCGGGGACGCACCGCGTCACTACGCGCTCCGGCGAGTCGCCGCGAGTGCCATCTCCCGCAGGCCGGCCTTGGCGGCCGGGACGGCGGAGCTGTCGTCGAGGGCCCTCAGCCCGCGAGCGGTGAGCTCGGCGATGCGGCGCTCCACCTCGTCGACGGCGCCGAGGTCGGTGATCAGGCCGCGCAGCTGCTCAACCTGGTCCTCTCCGAGATCGGTGCCGATGCTGCGGCGCAGCAGTTCGGCGGCGGCGGGGTCGGTGGCGTCGGCGCGCAGGAGCGCCTCCGCGAACAACACGGTCCGCTTGCCCTCGCGCAGGTCGTCGCCGGACGGCTTGCCGGTGACGGCCGGGTCACCGAACACGCCGAGCAGGTCGTCGCGCAGCTGGAACGCGATGCCGATGTCGGTGCCGAACTCCCGGTAGGCGTCGACCAGGTCGGCGTCGGCCCCGGCCAGCGCCGCGCCGAGGTGCAGCGGTCGTTCGATCGTGTACGCGGCGGTCTTGTAGCGGTTGATCCGCAGGGCCGCGGCCACCGACTCGTCGGCGGTGACCTCGGTGCTCACGTCCAGGTACTGGCCGCCGAGCACCTCGGTGCGCATGGCGGACCAGACGGGGCCGAGCCGGACCTGGCCGGCGGCGTCCACCCCGGACTCGCGGATCATGTCGTCGGCCCAGGACAGCGCGAGGTCGCCGAGCAGGATCGCGATCGACTCGCCGAACTTCGCCGGCTCGCCGGACCAGTCGCCGGCGCGGTGCTGCGCAGCGAACTCCACGTGCAGCGTCGGATGGCCGCGCCGGGTGCGCGAGGAGTCGATGATGTCGTCGTGCACCAGGGCGCAGGCCTGCACCAGTTCGAGTGCCGAGCACGCGCGCAGCACGGCCGCCGCGTCCGGGCCTGCGGAGTCGCCGCCCGCGCCGAGCCAGCCGGTCCACGCGAAGGCGGGCCGCACCCGCTTGCCGCCGCGCAGCACGAACGCCTCCAGCGCGGCCACCGCGGGGGTGAAGGTGCCGCCGACGGCGTCGGTGAGGGGCCGACGGGACACGAAGAACTCGCTCAGCGCGGCCTCGACGGCGGCGGGGATGGAGTCGGGGCGGGCGAGGTCAGGGATGTGGGCCTGGGGAGAGGCGGCTCCGGCGGACAGGGTGCGCTCCTGAGTAGAGGTCCGGGGCGGCGCCCCGGGGCGGTAGCTGCCGGGGGGATACGCCCACCGAACGTGCTCGTGACGCCCACCTTAGTGGTCGCCGCGCATTGTCTCGAACTGCCGCCACTATGCTTGGGCGGTGACATTTGATGCAGTCAGGGGGCGGTCCAGCGACGGTTGGGTGACGCGGACACCGTCGATCGTGGACCGGATCGGCTCCGCGGCGGGCCGGATCCCGTTCTCTGTGGAGTTCTCGCCGCCGCGCGATGCCGATGCCGAGGCGCGCCTGTGGCGTGCCGTCCGCACGTTCGAGGGGCTGGGGCCGGCATTCGTGTCGATGACCTACGGCGCGGGCGGGTCGACGCGGGACCGGACGGTGCGGATCACCGGCGACCTGGCCGAGCAGACCACCCTGTTGCCGGTCGCGCACCTGACCGCGGTGGGCCACAGCGTCGACGAGTTGCGGGCCATGGTCGGCGCGTACGCGGACCGCGGGATCAGCAACATCCTGGTGCTGCGCGGCGACCCGCCGGGCGATCCGCTCGGCGAGTGGCACAAGCACCCCGACGGCGTCGAGTACGCGGAGGAACTGGTCCGGCTGGTCCGCGACCTCGGCGACTTCCACGTCGGTGTGGCGTCGTTCCCGGAGGGGCACCACCGGGCGCCGGACCTCGATCACGACACCCGGTACCTGGTCTCGAAGCTGCGGGCCGGGGCCGAGTACTCGATCACCCAGATGTTCTTCGACGTCGACGACTACCTGCGGCTGCGGGACCGGGTCGCGCGCCTGGACCCCGAGCAGGGCGCGAAGCCGATCATCCCGGAGATCATGCCGATCACCTCGCTGCGGTCGGTCAAGCGGATGGTGGAACTCTCCGGGTCCCGGCTGCCGCGGTCCCTGGAGGAGCGGCTGGACCGGGCGGCGGGCAACGGGCCGGAGGAGGACCGGGCCGCGGTGCGGGAGATCGGCATCTCGGTGGCCACCGAACTCGGCGAGCGGCTGATCGCGGAGGGCGCGCCGTGCCTGCACTTCATCACGCTGAACTTCGCTCGGGCCACCCGCGAGGTGCTCACCCGACTCGGGCTGGCATCGGCGCCTGCCGAGGCCCCGGTGGCATCCGCCGGCGCTCGCTGAACCGCTGAATCGCTGAACCGCTGAATCGCTGAACCGCTGAATCGCTGAACCGCTGAATCGCTGAACTGCCTACGGGCACGATCCCCGGCCGGGGCAACCGGCCGGGGGGACGGGTCAGGCGCTGGTCTTGTCCTCGGCCCGGTCGTCGGAGAAGCGCGGCGAGCGGTCGCGCGCCAGGTAGCCCATCGCGCCGATGATCAGCGCCACGCCGAGCGTGACGCCGGCGACGATGCCGGCCCAGCCGGCGAATCCGCGGGTGCTCGGGTCGGCGTACCGAACCTCGGCCCGCATGGTGTTGACCTCGCCGGGCGTCAGCTTCCAGGTGACGATCGAATCGCCGTCGCGGGTTCCGTTGGTGGTCGCCACCCGGGCCGGGAACGCGATGCTGAACTGGATGTCGCTGCCGTCGGGCACGGCCTTGAGGTCGGCCTTGCCGTCGAGCGTCACGACATCGCCCGCTCGCTGGAAGTTCAGCTGGAGCGCATTGCCGGTCCGGCTGGACATCGAGCCCAGCTGCTGGACCTCGCCGAAGGTGAGGTTGCTGAAGAACGCCTGGCTGCCGACGAAGCCGTCCTGGCGGTACTCCTGCACCCGGACCTTGCTCTCCAACGAGTCCGACGGGGTGAGTTGCGGTCCGACGTCCTTGCTGTCGGCGGGGACCGTCGCCACGACGATCTGACCGGACACCCGGTCGTCGGGGGAGACTCCCATCGAAACCTGAACCCGCAGGCAACCGCTGAGAAGCGGGACGCAGATCAGCAGGAGTGCGGACACAGCGAACAGGCGTGCGCGGGACGGACGTCCGGCACGGGCGGGAGCGGGGGGCAACGACACAGCAGAGGGCAGCGGCACATCGACATGGTGCCAGCCCGCACCTTGGGTGTCAGGCGGTAGGTCCGCGCCGCGCCGCGCGAGTGGTGTGCTCACCGGCGTGCAAGCCTGCGCAACCGCCCGAATCGGGCGTCGGAGAGTGCGATCCGGGCGGCGCTGCGCCCACTCGACCCGGACACGCCGCCGCCGGGGTGAGTCGAGGCCCCGGTCAGGTACAGCCCGGTCGCGTCGGGCACCCGTTGGCCGGAGAGCTCGGGGAGCGGCCGCCACATGAACATCTGGTCCAGCGACATCTCCACATGCATCACGTTCCCGCCGATCAGTCCCATCTCGGACTCGAGGTCCGCGGGCGTCTGGACCAGCCGGTGTCGCACCGAGCCGGTGAACCCCGGGGCCAGGCGGTCGATCTCGGCGACGATCCGGTCGCCCTCCGACTCCGCCAGGTCGGACCAGGCGCGGCCCCCGCTCAGCGCGTACGGGTGCCACTGCGACCACAGCGTCACCTGGTGCTCGCCGGCAGGCGACAGGCTCGGGTCGATCCCGCTGAAGCTCATCGCCAGCACCGCGGGGGTGGGCGGCAGCTCACCGGCCAGCGCCGCGCCGTGGGCCAGTCGCAGCTGTGCGCGGTCGGAGACCAGCAGTTGCAGGCCGGAGGTGACGGCGGCGTCGTCGGGCGCGCTGGGGTACTGCGGCAGCGCGTCGGTGCCGAGCCGCAGCACCATGCCGATGCCGGGCCCCACCCGGATCCGGCGCCGCCAGTCCGCCAGCTGCGCGGGGTCGTGGCCGCCGCGCTCGAGCAGGTCCAGCGTCGCCAGGATGTGGCAGCCGGCGACGACCACCCGCGAACGCACCTCCCGGCCCTGCTCGGTGCGGGTGGTCCAGCCGTCGGGGCCGCGACGCAGCTCGGTCACCGCGTCGCCGAGGCGGACGGTGCCGCCGTCGGCGGTCAGCCGGGAGGCGAGGGCGCGGGTGAGTGCGCCGCTGCCGCCGACCGCCCGGCCCGGCGGCAGGGTGTGCATCAGGGCCGCGAAGCCGACCATCGGCGCGGTGCCGGGCTCGGACATCGGCGGCCCGGACTGGGCGCCGAACCAGGCGAGGGCGGCCTTGAGTCGCTCGTCGTCGAAGTGGTGGTCCAGGAGCGCGTCCCCGGACTGCAGGAACTCCCGGGAGAGTGCCGCGGCGCCGTCGCCGGTGTCGAGCCCCCAGAACGAGCGGGCCAACCGGCCACCGGTCGGCGGGGCAGAGAAGGCATGCATGACGCTGGCCGTCCGCGGACCCCAGGTCTCGACGAAGCGCCGGTACGCCCGGGCGTCGGTGGCCCCGCAGGCGGCGGCGATCGACGCGCAGGTGGCGTCGAGGTCGCGGTGGAAGACGATGCCGGGCAGTCCGGAGGCCGGGGGAGCGGGGGCGAAGGCCCAGGGGTCGCAGTCGAGGTACCGCAGCCCGTGGTCGGCGAGCTCGAGCTCCTCGATGATGCCGGTGTGCCGGATCATGATGTGCGCGGACGACCCGCGGTCCACCTGGTGGCCGGGGAACCGCTCGACCGTGGAGACCGCGCCGCCGAGCACGGTGTCGCGCTCGAGTACCTCGACGGACCACCCGGCCCGGGCCAGGTAGCACGCCGAGACGAGCGCATTGTGTCCGGAACCCACTACCACCGCGTCGATCATGTGGACAGGCTATCGCCGGTCACAGCGGAAGCCGGCGGCCCAGCACCGCGAACGGCCTGCTGTCGCCGGCGAAGGTGAAATGCCGCACCACGTCGGTGAATCCGAGTCGGCGGTAGAGCCGCCAGGCGCGGTTGTCCTCCCCGTGCACTTCGGGGGTGGACAGCAGGACGGTGGACTCGGGGCGGCCGTCGAGCAGCCGGCGCAGCAGCGCCTCGCCGGTGCGGTGGCCCTGCACCAGCGGCGAGACGTGCAGCTCGGTGAGTTCGAAGTAGTCGTCGAGGATCGCGTGCACCTGTTCCTCGGTGGCCCCGGACCGGCGCAGTCCCTGGCGTACCTGTTGGTGCCACCACTGGTGCGGTCCGCCGCGGTAGCCGTAGGAGATTCCGACCAGGACGTCGCGGTCGGGGGAGGTCTCCTCGGGGAGCAGTGCGGCGACGCCACGCCAGCCGGGGCGCGCGGTGTGTTCGGTCCACATCGGCGCTCGGTGCCGTTCGGTGCCGTCCGGGTAGCCCATCGCCTTGATGTAGACGGCGAGGGCCTCGTCGAGACGGCTGCGCAGCTGCGGTGCGGACAGCTCGACGATGTGGGGGGTGGTGTTGGTGCCGACCGGACTCACCCTCTCTCTTGACGACATGTCGGTGGGTGCAGCTATATTGAATAGGTCGAACGAGTGTTCGATGCCGACGATCCGGCGAAGCACGAGGGAAGCGGGCTTCGCCGGATCCCGGCCCCGAGGCCATGTCCGGTGGTGACGGCGGTGCCGAACCCCTCCGGTGCGGCGCAGTGACGCGGGAGGTGTGCGGCAGATGGACGGTCGACGTGAGGCGGCCCGTGCCGGCGGTGTGCCAGGTCCAAGTTTCCCTGGTTCGAGTGTCCCTGGTTCGAGTGTCCCCGTTTCCGAGGTTTCCGGCTCGACTGGCGCCGGTGCGGGTGGTGTGCCGGCGAGGGGCGGCGCGGCGAGCCTGCGCCCGCCGTCGCTCTCGCCGCAGGCGCGCACCCTGCTGGACCGGGCGGACGGCCTGCTGGCCGAGGCGGCGGGCGCCCGCGACGCCGCGGACCGGTTCCGCACGGCGTACCTGGACCGGTTCCGCACGGCGTACCTG
>NZ_JBFUHZ010000062.1:0-21934 GCF_056402135.1 Rhodococcus sp. P4_C10 | reverse complement strand
GGCCAGGGCCGCCGCGGACCCGGACACCGAGGTGCTGGCCCGGATCGCCCGGCGGTCCGCCCGCTCGGGCGCGTCCCTCGCCGCGGCCGTGGCGGAACTCGCGGCCGAGCGGCGGGTGGCCGTCGAGGACCGCGGGGTGGCGGCCGCGGAACGGGCCGGCGTGCTGGTCAGCGGTCCGCTCGGGCTGTGCTTCCTGCCCGCCTTCCTGTGCCTGGGCATCGTTCCCGTGGTCGTCGGACTGGCGTCGCGGGTAATGGGCGAGGGGCTGTTGTGAAGGCGGGTCGGAAACTCCGTCGCGGAGATGCCGTGACGGTCACAGAGAAGGGGGAAGGCATTGTTGACCAAGGGGATTCGAGAACTTCGCACGCGTCTGTTGCTGGCCGCGGCGGCCGAGGAGGGGATGTCGACCGCGGAGTATGCGATCGGCACTATCGCCGCGGCAGCCTTCGGTGCGGTGCTGTACGCGGTCGTCACCGGCGACTCGATCGTGACGGCGCTGACCGGCATCATCGACAAGGCGCTCAACACCGCGGTCTGAGGTGGGCCGGCGAGAACGGCGCCGGGGAAAGGGGAGAGCGGGGTGCGGTGACGGTGGAGGCGGCCCTGGCGCTCGCCTCGATCACCGTGGTGGTGGTCCTGTGCCTCGGCGCGATCCTGGCGGTGTCGGCACACGTGCGGTGTGTCGACGCCGCGCGGGAGTCGGCACGGCTGGTGGCACGCGGCGACCGGGACGAGGCAGTCCCGGCGGCGTTACGGATGGCGCCGAGGGGCGCGCGGGTGGAACTGCGCGAGGAGGGCGGGTACGTGACGGCGACGGTCACCACGACCGTCGCGCTGCTGCCCCTGGTGCGCATCTCCGCGGATGCCGTGGCCGCGCTGGAGGAATTGGCCTCGGTGGATACCGGACCGGGGCGCGAGCCCGGCGGCGGCCGGTGACCGGCGGGCGGCGGTCGGTCGCGTCGGGCGAGCGAGGTGCGGCGACCGTCGTCGCCTGCCTGGCGATGCTGGCACTGGTCTCGGTGGCCGTCCTGGTGGTGAGCCTGGGCTCGGCGGTGTCGGCGCGGCACCGCGCCCAGTCCGCGGCGGACCTCGGCGCACTCGCGACCGCGGCGGCGCTGGGGCGGGGACAGCAGGCGGCCTGCGCGGCGGCGGACGACATCGCGGGCCGCATGCATGCGCGCGTCCGCGAGTGCCGGACCGAGGGCTGGGACGCGGTGGTGACGGTCGCGGTGACGGCGCCGCTGGTGGCCGTGGGACCGGGCGAGGCGGTGGCCGCCGCGCGGGCGGGTCCGGTGGACTGACGCGCGGCCTGGGGCGCGCGATCGGGCGGTGCCACTGCCCGCGCGTCGAGCGTCCGACGGGCAACACGGGCCGATCACCGTTACCGCCGGGTACGGGCAATGGCAGGATTCGCAGCGTGACGACCACGGACCGACCCACGACACGCCTGCGTTCCTGGCTGCTCGCGGACATCACCGAGGAGCCTGCGGGGCACCAGGGTCCGTTCGGGTCGCCGCCGAAGGAAGAGCACAAGCACCCCTGGTGGAAGGTGATGTGCCTGACCGGAGTCGACTACTTCTCCACCCTCGGTTACCAGCCGGGTATCGCGGCGTTGGCGGCCGGCGTGCTGTCCCCGCTGGCGACGCTGGTCCTGGTGGCGTTGACGTTGCTGGGGGCGCTGCCGGTGTACCGCCGCGTCGCGGCGGAGAGTCCCCGCGGCGCGGGCTCCATCGCGATGCTGGCCCGGTTGCTGCCGCGCTGGGGCGGGAAGATCTTCGTCCTGGTGCTGCTCGGGTTCGCCGCGACCGACTTCATCATCACCATGACCCTGTCTGCGGCCGACGGCGCCGCGCACCTGGTGGAGAACCCGTTCGCTCCCGAGGCCCTGCAGGGCCGGAACCTGCTGGTCACGCTCGTGCTGCTGGGCCTGCTCGCGGCCGTGTTCCTCAAGGGCTTCGCCGAGGCGATCGGTATCGCGGTGGCGCTGGTCGGGGTGTACCTGGCGCTGAACCTGGTGGTCATGGTCGCCGGGCTGTGGCACGTGGCGACCGCACCGTCGCTGGTCACGGACTGGACGTCGGCGATGACCACCCAGCACGGCAGCCCGTGGATGATGATCGCGATCTCGCTGCTGGTCTTCCCGAAGCTGGCGTTGGGCCTGTCCGGGTTCGAGACCGGCGTCGCGGTGATGCCGCAGATCAACGGGGATCCCTCCGACACCGACTCGGCGCCGCGCGGCCGCATCCGGGGTGCCCGTCACCTCCTGACCACCTCGGCCCTGATCATGAGTGCCTTCCTCGTCGTCAGCAGCTTCATCACCACGGTGCTGATCCCCGCGAACGAGTTCGAGGCCGGCGGTGCGGCGAACGGTCGTGCCCTGGCCTACCTGGCCCACGAGTACCTCGGCAACGTGTTCGGCACGGTCTACGACGTCAGCACCATCGCGATCCTGTGGTTCGCCGGGGCCTCCGCAATGGCGGGGCTGCTGAACCTCGTCCCCCGGTACCTGCCCCGGTTCGGGATGGCGCCGGACTGGGCCCGGGCGGTGCGGCCCCTGGTGCTGGTGTTCGCGGCCGTCGCATTCGGCATCACCTGGTACTTCGACGCCAGCGTCGACGCGCAGGGCGCCGCCTACGCCACCGGCGTGCTGGTGCTGATCACCTCCGCCGCGGTGGCCGTCACCATCTCGGCGCATCGCCGGGGCCAGCGCCGTAAGTCGGTCGGCTTCGGCGTCGTCGCGGCGATCTTCCTCTACACCACCGTGGCGAACGTCTTCGAACGTCCCGAGGGCGTGCAGGTCGCGACGTTGTTCATCCTGGCGATCCTGTTGGTGTCCTTCGCGTCCCGGTTCCAGCGTGCCTTCGAGCTGCGGGCGGAGTCGGTCAGCTACGACGCCACCGCATGGCAGTTCGTCGAGGAGGCGGCCCGGGGCACCATCCACATCGTCGCCCACGACGCGCGGGAGCGGGACTCCGCGGAGTACCGGCGCAAGGCCGCGGAACAGCGCAGGGAGAGCCACCTTCCCGAGGACCAGCCGATTCTCTTCCTGGAGGTGAACGTCCGGGACTCCTCGGAGTTCGCCACCAGGCTGCGGGTGCACGGCCGGCAACGGGACGAGCACCGGATCCTGTGGGTCAACAGTGCGGTCATCCCGAACTCGATCGCGGCGATCCTGCTCGACATCCGGGACCGGACGGGTTCGGTTCCGCACGTGTACTTCGAATGGACGGAGGGCGATCCGATCGCCAACCTGTTGCGATTCCTGTTCATCGGGCAGGGGGAGGAGGCGCCGGTGACCCGCGAGGTGCTCCGACGGGCCGAACCCGACCCGTCCCGTCGACCGCACGTCCACGTGGGGTGATGTAAGACCATGCGCGTCGACGGACAAGACATCCCGGTGCACGGCAGCCTGCTGCAGCCGCTGCGCCGGCGAACCAACGACCAGGTACGAGTGGTCGTCGCGGCGGTCTGCGTGATCGCCGTGGTGGTGGTCTCGCTGGTCACCCGCGGCCGGTGGGAGTCGGTCGAGTCGTCGATCTCCGACCTCATCGGGGTGGCGTCCCCGGACCTGTCCAACCGGTTCTACTCGTTCTACGGCGCGGCGATCGTGGCGCTGCCGTTCGCCATCCTGGTGGGGATCGTGGTGGGTCGACGCTGGAAGCTGCTGGCCGGCTACGCCGCCGCCGCCCTGATCGCGGGGGTGGCGCTGTCCTTCACCGGGGACGGGGTCGCGGCGCCGAAGTGGCACCTGGACCTCAGCGCCCACCTGGACACCTTCCTCTCGCAGTTCCTCGACGACTCGAGGTGGATCGCGATGCTGGCCGCGGTGCTCACCGTGTGCGGGCCGTGGCTGCCGGTGCGGTGGCGCCGGCTGTGGTGGATCCTGCTCCTGGGCTTCGTGCCCATGCACCTCTTCGTCAGCGCCGTCGTCCCGGCCCGGGCGATGCTGGGGCTGACGGTCGGGTGGTTCGTCGGCGCCCTGGTGGTGCTGTTCGTCGGCACCCCGGCGCTCGAGGTCCCGGTGGACGCGGCCGTACGGGTGCTCGGCCGCCGCGGCCTGAAGGTGCGGGAGCTGTCCGTGCTCAGCCCGGCCGGGCCGGGGCCGCTGGTGCTCTCGGCGCGGTGCCGCGTCGAGCAGTCCGGCGAGCGCGACTCCGGCGGCCCGGACCTGTTCGGCACCGCCGGCCGCCTCCCGGGCCGGACGGCGGTGGCCACCGACACCCCGGATCAGGTGGTGGTGGTCGAGCTGTACGGCCAGCACCAGCGCAGCGAGGGCCTGGTCAGGCAGGTGGGACGCTGGCTCACCTTCCGCAGCTCCGAGACACCGGCACCGTTTGCGTCACTGCGCCGTTCGGTCGAGCACCGGGCCCTGATGGCGACCGCCGCCGGGGCGCTCGGGGTGTCCTCCAGCGCGCCGACGGCGGTGGCGGCGCTGGACCGGGGCTGGATGCTCTACGCCCACACAGAGCCGTACGGGACGGTGGTCGACGGCCACGACCCCGGCGGCCTCGACGTGGTTTGGGAGGGGCTGCACCGGCTGCACAGCAGCCAGATCTCGCACGGCGACCTGCGTCCGGAGAACATCCGGACCGAGGCGGGCGGCGCACTGTTCGACGGCTTCTCGCGGTCCGAGGTCGGGGCGTCCGACTCGGCGATCCTCTCCGACGTCGCGCAACTGCTGCTCGTGACCGCCGGCCTGTTCGGGGTGGCCCCGGCGGTACGGGCGGCCATCGCGTCGGTCGGCGCCCCGAAGGTGATCGCGGCGTCCGGCCGGCTGACCCGCTCGGCGATGCCGAGCCGGATCCGTGGCGCGGTGCCCGACGCGAAGGAGCTGATGGCGGCGACCCGGCTGGAGGTCCGCACGCAGACCAATTCCGGCGAGATCAGGGCCGAACAGGTCACCCGCTTCACCCGCAACCAGCTGATCCAGTTGGTGCTGCTGATCGGCCTCGTCTACGTCGCCTACCCGTTCGTCAGCCAGGTGCCGACCTTCATCACCGAACTGCAGTCGGCGAACTGGTGGTGGGCGCTGCTGGGCCTGGTGGTCTCGGGGCTGACGTACGTCGGGGCGGCCGCGGCGCTGTGGGCGTGCGCCAGCGAGACCGTCAGCTTCCGGCACCTGACGATCATGCAGTTCGCCAACACCTTTGCCGCCACCACCACCCCGGCCGGTGTCGGCGGGCTCGCGCTGAGCGCGCGGTTCCTGCAGCACAACGGCCTCGGCGGGGTGCGGGCGACCGCGGCGGTCGCACTGCAGCAGACCGTGCAGGTGGTCACCCACATTGTGCTGCTGGTCGTCTTCAGCATCGCCGCCGGCCGCAACGCCGACCTGTCGCACTTCATCCCGAAGGGGACGGTGCTGTACCTGATCGCCGGCCTGCTGCTCGGGGTCGTCGGCACGTTCATGGTGGTGCCGAAGCTGCGCCGCTGGCTCCGCGAGGACCTGCGTCCGCAGATCGCGGACCTGACGGTCGAACTCCTCGACCTGGCCCGCGACCCGTGGCGGTTCCTGCTCATCGTCGCCGGCTGCGCGGGCACCACTCTCGGTGCGGCGCTGGCACTGTGGGCGAGCGTCGAGGCCTTCGGCGGCGGCGCCACGTTCATCACCGTCACCATCGTCACCATGATCGGCGGCACCCTGGCGTCCGCGGCGCCGACCCCGGGCGGCGTCGGCGCCGTCGAGGCCGCGCTGATCGGTGGTCTGGCCGCGTTCGGTGTGCCTGCCAGTGTCGCGGTGCCGTCGGTCCTGCTCTACCGCGTGCTCACCTGCTGGCTGCCGGTGTTCGTCGGCTGGCCGATCCTGCACTGGCTGCAGCGCAACGACCTGATCTGACCCGCTGCGGCCGCTCCCCAATGTCACATCGGGTATCCCGGGTACCCCCAATGTGACATTGGGGACCAGCGGGGCGGGTCAGCAGATCGAGTCGAGCACCGCGGACAGCAGTCGGACGGCGCCGTCCTTGTCGAGCGGGTTGTTCCCGTTGCCGCACTTGGGCGACTGCACACACGACGGGCAGCCGGCGGCGCACTCGCACGAGGCGATGGCGTCGCGGGTGGCGCGCAGCCACGGCGTCAGCTCGGCGTGACCGCGGTCGGCGAACCCGGCCCCACCCTGGTGTCCGTCGTAGACGAACACCGTCGGCAGCCCGGTGTCCGCGTGCAGCGCCGTCGAGACCCCGCCGATGTCGCCGCGGTCGCAGGTCGCCACCAGCGGCAGCAGGCCGATGGCGGCGTGCTCGGCGGCGTGCAGCGACCCAGGGAACCGGTCCGCCGGGATCCCCGCGCATTCCATCAGTTCCGGTGTCACCGTGTACATCACGGCCCGGGTGTGCAGGCGCTGCGGCGGCATGTCCAACTCCACGGCGTCGAGGACCTCCCCGGACGGCAGCCGGCGCAGGTACCCGACCACCTGGTGGGTCACCTCCACCTCGGTGAGCGCGACCGTGACCGGGCCGTGCTCGCTGCTGTCGAGCACGGCGGTGACCACGATGTCGGTGTTCTCCCGTGCGCTGGTGCTCCACTCGGGGGTCTCGGCGTGCACCAACGCCAGCCCGTTCTCGAGGTCGAGGCTGTCCACCACGAACGACTCGCCCTGGTGCAGGTGCACCGCGCCGGGGTGCGCGGTCGCGGGGGCGCGGCCCCCGTCCACGGTGCCCAGCATCCGGCCGGACTGTGCGTCGACGATCGCCACCTGCAGGCCGATTCCGCCCCGGATGTCCACGGACGCATGGGGGTTGGAGTCGGCGGTGACGAACCAGCCGTGCGCCCGGCGCCGGATCAGTCCCTGCGCGGCGAGGTCGGTGAGCACCTCCAGCGCACCCAGTTCCGCGACCTCGGCATCGCTGAGGGGCAGTTCCAGCGCGGCGCAGAGCAGCTGCGGGCCGAGGACGTACGGGTTGGACGGGTCGGTGACGGTGGCCTCGACCGGCTTGTCGAGCAGGGCGGCGGGATGGTGCACCAGGTAGGTGTCGAGCGGGTCGTCACGGGCCACCAGCACCACCAGTGAGCCCTGGCCGCGGCGGCCGGACCGTCCGGCCTGCTGCCAGAACGACGCCACCGTGCCGGGGAACCCGGCCACCACCACGGCGTCGAGTCCGGCGATGTCCACCCCGAGTTCGAGCGCGTTGGTGGTGGCCGCGCCGAGCAGGGTGCCGTCGGCCAGCGCCGCCTCGAGTTCGCGGCGGTCCTCGGCCAGGTAGCCGGCCCGGTACGCGGCCACCCGCTCGGCGAGCTCCGGGTCCACCTGCGCCAGAAGGTGTCTCGTGTTCATCGCGGTGAGTTCGGCGCCGCGCCGGGAACGGACGAAGGTGAGGGTGCGGGCCCCCTCGATCATCAGGTCCGCCATGATCCGGGCGGCCTCGGTGCCCGCCGCGCGACGCACCGGCGCGCCGTTCTCGCCGGTGACCTCCGCGAGCAGCGGGGGCTCCCACAGGGCGACGGTCCGCGGCCCGTGCGGCGACCCGTCCGTGACGACCTGCTCGCAGGGGGCGCCGATCAGCCGGGCTGCGGCGGACCCGGGGTCGGCCGTGGTGGCGCTGGCCAGGATGAACACCGGGTCGGCGGCGTAGCGGCGGCAGATGCGCCGCAGCCGGCGCAGCACCAGTGCCACGTTGGAGCCGAAAACTCCACGGTAGGAGTGGCATTCGTCGACCACCACGTAGCGGAGGTTCCGGAAGAAGTGGGCCCAGCGCTGGTGCGCGCGCAGCATCCCGATGTGCAGCATGTCCGGGTTGGTGAACACCCAGCGGGAGTTGGCGCGCACCCACTGCCGGACCTCGGCGGGGGTGTCCCCGTCGAAGGCGTTGGGGTAGATGTCCGCCAGTGACTCCGCGGCGTCGCACAGTCCGGATGCGGACCGGATCTGGTCCGCACCAAGCGCTTTGGTGGGGGAGAGGTAGAGGGCGGTGGCGCGCGGATCCGCGGCGAGGGCGGTGAGGATCGGCAGTTGGTAGGCGAGCGACTTGCCCGACGCGGTCCCGGTGGCCACGACCACGTGCGAGCCGGCCGCGGCGTGCGACGCGGCGTCGGCCTGGTGGGTCCACGGCAGCTCGATCCCGCTCGCGCGCAGCGCGCCGACCACGTCCGGGTCCGCCCACGACGGCCACTGCGCGAACTGGGAGTCGCGGGCGGGCAGGTCGGCGACGTGGGTCAGCGGGTGCTCCCCGCCGGGGGTGCCGGCGAGCACTCGGTCGAGCAGCGTGCGCCCGAAGTTGCCCGCTGCGGGGACCGGTGAGCTCACTGGGTACTCCGAGTTCGTTCGTCGACGCGGCCACACCTGTACGGACCTGGGGTTTTTTATGCTACTGGTGCGGCGGAAGCGCATTCGCGCGAGGTGGACGGAAACTGTCGGCCGCGTATGTTTGTCCGCCGTTACCAGTTAGTAGTCAAAATCAAGATCATTTCTTTATGTGATTTAGGCTGTCGCACTCGCGAGAAGCGTGGTTGACTGTCGATCGGTCGCAGCTTCTGTGTTCGTGTACGCGCTCGCAGGATCGATGTTGCGAGCGCCGTCTCGATGCTTTTCCTCGGGGGGATATCAGCCTGCGGAAGTCACCGGTACTGCGGTCGGAACCGGCCCGGCAGGCAGTGAGCGCCGTCTGCCGCATCCGGTGTTAGAAAGAGAAGGAATAGCATGGCACAGGGCACTGTGAAGTGGTTCAACGCGGAAAAGGGCTTCGGCTTCATCGCCCCCGAGGACGGCTCCGCTGACGTCTTCGTCCACTACTCCGAGATCCAGGGCAGCGGCTTCCGCACCCTCGAGGAGAACCAGCGCGTGGAGTTCGAGGTCGGCCAGGGCACCAAGGGTCCCCAGGCGACCGGCGTTCGCGCGGTCTGATTCGTCAGTACCTCAACACGGATCGAACTCGTCCCCCGTCGCCGGAAGGCGGCGGGGGACGAGTCCTTTCCGGGGGCAATCCAAGGCAACGCTTCGGCTAATCCCGCATCTCTTTGACCAATCCGTAAACGTCTGACCATTTTCGTTGCGGCAAAGGGGAATTAGCTTCGATGTCAGGACTACTGTCTGATTCTGTGAACCAGTTGTCCTTCTTCTCTGCCGACACGGACGCGCCCGACGTGCGCGACCTCGGCGGACTGCTGGCCGCGCAGGGGCAGGCGGCCGCGGCGGCGGACCGGGCCAGGGTGTCGGTGGTCGTCGACGCGCAGTGGCGCGCCGAGGCGATCGCGGAACTGATCGAGGAGGCCGGACTGGCCGCCGAGCTGACCCGATCCGACGAGGGCAGCCCGCTGGTGCGGACGGCCTCGGTCCCGGAGCTCCTCGCGCTGGCGACCGACTGGACCAAGGGCGCGGTCAAGGCGGTGCCGGCGGGATGGATCCCCGGGCCACGGGCGCTGCGGGCGTGGACGCTGGCCGCCGGGCACACCGAGGCGGACGGCGAGCGCTTCGTGCTGGGACTGGACCCGCACGCCCCGGACACCCACGCGGTGCTCGCCCAGTCGCTGATGCGGGCCGGCATCGCACCCACTCTGATGGGCACCCGTGGCGGTCACCCCGGACTGCGGGTGGTGGGGCACCGTCGGCTGCAACGGCTGGTCGAGAACGTCGGGCAGCCGCCTGACCGGCCGGAGGCGCGCGGCGCGTGGCCGCGGGTGTAGAAAGTCGACACGGGATTGATCTGCAAGGATGGGGCACGCGGTGTGTCACTGTTAGTACTTGACACGTGATCGCCCATTCGAGTCGAGGAAGGTGCAGGCAGCAAGGTGGCAGCTCGGGATAAGGACACGGCGGGGGACTCCTCGACCGGCCAGACGCGCCGTCTCGTGATCGTCGAGTCGCCGACCAAGGCCCGCAAGATCGCCCCGTATCTGGGCAAGGACTACGTCGTCGAGGCGTCGGTGGGACACATCCGTGACCTGCCGCGCGGCGCCGCGGACGTGCCGGCGAAGTACAAGGGCGAGCCCTGGGCGCGGCTGGGCGTCAACGTCGACCAGGACTTCGAGCCGCTCTACGTGGTGAGCCCCGACAAGAAGTCGAAGGTCGCCGAGCTCAAGAGCCTGCTCAAGGACGCCGACGAACTCTTCCTCGCCACTGACCCCGACCGCGAGGGCGAGGCCATCGCCTGGCACCTGCTCGAGACGCTCAAGCCGAAGATCCCGGTGCGCCGGATGGTCTTCCACGAGATCACCAAGCCCGCCATCCTGGCCGCCGCCGAGGACACCCGCGAGCTCGACCAGGACCTGGTCGACGCGCAGGAGACCCGCCGCATCCTCGACCGCCTCTACGGCTACGAGGTCAGCCCGGTGCTGTGGAAGAAGGTCATGCCCCGGCTGTCGGCCGGCCGCGTGCAGTCGGTGGCCACCCGCGTCATCGTGCAGCGCGAACGCGAGCGGATGGCGTTCCGGTCCGCGGAGTACTGGGACATCTCCGCGACCCTCGACGCCGGCGCCGAGGCCAGCCCCCGCAGCTTCGGGGCCCGGCTGGTCAGCGTCGACGGCGCGCGGGTCGCGTCCGGCCGCGACTTCGGTGCGGACGGCGCGCTCAAGTCCACCGGCGTCACCGTGCTGGACGAGGCCAAGGCCCGTCGGCTCGCCGACGCGCTGCACGGCGTCGACCTGACGGTCTCGTCCGCCGAGGACAAGCCGTACACCCGCAAGCCGTACCCGCCGTTCATGACCTCGACGCTGCAGCAGGAGGCGGCCCGCAAGCTGCGGTTCTCCTCCGAGCGCACCATGCGCACCGCGCAGCGGCTGTACGAGAACGGCCACATCACCTACATGCGTACCGACTCGACGACGCTGTCGTCGTCGGCGATCGACGCGGCCCGGGCCCAGGCCACCGAGCTCTACGGCGCCGAGTACGTGAGCCCGTCGCCGCGTCAGTACACCCGCAAGGTGAAGAACGCGCAGGAGGCACACGAGGCGATCCGCCCCGCCGGCGACGTCTTCGCGACACCGGGACAGCTGCACAGCCAGCTCGGCACCGACGAGTTCAAGCTCTACGAGCTGATCTGGCAGCGCACCGTCGCCTCGCAGATGCAGGACGCGCGCGGCACCACGCTGACGCTGCGCATCACCGGCACCGCGGGAACGGGCGAGGAGGCCACCTTCTCGGCGTCCGGTCGGACCATCACGTTCGCGGGCTTCCTCAAGGCGTACGTGGAGAGCGTGGACGAGGAGGCCGGCGGCCAGTCCGACGACGCCGAGTCCCGGCTGCCGGTGCTGGTCGCGGGGCAGGCCGTCACTGCCACCAAGCTGGACCCGGACGGCCACACCACCAACCCGCCGGCCCGTTACACCGAGGCCAGCCTGATCAAGACGCTCGAGGAGCTCGGCATCGGCCGGCCGTCCACGTACGCGTCGATCATCAAGACCATCCTGGACCGCGGCTACGTCTACAAGCGCGGCAGCGCGCTGGTGCCGGCGTGGGTGGCGTTCGCGGTGATCGGTCTGCTGGAGGCGCACTTCGGCCGGCTGGTGGACTTCGACTTCACCGCAGGCATGGAGGACGACCTCGACGAGATCGCCGGTGGACGCGAGCAGCGCGGAAACTGGTTGTCCGGCTTCTACTTCGGCGGTGAGCACGGCGCCGAGGGTTCGGTGGCCCGCTCCGGCGGCCTGAAGAAGATGGTCGGCACGAACCTCGAGGACATCGACGCCCGCGAGGTCAACTCGATCCGGCTCTTCGACGACTCCGAGGGTCGCGAGGTGCACGTGCGGGTCGGCCGGTTCGGGCCGTACCTCGAGCGCATGGTCGTCAATCCCGATGACCCCGAAGGTGATCCGATCTCGCAGCGGGCGAACCTGCCCGACGACCTGCCGCCGGACGAGCTCACCCCGGAGTACGCGGAGAAGCTGTTCGCCACCCCGCAGGACGGTCGCAAGCTCGGCGTGGATCCGCTGACCGGGCACGAGATCGTCGCCAAGGAAGGGCGTTTCGGTCCCTACGTGACCGAGATCCTGCCGGAGCCGGAACCCGAGCCGGAGCCGGACATCGTCCCGGTGCCAGTCGCGGAGACCGCCGACGCGGGTGAGGGCACGGTCAAGACCAAGGCCCCCGCCAAGAAGGCGCCCGCGAAGAAGGCCGCGAAGAAGGCGGACGGCCCCAAGCCGCGCACCGGCTCGCTGCTCAAGACCATGGACGTCGCGACGGTGACGCTCGAGGACGCGCTGCGGCTGCTCTCGCTGCCGCGCGTGGTGGGCGTCGACCCGGAGTCGAAGGAAGAGATCACCGCGCAGAACGGCCGTTACGGGCCGTACCTGAAGAAGGGCACCGACTCCCGTTCGCTCGCGAACGAGGAGCAGATGTTCACGGTGACCCTCGACGAGGCGCTGAAGATCTACGCCGAGCCGAAGCGTCGTGGCCGGCAGGCCGCGGCGACCCCGCCGCTGCGTGAGCTCGGCAACGACTCGGCGACCGACAAGCCGATGGTGATCAAGGACGGCCGCTTCGGCCCGTACGTCACCGACGGCGAGACGAACGCCAGCCTGCGCAAGGGCGACGAGGTGGAGTCGATCACCGACGAGCGGGCGTCCGAGCTGCTCGCGGACCGCCGGGCCCGTGGGCCGGCGCCGAAGAAGGCCACCAAGAAGGCCGCCGCGAAGAAGGCGCCGGCGAAGAAGGCCGCTGCCAAGAAGGCGCCGGCGAAGAAGGCCGCGGCCAAGAAGACCGCCGCGACGAAGACGACGGCCGCCGCGACCAAGACGGCCGCCAAGAAGACCGCGGCCAAGAAGGCGCCGGCGAAGAAGTCGACCACGACGGAGTCCTGACCGCGCGCGGGTCGGGCTCGGTCGGTGGCGACCGATAGGCTCGCGGCGTGGCAGGAGTATTCGACAGGCTGGTCGGTCAGGAGCACGTCGAGACGGAGCTGACGGGCGCCGCGACGGCGGCACGCGGCGGCGCGCAGTCCGCGGGTTCGCTGATGACGCACTCGTGGCTGTTCACCGGACCGCCCGGCTCGGGCCGATCGGTGGCGGCGTTGTGCTTCGCCGCCGCGCTGCAGTGCACCGACGCCGGCGTCCCGGGCTGCGGGCACTGCCACGCCTGCACCACCACCATGGCGGGCACCCACGCCGACGTGCGCCGGGTGGTCCCGGAGGGGCTGAGCATCAGCGTCGCGGAGATGCGGGCCATCGTGCGCACCGCCGCCCGCCGCCCCAGCACCGGCTACTGGCAGGTGGTGGTGATCGAGGACGCGGACCGGCTCACCGAGGGTGCGGCGAATGCGCTGCTCAAGGTTGTCGAGGAGCCGCCGGAGCGGACGGTGTTCCTGCTGTGCGCGCCGTCGGTGGACCCGCAGGACATCTCCGTGACGCTGCGCTCGCGGTGCCGGCACGTGGCGCTGGTGACGCCGTCGGTCGACGCGATCGCCGGGGTGCTGCGCGAGCGGGACGGACTGGATCCGGAGGCCGCGCGGCTGGCGGCCTCGATCAGCGGAGGACACGTGGGCCGGGCCAGACGGCTGGCCACCGACTCGGAGGCCCGTGCTCGGCGGGACCAGGCCCTGGGCCTGGCGTCCGCGGCCACCCGGCCCGGCACCGCCTACGCGGCGGCCGACGAGTTGGTGCGGGCCGCCGAGGCCGAGGCCAAGGAGATGAGCGCGTCGAGGGACGAGCGGGAGACCGAGGAACTGCGCACCGCACTGGGCGCGGGCGGCACCGGCAAGGGCGCCGCCGGCGCGCTGCGGGGCTCGGCGGGGGCGCTCAAGGACCTCGAACGGCGGCAGAAGTCGCGGGCGACGCGGACCGGACGCGACAGCCTGGACCGCGCGCTGATCGACCTGGCCGGGCTCTACCGGGACGCGCTGGCCGTCTCGCTCGGCTCGAACGCGCAGGCGAACCACCCGGACAAGGCGGACCAGGTGCGGAAGATGGCGGCCGCGGGGAGCCCGGAGGCGCTGCTGCGCTGCATCGAGGCCGTGCTGGACTGCCGGGAAGCGCTCGCCGTCAACGTCAAGCCCAGGTTCGCGGTGGCCGCCATGGTGGCCCGGTTGGGCGCGGCGCTGAACTGAGCAACCCCGGCCGAACTGGCCGGGGTGGGGGTCAATTTTCGTATCCGGGGTCGATGCCGCTAGACTCCTGCTGGTTCGATCGCAAGGTCGGACACGCCGCCTTAGCTCAGTCGGTAGAGCATTTCACTCGTAATGAAAAGGTCGACGGTTCGATTCCGTCAGGCGGCTCCACGAAGCCCCAGGTGAGAGTACGTTTCGCCTGGGGTTTCTTCATGTCCCAGGTAGGCCACGTGATGCCACAAAGTGCCAGGTCGTGCCAGCAGATCCGGAGCAGATCCGGAACAGATCCGGAACGGGAAAGCTGGACAGATCAGGCCCTACCTGCCACGATCACCAGCACAACAACATAAGAGACCCCGGCGAGTGCGCTAACACTCCCGGGGCGTGGTCCGACTATCACAGGAGTCGAACGTGCCCCAGCATACCCATGTCTTGGGTGGGATTCAGCGTGGCCCGCGCCGCGCTGACAACTTCACCATCCTCAGCAATGAGGTCATCAACGACAGCCGCTTGAGCTTCCGCGCTCGCGGCGTCCTGCTCTACCTCCTCAGCAAGCCCGCCGACTGGCGCACCCGCTCTGAAGCCATCGCCGCACAGTCCCCCCGCGAGGGCCGCGAAGCGATCCGCACCGCGATGCGCGAGCTCGAGGCGTACGGCTACCTCGTCCGCGAAAAGCGCCAGGACCCCGACACCGGCCGCTTCGAGACGATCCAGACCGTCTACGAAGAGCCTGTCGCGGTCGAGAACCCGCAGGTCGCCCCGGCACCCAGGAAACCGGTCGCTGGTCGTGCGTCCACCGGGAAACTGGGCCGCTTTACAAGGACTGAGTCACGAAGGACTGAGACCAACAACAACCAGGCCGAGCGCGGACCTCGCCAGTGCGAGGCGAACGTCAGGGCGTCGTTGTCGGAGAAGGCCCAGGAGTTCCTAGCCAAGGACGACCAGGCGCTCGCCGACCTCGAGGCCGCGACGCTCGCCGCCGGCCTCCCCGCTAGCTTCGCCAAGATCCGGAAGGGCGAGATCCTCGCGCTGCTCGACGTTCACGGCGTCCAGGCCCTCGTCGACGCCGCCCAGAAGGCCCACCGCCCCGAGAACCCGACGATGCACGTGCACGGCTGGCTCCGCCTGTGGGCGGCGCTGCCGCTGCCCCGCGTCACGGCGGGCCCTCCCAGCCCCGACGAGCTGAAGCGCACGTGCAGCGACTGCGTTGGAGGCTGGGTCGAGGACACCGACGGGCTCCCGATCCGCCGCTGCGCCTGCCGCACCGCACCGCAGGCGGCCGCACGATGACCAACACCACCGTCTGCGACCGACTCCACGAGCTGCTCGACGCGTCCTGCCGCAGCATCTCCACCCACATGGCCGCCGGTGCCCCCTTCGGCCTCGCCAGCCTCCGGGGTCTCGGCGACCTCCAGGCCGCGATCAGCCGCATGATCATCAACCTCGAGGGAGACCGGCCGTGAAGAAGCTCGCCTTCGTCAAGATGCCCACCTTCACCGACACCAACGCCGTCGACGTGCTGACCGTAGTGGCGCTCGTCATCAGCTATTCGAAGCTTGTCGACCTCGCCCTGCGCGCCGGCTACTTCGAGCCGATCGCCTACGCCTGGCCGTTGATCGTCGACGGCCTGGCGCTCGTCGCGACCCGGGCGACGCGATCCCTGACTGGCAAGGCCCACGCGTACGCCTGGGTGCTGCTCGTCGGCGCAACGCTGGTGTCGATCGTCGCGGCGTGCGCGTCGGCGCTCTTGCCTGCCGGGCCGCTCCCGGGCGAGGCCGCCGCGGCGGTGTTCGTGGTGACGCCGATTTTCCTCCTCGCGGCGCAGCACCTGGCGCAGCTGATGCGCGACGCGGTCGCCGAACTGGCCACGGCTGAGGGCCAGGGCGACGCACCCACTGCTGACGCAGTCCCGCGGACCACCGACGCGACGCAGGACCGCGCCGCAGCGCCGCACACCGAGGAGTCAGACGCGCCAGCGCCGGTCGACGCGCCCGACGCAGTCCTGTTCGATCTGAAGCGTGACGCGTCAGCGCGACGGACGCGACGCGGCGGCGTCACGGCGGAGCAGCGCGCGCGTCCGCCGTTTGCATGACAGCGGCGGACGCGACCGGGAGGTCTGGTTGAATCCGGGCATGAAACGGACAATCACCGCAGCAGCCATGGCCGCTGTCACGCTCACCCTCGGCGCGTGCTCGTCGACTTCCGATGACGCCAAACTGCCGGCCACGTCAGCAGCCATGATGCCGTCGGCGACCGCCGATGCTCCCGCACCGGCTGCCGCGCCCGTATCCGATCCGCGCTGCGTCGCGGCGAGCGAGGATGCCGTGATTGCCGTATCGAACGGGCTGACCGACGAGACACTCGCCCTGGGCAACACGCAGGTGATCGTCGACGGCGACCTGACGTTCTTCGGTGCATCCACCGTCCGACCGGACGGCAAGTTCGAGAACAGGTCGGACGTGTGGGTGCTCAGTGGACTGATGCCGTTCGCGTCGACTGGCGGGGCGCGCAGCGCGACCAAGTGGCCGAAGGCGAGCGCCGCGCCGCTCCAGATTTCTGCCGGTGACGAGCGGGTCCAGGCCGTCGATGCCTGCGTTGTCAACCTGACTCGGAGTGCGGCAGCCACGCCGCAGCCGACGGTGTCCGAAGCTCCGGCCACGACGGTTAGCTGACCTGGCACGTTCTGCGAGACTGGACGCATGACGTTCAACCCGCCCACAGATGAAGGCCAGCTCGGCTGGGTCACCCTCGCCGATGGCCGCCGGGCCTACCGGTACCCCGAGTCCGACGAGCTGATCATCCCCGGGGCCGGCGACTAGCCCGTCCAGAAAGAAGCCCCCCAGCCATTCGGCTGGGGGGCTTCTTCGTTCGTGGCTGTGCCGATTGCTCGACGAGCGGGTCCTGGGGGTTCGCACCCTCGCCGCCGCAAATCCGTTCCTCGCGTGGTGTGGCTTCGCGGAGATGCGCCCTGTGAACTTGTGACACGAAGGTAGCACGTATCCTGTTGCAGCACAACATGATTCGCAGATGCGCTCAGGCCGCCGGGGCGCTCGCTTGCACTCGGCGCCCAGGATCCACAGGTGGCGAGTGCTGACCAACCGCGTCGCCGCGGCGTCGACTTGGGTATGACGGCGTCGACTCGATCCGTCCTGAGAGACTGGCCGGATGATCACCCCCGGGGCCGAAAGCCAGCTCGGCTGTTGATTGAGGCGCCTACGGTTAGAGTGCCGCCCTTCATCCCCCTAGGACGGCCTGGCCCCGCCGGGCCGTCCCCACGGACCTGGCGGGGCCACCCAACCGTCCCGGAGAAGCACAGAGCGGACAAGCCTTTCCTCTGACCTGCAGATCTGCTAAACCTGAAGGCGGTTGAGACCACAGCCGAACCTGGTGCAGGGTGGCTGTCGCGATCTGAGATCGCCCGATCCCGCCGACCCACCTCACGCGCCGACTCGCGCCCCTTGAGGAGGTTTCTGCAATGCGAGCCCACACGCTCCACTACAGCCGACTCGACGACCGCCTGACCGCTTCACGCCAGCGCTCGTCAGGGCCAGGGTCGACAGTGCTGGAAGTGGCCGGCGACATCGACGTACCAGCCCTACCGGAATTCGTCGCCGCCTTGAACTTCGGCATCGACGTAGCCGTGACCTCGCTGATCCTCGACCTGTCCAACACGACGTTCTTCAGCATCTCCGCAGCCCAGAAGCTCGCAGAAGGTCGGCTCCGAGCGGACCGCAACGGCCTCGAGATACTTCTGGCCGCACCACCCCCACCCGTCAGACGCGCCCTGCGCGCGACCGGACTGAACGATCAGTTCCGTACTTTCTCGTCCGTCCAACAAGCAGTGGAGTACAACCGCCGAACACGGCTTCAGGGGCGCGAAGCCGATCTCGCACGACGGTTCGATGACGCAGCGGGAGCCCGATTGGAAACGGGCTGAGTGCCCAGCCTGCCCATGGCGATGGGCCGATTCAACTACCGGCTCGCGTGCCTACCACTCCAACTGATCGAGGTCGCCGCCGTTGCGTGGCTCCCCGAGGAGTCGGCACTGCGCCTCGGATACGAGAAGGTCCTCATCGACTGCGATCGTGCGGCGGCCTACCTGCTGGACGACAAATCCGCCCACGCCCGAGCATGCGCACTCCGCGAGCAGACCGCCCCAGCTCGCACAACGCGCGCACTGTAACTGCGCAGAATCGAACAGCACGAACAAGCCGTGGATGCTGCCGAGGCTGAACTACTGCACCATCATCGGGAGAAGTTTCTGCGCCGCCTGCGGGATCACATCAACGAGAGTCCGCATATGTGATCGCAATTCAAGTGTCCGCCCAGCATTTGGAAGATGTCACGTGTCGTACGCGCGAGTAACAACTTGCGGCACCTAGGGTGAGTTCGCGCCAGCATCCCTCGGTGTCTGGCGTAGGCCCCGTCGACCTCCCCCCTGTGTCGACGGGGCCGCAGCCATTTTCGTGCCGAGTTGCCCTAGCCGTTGACCGAGTCTGGCCACCGATCCCGCTGCGGCGCCGGCCCGACACACGGCGGCGTGTAGGTGACAGCTCCGCACTCGCGGCAGACGTGGGTGCGGTGCCCGAGTCGCGGCGAGCACGCGCAGGCCTCCCAACCGACGAGGCAGCTGCCCGGGCCGAGCGGGTGGCCGTTCGGGCAGTGATCCGGGGCCGACTCGGTGTACGTGGCCATGGATCCGAGCGTAGTCCGGTTCGCACGGTCGTTCGAGAATCGCTACTCTGGCGACTGCGGGCCGCGGAGGGTTCCTGTGTCGGCTGTCAACACCGGAGCATTCGAACACCGGCCCCATGATCTCGGTGCGGGTCGACGAGGGAAGCGTCGTCCCGCACCGTTCAAGGGCATTTGTCTCTAGGCGGCGAGGCGGCGAGAGCGGATCCAGAACAGCGCTGAGATGGCCATCACTACGAGCCCAGTGAGTGCCATCAGGTTGGCTGGCCAGTCGATAAGTGTGACCGATTCTTCGTATCCGGTTGGATAGACAGCTCGGCAGTTTGCGCTGACCAGAGGTGACCATGCTCGTGTGAAGTCGGGTTCGAAGCTGTACGCAGTCCAGTCCGGGGTACCCGGCGGAGGAGGGAACGCGTATTCGGTGCAGAGCATGAACGGCGAGGTCACCAGGAAGGCGGCAACATAGACGGCCAGACCGATTGCAAGTCCGAGCATGGCTATAGATCGGCGCATCGTTCGAAAGTAGTCGATACCCAGTCGGTCACTGGCAGGCGGCTGACGCCACCACTAGTTTCGCAGATCTGACAGCGGCCGCCGGTTACGCGGATTCGGGCATCCGGACGGCTCGGTTACCAACACGACGCCGCACCGACATATAAGTCGGAAGCCGCGGCCCGCCTCCTCCGTCTACCGGCCCATCCGCACCGGGCCTTGCTGCGGCTTGTCGGTCACGGCTGCTAGCTTCCACATCCATGAGCGCATTGTCCGATTTCCTTTCACAGGGCTCCTTTTGGTGGGGCACCGCCTTCGGTAGCGTGATCACTGTTGGCGGCGGCGCAATATCGCTGCGCGCTAGCGACAAGCGCAAGGCGAAGCAAGAGGACAAGATCCTCGACCGCAAGGAGGAGCGCGAAGACAGGAAGTCGAACGAGCAACTGGTCCGCGAGGCTGCGATGAACTTCGCAGAGACGGCTGCCGAGTCGCTCACGAAGTCGCTCGACGTGAAGGGCGTCTTCAACGCCATGCGCGACATGTTCAACACCGAACGTGGTGTCGACGACCCGAAGGCCCTCGAGAAGTTCATGTTTGCCGAGACCCAGGTTGACGAGATGGTCAGCCTCTCAAAGGCGTTTCACCGTCTCAAGGTCGTCGCACCCAATGACATCACCGAAGCTGCGTCGAAAGTGGTGACCGCGTTCCAGGTTCTCGCAAGCATGACAACCCAACCGCTCGCGAAGCCGGCAGGACTTCAGGCCGCGGGCGTTGAGCTCGACGGGTTTGTGAATGTCTTCAGGCAGTACATCAAGCTCGATCCCTTCACTGAACAGGACGCCAAGCGCGCTGCCGAGTCCTTCGTAGTGACGCTGAAAAAGCAGGTTGACGACTACATGGCCGAGTACAAGGCCGCTGGGTCCGCGCGGACCGCGCAGGGTTAATCGGCGAGTCGAAGTGACACAAGGAGCCCCCGTACTCAATCTGAGGACGGGGGCTACTTCGTGCGTAGAGCGCGCAGCTCGGCGACGACGCGGTCGAGCGCGTCGAGCACCGCGGCGGACTCCGGATCTCGCCGGAGCCGGGCGAGCACCGCGGGGTCGGCGTCGGCATGCAGCTCCGCGAGCACGATCTCCTGGTCGTCGGTCACATGAGGTTGGACGCCGCGGACCCGAGTTCGGTTCCTGCAACGACGAAACGCCCCCACCCTGGCCGCTGAATGCGGTAGGTGGGGGCGTTGTCGGTCAAGCGGGGTCGACGGTGATGTACGTGTTATTGGCGCCGGCCACTGTGTTGTCCTCGTAGTTACAAAACGCCTCTATGCCGACGCCGGCAGCGCTGATCTCGCCGGTCCACGTCGCGGCGATCGTCTCACTGCTGCTGGAGACGGGCGAGGTGTAGACGACCGCGGCGCCGACGAGGAACCGCAACTGCGAGTTGTCGTTGTCGTCGATGGTCATCTTCGCGGTGATCTTGTACAGGCCCGGGGGCACCATCAGGGCGTTGCCGCCCGTGATCACGGTGTCGGGGTAGGCCGGCAGTGGGGTCAGCGAAGCGAGGCGTTTCCATCCGTTCTTGGTGAGAGTCACCGCGGTGGACTGGTAGGCGCCCATCGGGGTGGAGTCCGACCACACCTGCACGGCCGCCGACCCGGTGCCCAACATGACCTTCTTCGCCGGCACCGCCGCGGACCCGGTCCCGACCATCACCTTCTTGAGCTCGGCCGCGGCACTGCCGGTACCGATCCGGACGGCCATCAGTAGACGACCGCGACGAAGCCGACGGCGTTCTTCGTCGCCGCGGACAGCGCGTCGTACGCGGCCTGCGTGCCGACGAAGTGCACGATCGTCTGCCCGGGATGACTGCCGGCCTTCCCCGCGAGGGCATCCTTGATCGGCCCGCTCGCGACCTTCTGCGCGTCGGACGTGTTGTCGGCGCTACCGAGTCCGACGTCGCCCTTGGCGAGCACGACGACGCCGTTCTGCCCGTTCACCGACTGCACGACGTCGGTCGGTGCGACGGCGAGCGTCCACGACGACTCCTGCGTGCGGTCGGTCCCGGTGAGGAAGTACGTGCCGCGCCCGGGGTTGTTGGTCTGCACGACCCGGTCGTCGGACTGCACCTGCCCCGCGGTCAGCGCGAGACGTAGCGCGGACGTCGCGACCACGACGGTCTTCGTCGTCGCGATGGCCGGGATCAGCGACGTCGGGATCACGCGGCCGCCGGCGCCGTCGTCGACGAGGTCGGCCTTCCACGAGAGAGCGGTGTCGAGCTCCGCGCCGAGGTCGGTGATGTCGTCCATCACGTGGGTGTGCCCGGGCTGCGACGCACCACCTGCCAGTGCGAGGAACCCCTTGGCCTCGGGGGTGAGGTCCAGCTCCCGATCGGCGGCGAGGTCGCCGCCGCCGGTCAGCGCGCCGACGCCCTCTACACGGCGGGTGGTGGGCACACCGCCGACGTTCTGCGCGTCCTGGGCGGCCTGCTGGGCGGCCGCCCGCGCGGCGTCGGCGTCGACGGCGTCCTGCGCCGCGGCGTTCGCCTTCTCTGTCGCGGTGTTCGCGTGGCCCTGCGCGGCGTCGCGCGCGGTGTAGGTGTCCGTGCGCGCACCCATGACGTCCGCGTACGCGCCGTCGATCTGCCCCTTGGCGGTGTCGACCGCGGCGCGGTCCTGGTCGGCGGCGGCCGCCGAGTCGGCGGCGGCGCCAGCGGATCCGGCGGCCGCGGTGGCGGATCCGGCGGCCGCGGTGCGGTGGCCGGCGGCCGCATCGCGCGCCGTGTAGGCG
>NZ_JBFUHZ010000061.1:0-29524 GCF_056402135.1 Rhodococcus sp. P4_C10 | reverse complement strand
AGCCGGTGCTCCCGGGGGCCCCTCGGGGGCGGCGGGTGCCGGCGGGCAGAAGATCAGGCAGGGCAGCTCCGGCAGCGCGGGCAGGCCCGGGATCAGCGGCGCCGGGGCAGGGGCCTGCGGTGACGCGGGCGCTGCGGCGTCCACCGCGGGCGAGTGGTCCCCGATCCTGGCCGGGTCGGCCGGCGTCGTCGGCGGGACGGGTGTGGCGGGTTCGGTGGTGACATCCGGGATCGAACCCGCGGTCGGGGTGCCGCCCGCGGCGTAGGCGGCCGACCAGGCCAGCACGTTCGACGCGTACGCGGCCGAATTGTTGTACCTCAGCACCGCCTTGAGTTCCTGGGCCGGCTCGCGCAGGTTCAGCCCGCCGGAGCAGAGGTACCGCGCGGCCGCGAGTGAGGCGTCGAAGACGTTGTTCGGGTCCGAGACGCCGTCGTCGTTGCCGTCCGCGGCGTAGCGGGCCCAGGTGCCGGGAATGAACTGCATCGGCCCCACCGCGCGGTCGTGCCGGGGGTCCCCGTCGAGTCGGCCGCCGTCGGTGTCGGCGATGACGTTGTTGCCGGCCAGCGTGCCGTCCAGGGTCGGGCCGAGGATCCCGGTCACGGTGGTGCCCGCGGCGTCGGTGCGCCCGCCGCCGGCATGCCCGGACTCGATCCGGCCGATCCCGGCCAGCAGGTGCCAGCTCACGCCGCAGCCCGGGGACTGCGTGGCCAGGGTGGCCTCCGCGGCCCGGTAGGCGCCCAGCACCAATTCGGGAATGCCCAGCGCACTGAGCGAGACCGGGATCGGGGTGAGCTTCTCGGCCACCGCGGGCGGCAGTTCGAACCAGACCGGCGGGGGCGGGGTGTAGGCGCGGGGCGTGCGGACCGGGCGCGGGGCCGGTGCCACCAGTCCCACCGTGCCGGTGGGCGGGGCGTCGGGTGCGGCGACGGCCGGAGCCGGTGCCGGCTCGGTGGCCAGGTCCGACGCGTTCACGGCACCTGCCGACGACACGGCCGTCGCGAGCGACACCAGCCCAATCGCGGCCGCGGTCGCCATCCCCCTGATCCGCATTCACCCTCCTCGACACGTCGTCCCCCGAAATGTGATTCAGGTTACATAACGGAAACGGCCGTGTTCGTCTTTTGTATCGGAGGCGGAGCAGGGTTCGCTACGGCCGGCGGTCAGCCGCGCGGCGACCGGGTGACGTCGGCGTCGCGGTCGGCGAGCAGGCCCTTGATCTCGTCGAGTTCGCGGCGCAGGTAGTCGCGTGTGGCGACCTCGCCCACCGCGATCCGCAGCGCGGCGAGTTCCCGGGCCAGGAACTCGGTGTCCGCCTTCGTCTGCTCGGCCCGGGCCCGGTCCTCCTCGAGCGAGACCCGGTCGCGGTTCTCCTGACGGTTCTGTGCCAGCAGGATCAGCGGCGCCGCGTAGGCGGCCTGGGTGGAGAAGGCCAGGTTCAGCAGGATGAAGGGGTACGGATCCCACTGCAGTCCCACGGCGGTGATGTTGAGGGCGATCCACACGATCACCACCGCGGTCTGGATGACCAGGTACTTGCCGGTGCCGAGGAAGCGGGCGATCGACTCGCTGACCCGGCCGACGGCCTCGACGTCGATGTTCAGGCCCAGGCGCCGCGGACCGCGGGGCGTGTCCAGGCGCTGACGGTCGGGGGTGGACTTCTCACTCATCGTCTTCCGCCTCCTCGCGCCAGTCGGTCGGCAGCAGGTGATCGAGCACGTCGTCGACGGCGACCGCGCCGAGCAGGTGCTCCTCGTCGTCGACCACCGGCCCGCACACCAGGTTGTACCGGGCGAAGTACCGGGTCACCGTGGTCAGCGAGTCCTCGGGGTCGAGCCGGGTCAAGTCGGTGTCCAGGATGCCGCCGACCAGTGTCGCGGGTGGCTCGCGCAGCAGCCGTTGCAGGTGCACGCAGCCCAGGTAGCGCCCGGTGGGGGTGGAGATCGGGGGCCGGACCACGAACGCGATGCTCGCCAGGGCGGGTGTCAGGTCGGGGTGCCGGGCCCGGGCCAGGGCCTCGGCCACCGTCGTGGCCGGGGTCAGGATCACCGGTTCCGGGGTCATCAGGCCGCCGGCCGTGTCGGGGGAGTGCTGGAGCAGCCGTCGGACGGGTTCCGAGTCCACCGGGTCCATCAGCTGCAGCAGCGACTCGGCCTCGGCGTCGGGCAGCTCGCCGAGCAGGTCGGCGGCGTCGTCGGGGTCCATGGCCTCGAGCACGTCCGCGGCACGCTCCACCTCGAGGTGCATCAGCAGATCCGTCTGGGAGTCGGTGGGCAGCTCCTGCACCACGTCCGCGAGCCGCTCGTCGTCGAGCGCGATCGCCAGCTCGTACCGGCGCTTGTCCGGCAGGTCCCGCATCGCGTTGGCCACGTCGGCGGGCCGCATCCCCTCGAACTGGGCCAGCAGTTGGGCGACGCCCTGGCCGGGCAGCGCCAGCTGGGACTGGGTCAGGCCCTGCACGTGTGGCCACTCCACGACATGCACGGCGGCACGGCGGGAGAGCCGCCCGCGCGGCCGCTGGACGGCGACCCGGGAGACGACCCAGTCGCGGGTGCGGGTCAGCTCGATGCCGAGGTCCACCACCAGCACGTCCTGGCCGGCGAGCTCCTCGAGTTCGGGGTCGTCGATCCGCACCGGGGTGTCGAGGACCTGCGCGAGGACCAGTACCTCGCCCGGCTTCTGGGCGAACCTGCGCAGGCTCACGTTCCCGGTGACCGTGACCGAGCCGGGGGCGATCGCCGTCACCCGCAGCATCGGGATGAAGATCCGGCCCCGGGTGAGCAGTTCCACGACCAGTCCGAGCACCCGCGGTCGCTGCCGTCCCACGCGAATGGTGATGACGACGTCACGCACCCTGCCGATCGATTCGCCGTCAGGTCCGAGCACCACCAGGCCCGCGAGCCTGGCTGCGAAGACCTTGCTCACTGCTGCCATGATGGCAAGGCTAATTCGCTCGGTGTCCCGACGTCGGATCGCGGGCTGGTAGACGCGGTTCTCCGGGGGCACGCCACCCCATTTTTCTGGAGGTCCTCATGGTGCACGCGCGTTCGCGGCGGTCCGTCCTGGCGGTCCCCGGCAGCAGCCGGAAGATGATCGAGAAGGCGAAGGGCCTGCCCGCCGACGAGGTCTTCCTCGACCTCGAGGACGCGGTCGCGCCCATCGCAAAGGCGCAGGCGCGCAGCGAGATTGTCGACGCACTGAACTCCGACGGGTGGGGCGGGCAGATCAAGGTCGTCCGGGTCAACGACTGGACCACCGAGTGGACGTACGCCGACGTCGTCGAGGTCGTCTCCGGCGCGGGCGCCAACCTGGACGCGATCCTGCTCCCGAAGGTGACCGAGGCGGCTCACGTGCAGGCGCTGGACCTGCTGCTGACCCAGGTGGAGAAGGCCAACGGGCTCGAGGTGGGACGGATCGGCATCGAGGCGCAGATCGAGAATGCGCTCGGGCTCACCAACATCGACGCCATCGCGACGGCCAGTCCCCGGGTGCAGACCCTGGTGTTCGGTCCGGCGGACTTCATGGCGAGCATCAACATGCGGACCCTGGTGGTGGGGGAGCAGCCGGACGGGTACGACACCGGCGACGCCTACCACCACATCCTGATGACCATCCTGATGGCCGCCCGCGCCCACGGCCTCGAGGCGATCGACGGTCCCTACCTGCAGATCCGCGACGTCGAAGCCTTCCGGCGGGCGGCGGGGCGCACGGCAGCGCTCGGCTTCGACGGCAAGTGGGTGCTGCACCCCACCCAGATCGACGCGGCCAACGAGGCGTTCAGCCCGCGCCAGGCCGACTACGACCGCGCCGAGATGATCCTCGACGCCTACGAGTTCCACACCTCCGCGGCCGGTGGCGGCCGGGGTGCCGTGATGCTCGGGGACGAGATGATCGACGAGGCGAGCGCGAAGATGGCGCAGGTGATCGCGGGCAAGGGGCGGGCGGCCGGGATGGCACGGACAATGCGGTTCGACCCCGAATCTCCGTAAAATGGACATCGGCGGACGCTCGCACCATCCTGGTGAGGGCACGCCCGGCCCGGTACCGCCGAGAACCGACCGACCGACCACGATGGAGCGCCGACGATGACCAATCCTCTCGCACAGCCGAATAGGACCGGACGAGGCGGGTTGCCCACCCCACCCAGCGGCTGGCCGATCGGCTCCTACCCCACGTACGCGGAGGCGCAGCGCGCCGTCGACTACCTGTCCGACCAGCAGTTCTCGGTGGAGGACGTCACCATCGTCGGTGTCGACCTGATGCAGGTCGAGCGGGTGCTCGGCCGGCTCACCTGGGCGAAAGTCATTGGCGGCGGGATCGTTTCGGGTGCGTGGCTCGGCGTGTTCCTCGGCCTGCTGCTGGGGCTGTTCACCGACAGCCTGCTCGGCCCGCTGGTCGCCGGCATCCTGGGCGGCATCGTGTTCGGTCTGATCTCCGCGGTGATCCCGTACGCGGCGACCCGGGGCCAGCGCGACTTCGCCTCCACGATGCAGCTGGTCGCCGGCCGTTACGACGTGCTGTGCGAACCGAAGACCGCGGAGCGCGCCCGCGACCTGCTGGCCAAGCTGGCGATCTAGGCGACCGCCGCCGCGCGTGTGGGGAGGAACGCGCGGCGACGGCCCCGGCAGGACTCAGCTCCCGAAATTCAGCCCGCCGGGCAGCTGGGGGAGCTGAGGGGCCGGGCTGCCAGTTGTCGCCCCGGTCCCTGTCGTGGTCCTGCTGTGAGTACTGGCCCTGGTCGGGACCGCCGTGCACCCGATCGGCGGCCCGGACAGGTCTGCGGGGGTATTCACAGCAGGGTCCCAGGACGGACTCGGGGCGAGTCGAATCCTGTGCTGGAGAACATGAATGGCCTGATCAGGGCGGTCCGGTGCGGTGGTGTGGAGAGCGCCGCGGGACGCTTCCTGTCCGCTGCCGCTGCCGGCCGGCTGTGAGTTTGCCGGTCCTGTCCTAGCCTGGGGCCCGTCACTACTTCGATCGAGCGGGAGGTGTGCCGGTGGCGGCTGGTGGAACGACCCGAGAACGGCTGACGGCCGGGGCGCTCTCGCGCGCCACCCTGGACCGCCAGCACCTGCTTCGGCGTGAGGCAGGTACGGCACTCGACCTGGTCGGGCACCTCTACGGGTTGCAGGCGCAGTCGCCGTCGGCGCCGTACTACGCGCTGTGGGCGAGGCTCGCCGACTTCGACCCTTCCGAGCTGTCGGACCTGATCGCCGACCGGCAGGTGGTGCGCATGGTCCTGATGCGCGGCACGGTGCACGCGGTCACCGCGGCCGACGCCCTGGCGCTGCGGCCCTGGGTGCAGCCGATCATGGACACGGACCTGCGCACCAACGCCGCGCACCGCGAGGCACTGGCCGGGCTGGACACCGCGGAACTCGCCGCGGTGAGCCGTGACCTGCTCGACGCCACCCCGATGACCATGGCCGCCCTGCGTCCGCTGATGGCGCGGCACTGGCCGGACCGCGACCCGGCGGCGCTCGCCCATGCGGCGCGGTGCCTGCTGCCGTTGGTGCAGGTGCCCCCGCGCGGCCTGTGGGGGCGCTCGGGGCAGCCGGTGTGCGCCACCGTCGAGAACTGGCTCGGCGCCCCGGCCCCGACGCGGCCCGAGCCGGAGCGACTGCTGTTGCGGTACCTGGCCGCCTACGGCCCGGCGAGCGTCGCGGACGCCCAGGCGTGGTCGGGGCTGACCCGGCTGGCGGAGGTGTTCGAACGGCTGCGGCCGCGGCTGCGGGTGTTCCTCGACGAGGACGGGGCGGAGCTCTTCGACCTGCCCGACGCGTTGCGTCCGGACCCGTCGTGCGCGGTGCCGGTGCGGATCCTCGCGCCCTTCGACAGTGTGCTCCTCGGCCACGCGAACCGGACCCGGGTGATCTCGGACGAGCACCGCAAGGTGGTGTTCACCGTGAACGGGATCATCAAGCCGACGATCCTGGTCGACGGGACGGTGGCCGGATTCGTCACCGTCACTGCCAAGAAGGGGGCCGGCGTCGTGGAGGTCACGACATTCCGGCGCCTGGGTCAGGGTGTCGAGTCGGAGGTCGCGTCAGAGGCGTTGCGGCTGTTGCGGTTCGCGCATCGCGGCGCCGACAGTCACGACGTCCGGTTCACTCCGATGCCGTGACGCCAGCCGGACCGTGACCTGTCGGGCAATCGCGTGGGCGACGCCGACTGCCACCCCGACCACGGCGCCCCACAGGACGGAGACGAGTGCGCCGCCCACGAGCGAGGCCAGGTAGGCGCCCGGCCCTTCGTGCAGCACGAAACTCAGGTACACGATGCGGACCAGGTTGCCGGCCACGACGCCGATCACGGTGGCGCCCAGCCCCGCCCAGAATGCGCGGGCCACGCCGCCGGCCGGGTGCAGCCTCGACGAGCTGACCAACCGCATCCAGACGACGGCGATCATGACGAGCGCCGCGATCACGTCCACCGCCCAGGATCCGGTTGTCGTCTCGCCGAGCGGCGTCAGACGCAGCGGCGGCACCCCGAAGGGCAACCCGAGGGCGCTGGGCACGAGCAGCGCCGGCAGGTACGTCAGGGCGGTGCCGGTCAGCGTCCAGGTCCCGAAGAGAGCGGAGATCACGGCGACAGTGACCGTGCCGGCCCACGGACCGGTAGGCACTTCGTGCTCGTGCGCGGTTGACTGGTCCAGGGACCCGTCAACCGCGCTCGAGCCGGGAACCGGCCTGACCTGTGGGTTCACCGAAACGGCCTCGGGGGACTCGGACATGTCGCCACAATATCGGCGTCCAGAAGACCAGGCGTGGCGAAACGGTGAAGAAGGTCGAGTGTGCGGCGGATCAGAGTGGTGTCCCTCTTGGTGGCCGGAGCGCTCGTCCTCACGGGCGGTGTCGGCGCTGCGCTGCGATCCGATCCCGCGCCGGCGGCGTCGTTCCTCACCGACGAGGCGGGCCGAGCGCTCGTGCTGCGGGGGTTCAACACGGCGTCGAGCGCGAAGAGCACCCCGGACGGGATGCCGGACTTCACCGAGGAGCAGCTCGCGCGTGAACATGCCGACATGGGAACCAACTTCGTCCGGTTCCTGATCTCGTGGCGGTCCGTGGAGCCGGAGCCGGGGGTCTTCGACCAGGCGTACCTCGACCGCGTCGAGGAACGCGTCGGCTGGTACGCGAAGCGCGGTTACCAGGTGATGCTCGACATGCACCAGGACCTCTGGTCCGGCGCGATCACCCCGGACGGCAAGACCGGCAACGGCGCGCCGGCGTGGGCCACGTACATGGACGGACTGCCGGTGGGATCCCACGAGATGTGGGAGCAGTACTACCTGGATCCCGGGGTGATCCGGGCGTTCGACAACTTCTGGAACACGACGGGTGAGCACCCAGAGCTCGCCGACCACTACGCGCAGGCGTGGCGGGCGGTGGCGCAACGGTTCTCGGGCAACCCCGCCGTCGTGGCCTACGACCTCATGAACGAGCCGTACGGCGGAACCCTGCAGGGCCCGGTCTTCGAGGCCGGCCCGCTGACGGCGCTGTACCAGAAGACGGCCGACGCGATCCGCACCGTCGACCAGGAAAGCTGGGTGTGCGTGGCACCGCAGGCGATGGGCGTGAACTGGGGAACGCCGAGCGGTCTCGGTCGGATCGACGATGCGCGCGACGGCGACCAGCGAATTGCCTACTGCCCGCACATCTATCCGTTGCCGATGGACCTGGGCGGCGGCTACGAGGGCACCTCACGCGACCTCGTCGACGCCACCGTCGATGCGTGGCGCGGCCACACGCTGCGCACCGCGGCGGCGCTGGGCGACGTCCCGATCATCCTGGGGGAGTTCGGACTCGACACCACACTTCCCGGCGCACTCGACTTCGTCGAGCGCATCTACGCGACGGCAACGGAGATGGGCGCCGGCGTCAGCTACTGGTCCCGTGATCCGGGGAGCTGGGGTCCCTACGAGGAGGACGGCACCGCACGCAACCTGGTGCCCGCCCTCGACCACCCGTATCCCCGCGCGGTCGCCGGTACCCCGACCAGTTGGCGGGGCGGGCCCGAGCGGCTCGAGCTCACCTACCGGCCCGACGCGTCGATCTCGGCCCCGACGGAGATCTACCTGCCGGTGCGGACCTTCCCGAACGGCGCGCAGGTCTCCGGTGGCGAGGCCGCGAACTGGGACGCCGGCACCAGGATCCTGACCCTGCGTGCACCGGAGACGCCGGACGAGACCACCGTCACGCTGACCCCGGCTCACTGACCCTTCCGGCGGGGACCGGTGTTAGATGAGCAGGTGAGTGACAGCGTCATCGCCTCGGTCCGTGCGCACCTCGTCGAGCAGATCGGCGGTCCGCCGCCCTCGGCTGCCTCGGTGACCTTCCTCGGGCTCGAACCCCTCGAGGTGCTCCGCTTCGGTCCCGACGACGACGACCTGGTGCGCTACGTCTCGCTGGGCTGTTCCCGGCACCCGATGGGCGATCCCAGCGACCTGATCGCGGACCCCGTGCGGGGACCGCGCGCCGAACTGGTGCTCACCCTGCGGGGCGGCGCCGGTGTGGCCTCGGGCGTGCATCGCACGCTCGCGGTACTGGCCGCGGCGCCGGCGGTGGAGGGCGTCGTCCTGACCGTCGACGGTCTGCTCGACGTCGGTGAGCAGCTCTGGAAGGATGCGCCCTTCACTGCAATGTTGTTGGGGGAGAGCGGCATCGGTGAACTTGCACTGCCCGAGCCGGCCGACCCGGTGCGGTTCTTCGATGCCGTCCCGATCACCGGCACCGAGGCCGCGTGGGTGCGACTGCGAGGGGCCGCGGCGCTGCGCGAGGCGTGGGCGGAGGCCGGGATCGACGTGCGCGACCCGGCCCGGGCGGCGGCGTCCCTCTAGCGCGGCAGGCCGGACCGCCGCTCAGAGCCAGTCGTTGCGCCGGAACGTCACGAACAGTGCGGTGCAGATGGCCGCGATGATGCCCAGCACCAGGGGATAGCCGAAGGTCCACTGCAGTTCTGGCATGTGCTCGAAGTTCATCCCGTAGACGCCGGCGAACATGGTCGGCACCGCGGCGATGGCCACCCAGGCCGAGATCTTGCGCATGTCGGTGTTCTGCTGCACGGCGATCTTGGCCAGCGCGGCGTCGACCAGCGTGCTGAGCACCTCGTCGAACTCGGCGATCCGTTCCGCGACGATGGTGTGGTGGTCCTGGACGTCGCGCAGGTAGCGCCGGACCTCCTTGGGTATTCCGGTGGTGGTGTCCTGACCGAGCCGTTGCAGCGGGCTGGCCAGCGGGTTCACCGACTTGCGCAGTTCGACGATCTCGCGTTTGAGCATGTAGATCTGCTCGGTCGCGACCCGGTTTCCGGTGCTGAACACCGCTTCCTCCATCAGGTCCACGTCGTTCTCGACGGACTCGGTGACCACGAGGTAGGAGTCGACGACGTGGTCGGCGATGGCGTGCAGGACCGCGGACGGACCCAGCGCGAGCAGTTCGGGGTTGGCCTCGAGGCCCTGGCGGACGCCGGTGAGCCTGGAGTGCTCGCCATGCCGGACCGTCAACACGAAGTCGGGACCCATGAAGATCATGATCTCGCCGGTCTCGACCACCTCGTTGGCCGTGGCGATCGACTCGTGTTCGACGTAGTTGACGGTGCGCAGCACCATGAACATCACGTCGTCGTAGCGCTCGAGCTTGGGACGCTGGTGCGAGTGCCCGACGGCGTCCTCGACCATCAGCTCGTGCAGGCCGAAACACTCTGCCACGGAGGTCATCTGGGATTCGCTCGGCTTGTGCAGTCCGACCCACGCGAAGCCTCGGCCCAGCGCGCGTACCTTCGCCAGCGCTGTCTCGTGGGTGAAGGCGCCGGGCAGTCGCCTGCCGCCGACGTACACCGCGCAGTCCACGATCGCGTCCTCCGGGGGACACCAGGGAGGGTCGGACGGTGCCGGTTCGGGCCCGGGCGGCGAGCGGAACGACGGCAGCGACGGCAGTTGCGGACGCGACGGCAGGTGTCGGCGCGGCGGAAGGGACGACACGTCGGCGTCTCCTCTCCCCTGGGGCTCGAGCCCATGCTATCCCCGGCGGTCGGGCGGGCCGCCCGCACTCTCCGGTTCCTGAGACAATGGCCGGGTGCGCATCGACCTTCACACCCACTCCTCGGCCTCCGACGGCACCGACAGTCCCACCGAACTGATTGCGGCGGCGTCGGCCGCGGGCCTCGACGTCGTCGCACTCACCGACCACGACACCACCGCCGGCTGGGCGGAGGCGGAGGCGGCGTTGCCCGCCGGGCTGAGCCTGGTCCGCGGGATGGAGATGTCCTGCGAGGGCCGCGGCGAGGACGGCCGACCGGTCGCGGTGCACCTGCTGGCATACCTGTTCGACCCGGCCGACGACGCCTTTGCCCGCGAGCGGGGCCGGCTGCGGGCCGAGCGCACCGGGCGACTGCGGGCGATGGCCGAGAAGATGGCGGCGGACGGACTGCCGGTGGACCCCGACGCGGTGATGGCCGCCGCCGGGCCCGCCGCGGGGCGACCCCACCTGGCCCGGGCGCTGGTCGACGCGGGCGTGGTGGCGTCGGTGAACGAGGCGTTCACCGACCTGCTCGCGACCGGCGGCCGCTACTACGTGCACAAGGCGGACACGCCGCTGCGCGACGCCGTGCGGATGGTGGCCGGGGCGGGCGGGGTGAGCGTGATCGCGCACCCGCGGGCCGCGAGCCGCGGCCGGCTGCTCGCAACGGAGCAGATCGGCGAGCTCGTCTCGGACGGGCTGGGCGGCGTCGAGATCGACCACCACGACCACCGGCCGGAGGACCGGGCGCTGCTGACCGGACTGGCCCGCGACCTCGACCTGATCGTCACCGGGTCGTCGGACTACCACGGCGGCAACAAGTCGGTGGTGCTCGGCGAGTTCGTCACGGCACCCGAGCAGTACGAGCGGATCGTCGCGGCCGCCACGGGCGCAGCCGTGGTCACCCGGTGACGGGCGCGCGCTGATGTCCTTCGACACCACGCTGTACCTGACCGCGGTGATCACCCTGTTCGTGATCATGGACCCGCCGGGCGTGATCCCGGTGTTCCTGTCGCTGGTCGGCCGCAAGAGCCGGGAGGCCCGCAACCGGGCGGCCTGGCAGGCGCCGGCGGTCTCACTGGCCGTGATCACGGTGTTCGCCGTCGGCGGTCAGGCCATCCTGAACTACCTGCACATCGGTATCCCGGCGCTGCAGGGCGCGGGCGGGTTGCTGCTGCTGATCATCGCGCTGGAACTGCTGACCGGGCGCAGTGCGAACCAGATACAGGGCGCCGAGGACGTCAATGTCGCGCTGGTGCCACTCGGCACCCCGCTGATGGCCGGTCCCGGTGCCATCGCCGCGGTGATCGTGTTCGTCAGTCAGGCTGACGGCCAGACGTCGTCCTACCTCGCCATCGGCTTGGCGATCCTCACGATCCACCTCATT
Source organism: Rhodococcus sp. P4_C10 (assembly GCF_056402135.1). Taxonomy (NCBI): domain Bacteria; kingdom Bacillati; phylum Actinomycetota; class Actinomycetes; order Mycobacteriales; family Nocardiaceae; genus Rhodococcus; species Rhodococcus sp. P4_C10. The sequence continues at coordinate 18,124 of NZ_JBFUHZ010000061.1, read as the reverse complement.
CTGTTCCTGGCGCTGAGGTTCTCCACGGTGCTGATCCGGCTGCTCGGCGACGGCGGCATCACGCTGCTCGCCCGGATCGCCGGACTCCTGCTGGCCGCGATCGCGGTACAGCTCATTGCGGACTCGGTTCGCGGATTCATCGCAGGCGGGTAGCACGTGTCACTCGACGAATACCAGGAGTACGGCGAGCGCGACGGGGCCGTGGTCCGCGGGCTCAGGGCGCTGAGCGGTGCCACCGCGGCCGGTGTGGTGGTGCTCGCCCTCGTCGTGGTCGGCACCGCGTACCTCGGCGGTCGCCGGGGGTTCCCGGGGCCCGGCGCGGTCTCGGTCGCGGCGCACATCGCCGCCGCGATCGTGGTGGTGTTGGCGCAGCGATTCGCCGACCGCAGGCGTGGGGGAGCGGCCATATCCTGCTCGGTAGGAGTGTTGTTGGTCACAGCCGCGCTGTTGTGGACGCAGTGGTGGGGTTGACCTCACTTCCGCGGGCGAATTCGGTGAGATTTGCCTACACAAAGGGCCGGTGACACACTTGTTGCACTCCAGCGTCGGTGCCACCGCCCGACGAGAGAGCGAAAGTCGGACAAATCAGCGGCAGATTTCGTGCTCGGGCCCACCCCGCCTGACGCCTTCGCGCTTCCGAAGTGAGTGCTGTTACCCGAAAACCAATCGGGAATTGATCGTGCACCCTCGGTTAGCCTCACCCCACATCTCGAGTATGAACCTGCGGCTGCGTCGAATTTCCCTTCGGCGCTGCTACTTACCAGTAACCCGCCCCCGCGTGGGGGCGGCATGAGTAGGAGTGTCATCGTGTCTCCCGTGTCTGAATCAACCACTCCGTCCAAGGTTGAGTTGACCGACGAAGAGATCTTCGCGGGCCACCTCGGCGGCAAGCTCTCTGTCGAGACCACAGCTCCGCTCGACACCCAGCGAGCGCTGTCCATCGCCTACACCCCCGGCGTCGCCCAGGTGAGCCGCGCCATCCACGCCGACGAGTCGCTGGCCGACCGCTACACGTGGACCAGTCGCCTCGTGGTCGTCGTGAGCGACGGCACCGCGGTGCTCGGCCTCGGCGACATCGGCCCGCGCGCGTCGCTGCCGGTCATGGAGGGCAAGGCCGCGCTGTTCAAGAACTTCGCCGGCCTCAACTCGATCCCGCTGGTGCTCGACACCAAGGATCCCGACGAGATCGTCGAGACGCTGATCCGGCTGCGCCCGAGCTTCGGCGCCGTCAACCTCGAGGACATCTCGGCGCCGCGCTGCTTCGAGATCGAGCGTCGCGTCATCGAGGCCCTCGACTGCCCGGTCATGCACGACGACCAGCACGGCACCGCGATCGTGGTGCTCGCCGCGCTCAAGGGCGCGGTCAAGGTCCAGAACCGCGACATCACCGGCCTGCGCGTCGTGATCTCCGGTGCGGGCGCGGCCGGCGTGGCGTGCGCGAACATCCTGCTGGCAGCGGGGATCTCCGACGTGATCGTGCTCGACTCGAAGGGCATCGTCTCGAGCTCCCGGACCGACCTCAACGAGGTCAAGGTGGACCTGGCCGCCCGCACCAACCCGGCCGGCCTCACCGGTGGCACGGCGGAGGCGCTGGCCGGTGCCGACGTCTTCCTGGGCGTGTCCGCGGGCACCGTCCCCGAGGAGCTCATCGCGACGATGGCCGAGAACTCGATCGTGTTCGCGCTGTCGAACCCCGACCCCGAGATCCACCCCGAGGTGGCGCGCAAGTACGCCGCGATCGTGGCGACCGGGCGCAGCGACTTCCCGAACCAGATCAACAACGTGCTGGCGTTCCCCGGCGTGTTCGCGATGCCTAGACGACGCCCTCGGCGTGGGCGGCGGCCGCGACGGCCTCGGCCACGGCCGGCGCGACCCGCGGGTCGAGCGGGCTGGGGACGATCTTGTCGACGGACAGGTCGTCGGCCGCCCCCCCTTTCCGGTCCCGGTGCGGCGCAGGCGGCCGGTCCCCGGCACCGAGGCCCACACCGCGAGGGCCAGCAGGCCGTCCACGATCAGCGCGAGGGCCGCGACGAGAACGGCGCCGACGAGCACCCGTGGGTAGTCCCGGAGCGCGAGGCCGTCGAAGATGTACCGGCCCAGGCCGCCGAGGTTCACGTAGGCCGCCACCGTCGCGGTCGCGATGATCTGGAGGGTCGCATTGCGCACGCCGCCCAGGATCAGCGGCAGCGCATTGGGCACCTGCACCCGGCCCAGCACCTGCGCCCGGGTCATCCCCATGGCCTCGGCGGCGTCGACCACCAGCGCGTCGACGTTGGCGATGCCCGCGTAGGTACCCGCCAGGATCGGGGGGATCCCCAGCAGCACCAGCGCGAGGATCGGCGGCGTCAGGCCCAGTCCCATGATCAGCACCAGAAAGGTCAGGATGCCGAGGGTGGGCAGCGAGCGCAGCGAGTTGACCAGGCCCACGAGGACCGCCTCGCCCCGCCGGAAGTGGCCGATCAGCAGGCCCAGCGGGATCGCGACGGCGGCGGAGACCAACAGGACCAGCAGGCTGTACCAGAGGTGCTCGAGAATCCTGGCGCCGATGCCGGTGGGTCCGGACCAGTTCGCGGGGTCGCCGATGTACTCGAAGGCGGCGGAGAAGAGGTTCATGCCGGTCCCTCCGTGGCCCGCAGCAGCCCGGCGTCGCGTCGGCCGGGTGCGGACCGCGTCCACGGCGTCAGGAGCCGGCCGGCCAGGTACAGCAGCAGGTCGCACACCAGGGCCAGGAAGACGATCGCGATGATGCCCGCGAGGATCTGGTCGGGGTAGTCGCGCTGGTAGCCGGCGGTGAACAGTTGGCCGAGCCCACCGATGCCGATCAGCGAGCCGACGGACACCAGCGAGATGTTGGTCACCGCGACCACCCGGATCCCCGAGATCAACACCGGCACCGCCAGCGGCAGTTCGACGGTCAGGGCCCGGCGCAGTGGGGTGAACCCCATCGCCGTCGCGGCGTCGACGACCACGGCGGGCACCGAGTCCAGTGCCTCCGGCACCGTGCGCACCAGCAGGGCCGTGGAGTAGACGGCGAGGGCGATCACCACGTTGAGCGGGTCGAGGATGCTCAGGCCGAACAGTTCGGGGACCGTCACGAACAGGGCCAGCGACGGAATGGTGAAGGCGATCGACGCGGCGGTCAGGGTGGTCCGGCGCAGCCAGGGCACGGCACGCACTGCGGTGCCGACCGGGACCGCGACGACAAGGCCGATGAGCAGCGGCGTCAGCGCGAGGTACAGGTGGGTGCGGGCCAGGTCGACGACGTAGTCGAAGTTGTCGAGCAGCCAGCGCATCAGCCGACCGGTTCGTCGTCGAAGAACCGGCGCCCGCGGGCCCGGTCCTCGGCCCGACGCTGGTCCGCGAGCCGGGCGATCACCTCCGCGCCCGACACCCCGCCGACCACCGCGCCCGACTCGTCCACGGCCACACCGATTCCGGACGGCGAGGAGATGGCGGCGTCGAGTGCCTGCCGCAGGTCGCCGCCGAGGTGCAGCAGTGAACCGCCGGCCGCGGTGGAAGCCGCGACCGTGGCGCCGGCGCGGATGCCCTCCACACCGGTGACGTCGATCCAGCCGTGCGGGCGGCGCGCCTCGTCGACCACCAGGACCCACTCGCCCTGACCGAGGCGTAGGGCGCCCAGTTCGGACTCGGTGGCGGTCCGGACCTCGTGCAGCGGCACGTCGTCGGCGGAGCGGAACGACAGGCCCCGGTAGCCGCGGTCGCGGCCGACGAACTCGGCCACGAAATCTGTTGCGGGGGAAGACAGTACGTTCTGTGGGGTGTCGTACTGCTGGAGCCTGCCGCCCGGACCGAACACCGCGACGCGGTCGCCGAGTCGCACCGCCTCGTCGATGTCGTGGGTGACGAAGACGATGGTCTTGCGCAGGTCCGCCTGCAGTCGCTGTATCTCCTGCTGGAGGTCGTGGCGGACCACCGGGTCCACCGCGCTGAACGGCTCGTCCATCAGCAGGATCGGCGGGTCCGCGGCCAGCGCCCGCGCGACGCCGACGCGCTGCTGCTGCCCGCCGGACAACTGCGCCGGGTAGCGGCCGGCCAGCGCCGGGTCCAGGCCCACCCGCTCGAGCACCCCGAGGGCGGCCCGGCGGGCGGCACGGCGGGAGTCGCCGCGCAGCACCGGGACGGTGGCGACGTTGTCGACCACGGTGCGGTGCGGCAGCAGGCCGGCGCCCTGGATGACGTACCCGATGCCCAGTCGCAGCGACACCGGATCGGTGTGCGCCACATCGCGGCCGTTGACGGACACCGTCCCCGAGCTGGGGGTGATCATCCGGTTGACCATCCGCATCGAGGTGGTCTTGCCGCACCCCGACGGCCCCACGAACACGGTCAGTGTCTCGGGCTCGATGCTCAGGTCGAGGTCGTCGACCGCGACGGTGCCGTCGGGGTAGCGCTTGGTGACCGCGGCGAAACTGATCGCCGCCTGAGCGCTCAGGGGACCGGCCGGTCGAGGCCCTGGGCGGCGACCCACACCCGGGCCGCGTCGCCGGGTTCGGTCTTGGTGTCGCCGGACACCGAGTTGTTCAGGGCCACCAGTTCTTCCGTGGTCAGCTTGGCGGAGACCGCGTTCAGGACGGCGGTCAGCCGGTCCGAGTTCTTGGCCGGGCGGAGCACCGGGACCACGTTCTGGGCCGGGAAGTTGTTCTTCGGGTCGGCCAGGACCACGAAGTCGTTCTTGCCGATGGCCGGGGAGGTGGTGAAGATGTTCGCGGCGTCGACCTTGCCGTCCGCGAGCGCATTGACGGTCGCGGGACCGCCGCCGTCCGCGATCGGCACGAAGTTGCCCGGGCTGATCGTGAGCCCGTAGTTCCGCTCCAGCCCGGGCAGGCCGACCGGGCGTTCCTGGAACTCGGCGGGGGCGCCGAAGGTCACCTCCGCGGAGTGCGGCGCCAGGTCGGCGATCGAGGTGAGCCGCCACTGGTCGGCGGTCTGCCGGGTGACCACCACGGCGTCCTTGTTCTCGCCGGGCGCGGGTGCGGTGATGGCGAGGTCGTCCCCGAGCGCCGCCGGCAGTGCGGCGTCCACGTCGGCCGCGGAGGTGGCGGTCGAGGACGGGTCGAGGTACTGCAGCAGGTTGCCCGTGTAGTCCGGGATCAGGTCGATCGAGCCGTCGCGGACCGCCGGGATGTAGGCCTCGCGGCTGCCGATGCCCAGTTTGGTGCTCACGTCGAAACCGTTCGCCCGCAGGGCCTCGGCGTAGACGTTCGCCACCGTCTCCGACTCGGGGAAGTTCGCGGAACCCACCACGATCGTGTTCGGGTCGGAGTTTCCGCCGCCGCCGTCACCGCCGCCGAGCGGGTCGGAGTTGCCGCCGCAGGCGGCGGACGCGGTGAGGGCCACGGCCGTGGCAGCGAGCGCCACCCATCGACGCAGCGCGGGCCGCCGAGCGGGGCGGGATGCGGAGAACGGCATGCGGGTCCTTCCGTCGGTCCGGTGGGGGCACCCACCCGAATTCGGGCTGGTTGCTGCGGCGTCGACGAGCCGGATCTCTCGGCCGCTCGAGATGGTGTTCGCGGACAGTGTAACGATAGGAGCGACATTCGCTGGGCAGAGAAAAGACTGGAGCGTGGCGCGCGATGAAGGCTCGGTTGATCGGTACCGCGTTGGTCACCGCCGGGGTGCTGGCATCGCAGGCGGGCTGCGCGGTCGACTCCACCCGCGTCGAGACGCCGGAGCCGTCCGCGGTGATCGTCGTGGGGGCCGGCCAGTCCGCGGAGAGCCAGGTGGTCGCCGAGATCTACGCGGGAGTGCTGCGCGGCACCGGGTCCCGGGTGGACACGCGGCTGGGGCTGGCGCCGGGCCAGGACCTGACGGAGCTCGACGCGGGCTCGGTGACCCTGGTGCCGGAGTACACGGGCAGGCTGCTCGACCGGGTGCACCCCGGCATCACCGAGAACGATCCCGACAAGGTGTACGAGGAACTGAACAAGTCTCTGCCCGAGGGTCTTTCGGTGTCCGACTACGCGTCGGCCGAGGAGCCGGGGACGGGTACCGACGACGAGCCGCAGAATGTGGTGCCGTTGATGCGGACCGGTGCGCTGACGCAGGCCCAGGTCAAGGCGCTCAACGTGGTTGCGGGAGAGCTCACCTCGGCCGAGCTGGCGGACATGGGCGAGGCCGTGCGGGGCGGCGAGCGCAGCCCTGGCCAGGKGGCCGCGGACTGGCTCGCCGCGCGCTGACGGCTCGGCCGAGTGTGCGCCGGCGGTATCCGACCGCCCGGCGGCGGTGACCGCAACAGTGGCGCAACCCGATCGAGGCGTTGCCAGGTCGCGACGGCAGCGACTGTTCACGGGGCCGAGTGCGGATCCGCCCGGTGGCGGCGGCGCGGGTCTCGCAATGCGCGGGCAACTCGGTGGGGCCACAGTTATTGGGTAGCAGTGTGATTGGGCCCGGGCTCCCGGTGCCCGGCGAGCAGTGCGACCGCGCGAATCGGGTCTGTAGTGTCGGGCACCGGACACAGCAGGCACACAACGCAGGCGGGGGAAGATGCCGAGAATTGCCGAGCGAATGACCAAACTGACCGCGGGGGTGGTCTTGGGACTGATGGGCCTGTCGATGGCGGCACAACCCGCGCGGGCGCAGGAGAGCGTGGAGTCGGCCCCGCAGTATGCGCCGACCATGCTGATTCTCGACGCGTCCGGATCCATGCAGCGTCCGGATCCGGCGGGCACGATGATGGATTCGGCCAGGAACGCCGTCCGCAGCTTTGTCGCCGCGGCACCGGCCGAGTCAAAGGTGGGACTGACGGTGTACGGCACCGGCACCGGAAGCAGCGAGGCGGAGAAGGTCGAGGGCTGCAGTGACGTGCAGGTGCTGCGCAGGCCGGACACCCTGGACCGGGCCGCGCTGACCGGCGCGGTCGACGGCATCAAGGCGAGCGGCTGGACGCCGATGGCCAACGCGTTGCGCCAGGCCGCCGATGCGCTCCCGACCTCGGGGCCGCGCTCGGTGGTGCTGGTTTCAGACGGCGACGACACCTGTGCCCCACCCGATCCGTGTGAGGTCGCCAGGGAATTGAAGAAGCAGGGCGTCGACCTGGTGATGCACGCGATCGGCTTCGCCGTCGACGGGAAGGCCCGCGCTCAGCTCACCTGCATGGCCCAGGCCACCGGAGGGACCTACACCGACGCCGCCGACGGACCGGCACTGGAGCGGACGCTGCCGCGGGTGACCGCTGCCGCGCTGCGCAACTACAAGGTAGCCGGGACACCGATCGCCGGGACGCCGACGTACGACACCGCCCCGGTGGCGATGCCGGGTCAGTACCTGGACACCATCGGCCAGAAGGAGACGCGCTACTACGCGGTCGACATCCCGGAGGGCGCCACGGCGTACTTCAGCGGCACCGTCTCGTTTCCCCGGATACCCGACATCGAGTCCAGCAAGGACAACAACGTTCTCGAGTTGCGGGTCTACGGCGCGGACGGGCGTGACTGCAACGAATTCGAGTTCGAGCAGGCGACGAAGTCCAGCGACGGGGGGGCCCTCACCGTGGCCCAGGCCTTCGAGGGTGCGAGCGAGAGACGCGACGGCAAGAACGTCGATGCCGACAAGTGCAAGGGCGGCGGACGCTACTACTTCGCGCCGACCTGGGACAAGGTCTCGCAGGGGGTGCCGGAGCGGCTGCCGTTGGAACTGCTCGTCGGCGTCGAGCCCGCCGCCACCCATCCCGGCCCGGTCGCGGTGGCTCCGCTGACGGCCTTCACGCGGCCCGCCGGGGCGGGCACCCCCGCGGTCGGTGGCGGGTCCTTCAACGTCGCGTCCGCGCTCGACAGCAGCGGCCGCTACACGGACTCGGTCCAGCCGGGTGAGTTCGTCTTCTACCGGGTCAAGCTGGACTGGGGTCAGGGGCTGGCGTATCGCGTGCACTACGGCGCGAACGGTGGTCGTGGGGTGGAGAACATCTCCAATGTCAGCACCGCGCTGTACTCCCCGACGCGGGAGCGGATCGACTCGGATTTCGCGGCGTACACCGGTACCGACCAGGTGCTGCCCTCGAACAAGGATGCGCTCGCGACCGTGCCGATCCGCTACGGCAACCGCAACTCCGACATCTTCGAGAACCGTACGCAGTCGGTAGCGGGGTGGTACTACATCGCGGTGAAGCTGGGTTCGACCGCCGCGAAGGGTGACAATCTGCCGGTTCCGGTGCAGCTGGACCTCACCGTCACCGGGACGCCGGAGGACGGGCCGAAGTACGCGGACGCCGTCGCCGCAGGGATCTTCGGGGAGAACGCCGCGCCGGCGGGCGCAAGCACCTCGCCGACGGGCGGCGCCGCGTCCACCGGCGATCGCCTCCCCGACAACGTGGCGGACAATGCGGCGGTCGAGGTGGGCACGCCGGACTCGACGTCGTCGACCGCAGCGATCGTGGTGGTCGCGGCGGGGGTTGCCTTGTGCGGCATCGTCGGCTGGCTCGCCGTGCGCAGGCGCCGAAGGTAGGCGGCGGGCACGGCCGAACGGGTGGTTGCCGGCGTTGCCTCTCGGCGTCTGACCCGACAACCACCCTTTCGGTGCTAGCCCGTTGAACTCTCCAGCGCCGAACTCTCCAACGCGCGGCGCAGGAAGCCGCCGAGTTCCCGTACGGCCTCGTCGGCCTCGCGCAGGACCGAGGCCTGCAGGTGCGCTACGTGCCACAGGTCCGGGTACTCCGTGTACTCCACGCAAACCCCTGCGGCGCGCAGCTTCTCGACCAGCGTCAGCACCTGTGGGTACAGCACCTCGGTGGTGCCGATGTGCACCATGGTGGGTGGAAGTCCGGACAGCTCGCCGAGCAGCGGCGCGTAGCCGGGATCGGTCGGGTCGCCCCCGCCCAGGTAGGCATCGGCGGCGCGGTACGACCACCCGGTGTTGACCACGAGATCACGTTCGCGAGGGGCATCCCGGGCGCCGGGGTCCACCCACGGTGCGATCAGACAGAGGGCCGCCGGACGGACTTCGTGCGCGTCGAGCAGCCGGCGCGCGGTGGCCAGTGCGAGTCCGCCGCCCGCCGAATCACCCGCGATGGCAACCTGATCCGCTTCGTAGCCGTGCTCGAGTAGTAGCTCCAGGTAGGCGTCCACCGCGTCGTCCAGTGCCGCCGGGTACGGGTTCTCGGGCGCCCGCCGGTAGTCGAGCACGTACACCGAGGTGTCCGACTCGCGAGCCAGGTGTGCGGCCACCGACCGGTGCGTGGCGAGGGACCCGAGGGTGTAGCCGCCGCCGTGCAGGTACAGCACCGCGTTGCGGCGCTCGGTCGCGCCGACCGTGACCCGTTCGGCGCGCCTGCCGGCGAGCGTCAGCGGGCGGGCCACCGTCCCCGACGGCAGCGTCTGGATCGCCGAACCGGCGTCGAGCAGTGCCCGCGCCACGGTCACCGGCAGCCGCCGGTGCAGCGCGACCCGGTAGAACGGCGCGAGGACGGCGGCCACCAGCGGCCGCGGCAGGTACGGCATCGTCGACTACTTCGCCGACGACTTGGGCATGACCCGCGACGCCAGGATCGCGACGATGCGCTGGTAGCCGGGGCCGACCAGGCGGACCCAGCCGTCGAGGGCCTTCGCGTCGAGGCCGATGAGCACGCGCGGCTTGCTCCTGCGGACCCCGGACACGATGGTCTTGGCCGCGTCCTCGGGCGTGGTCCGCGCCAGCTTCTTGTCGAAGAACTCCGCGAAGGTGGCCAGGTCCTCGCCGGGACCCGCGGTGGCGTTGCGGGCGATCGCGGTCTTGATGCCCCCGGGGTGCACACAGGTCACCTTGACCGGGTGCTTGGCGATGAGCATCTCCTGCCGCAGCGACTCGGTGAAGCCGCGGACCGCGAACTTCGCCGAGTTGTACGCGCTCTGGCCGGGCATCGACAGGAGGCCGAAGAGGCTGGAGATGTTGACCACGTGGCCGTCGCCCGACGCGATGAGGTGCGGCAGGAATGCCTTGGTGCCGTTGACGACTCCCCAGAAGTCGACGTCCATGACCCGCTCGAGGTCCTTGAACTCCGACTTCTCGAATTCTCCGTGGTAGGCGATGCCCGCGTTGTTGTAGACCTGGTTGACCTTGCCGAAGTAGGCGACGACCGCGTCGGCGTACGCGAGCACGGCCTCGCGCTGCGTGACGTCGAGGTGGTCGTCCTTGACCTCGGCGCCGAGCGCCTTGGCCTGCCGGACGGTCTCGGCGAGCCCGACGATGTCCACGTCCGAGAGGGCCAACCGGGCGCCCTCGGCCGCCAGGTTCAGCGCGAGGGCCCGGCCGATGCCGGATCCCGCGCCGGTGATGACCACTACCTTGCCGGTGAAATCGCTCACTGTGCCACAACCTTCTCGTCGTCGTCGGCGGTGCCGACAATGGATTCCGTGTCCCGCGCGATCTCTGCGGCGATCTGGTCCCCGGCCGCAGCCGGTATGTCGCTGCCGACCGTCGGCAGGTCTTTCGTGGCCACACTGCGGTACGCGGCAAGGTCGAACTTACGGAGCATGCTGCGGAATTCGAAGGTGAAACCCGGCCACAGTGTGGTGTTGTTGCCGTGCTTGTCGAGGTACCAGCTGGCGCAGCCGCCGTTGTTCCACACGCTCCGCGAGAGCTTGGCCTGCAGCTCCCGGTTGTACTGGTCCTGCGCGTCCTGTCGGACCTCGACGGTCCCGATGCCGTGCCGGTCGATGGTCTCGAGCGCGTCGACCAGGTAGTTGATCTGCGACTCGATCATGAACACCATCGAGGTGTGGCCGAGGCCGGTGTTCGGGCCGACCAGGAAGAACATGTTGGGGAAGTTCGCGATCGCGGAACCCTTGTAGCCCTGCTGCCCGCTGGCGTCGAAGACGTCCGCGGCAGACCGGCCGTCCTTGCCGAAGATGCCGGCGAACGTGGGGGAGTCGGTGACGTGGAATCCGGTGGCGATCACGATGGCGTCGACCTCACGGGTCGTGCCGCTGCGGTCGACGACCGAGTTGGCGGTGACCTCGGCGATGCCGTCGGTGACCAGTTCGGTGTTTGCCTGAGCCAGTGCCGGGTAGTAGTTGTTCGAGATCAGCATGCGCTTGCAGCCGATCTGGAAGTTCGGGGTGACCTTCTTGCGCAGGTCCTTGTCCTTGATCTGGCGGCGCAGCTGGAGCTGCGCGGTGAACTGCAGCGGCTTCATGAACACCGGCGCCTTGGCCAGGCCGACGACCTGGGTCTCACGCATCCAGTAGATGCCGGCTCGGCACAGTCGCTGGAAGCCCGGAAGGTACTTGAAGGCTAGGTGCTCGGCGGTGGTGTACTCGCGATCCGCACGGGGCAGCACCCACGGCGCGGTGCGCTGGTACACGTCGAGCTTGGAGACGGTCTTCGCGAGCTGCGGGACGATCTGGATGGCGGAGGCGCCGGTGCCGATCACCGCGACCCGCTTGCCGGTCAGGTCGGCGTCGTGGTTCCACTGTGCGGAGTGGAAGATCTCGCCCTGGAAGTCCTCGATGCCCTTGATGTCGGGCAGCGACGGCTCGCAGAGGGCGCCGATCGCGGAGACGACGATCTTGGCCTCGAAGTCGCCCTTCGAGGTGTGCACGTCCCAGCGGGAGGTGGCCGTGTTCCAGTGGGCGGACCGGACGTCGCAGCCGAAGACGTGCTTGTCGAGCACGTTGTACCGGTGTGCCACCGAGGAGATGTACTTCTGGATCTCCGGCTGGGTGGAGAACGAGCGGGTCCACTCGGGGTTGAGGGCGAACGAGTACGAGTACAGGTGCGAGGGCACATCGCAGGCGGCGCCGGGGTAGGTGTTGTCGCGCCAGGTGCCGCCGACCTCGCTGCCGCGTTCGAGTACGAGGAAGTCCCGCTTGCCGGCCTGCGTGAGCTTGATGGCGGCGCCGAGACCGGCGAAGCCGCTACCGATGATCAGCGTGTCGACCGTGCGGACGGCAGCCGTGGTGTCCGAGGCGTTATCTGTAACCGGAAGACTCATGTACCGAAGAATATGGGCTTACTGAGTCTCAGTCAATAGCTTGTTGACTCAGATTCAGTAAGCTTTCAGATCGTGGAGACAGTCAAGCGCACCAGGATGAGCCCGGAGGAGCGACGCGCCCAGCTGATCGACCTGGGGGCCCGGATGCTGGCCGAACGACCGCTGGAACAGATCTCGGTCGAGGAGATCGCGGACCAGGCCGGGGTCTCCCGCGGGCTTCTGTTCCACTACTTCGCGTCCAAGCACGACTACCACCTCGCCATCGTGCGGCACGCCGGCGCCGAGATGCTCGTGCGGACCGAGCCGGACCTGAGCCTGCCGCCCCTCGAGATCCTGCGCTCGTCGGTCGTCGCCTACGTCGACTACGTCAGCGACAACCGCAACAGCTACGTCTCGCTGCTGCGCGGGGCCGCCAGCGGGGACCCGGAGATGCGGGACGAGTTCGAGCGCACCCGCTCGGCGCTGGCGGCGCGGATCATGGACCAGCTTCCGCGGCTCGGGATCGAGCCGGGCGACCGGATCGCCCTCGCCGTGCGCGGCTGGATCGCGTTCGTGGAGGAGACCGCGATCAGCTGGCTGCGCGAGCCTGCCATCAGCCGCGAGGAGCTGATCGACCTGATCGTCACCGCGCTGCCCGCCGTGACCCTGCCCGCGGCGGTGGCGGCCGCGCTGCTGGGCCAGGCCTGACGGACCGGCCGCGCTGATGGGCCAGGCCTGACGGCCCGGCCGCGCTGATGGGCCAGGCCTGACGGCCTGGCTGCGGCCGGATCCGAGTAGCGCGCTACTCGCGCCCGGCGGGCCACCCGCGCGCAAGCTGGGTGGACGAGCACGACCGCCCGGCGCCGGCACGCGGCGGGTGGGCGATCGCGCGGAGGAGCGCGACAATGCGTACCGGAATCATGGCGGCGGCCCTCAACTCGAAGTTCGTTCCCGACCTGCTGCTGCGCGACAGCAAACTCACGGCGGCGATGGCCGGGGCGGACTCGCTCTGGCTCCCGGACCACCTGATCAGCATCCTGCCGTCCTCGATCTGGAGCCCGAAGTACACCGGCGCGGCCAGGCTGGTGCCGCGAATGGACGCCTTCTACGAGCCGTGGACGACGCTCGGCTACCTGGCGGCTCGAAACAGGCTGTCCCGGTTGAGGCTGGGTGTCGGCGTCACCGACAGCGGGCGGCGCAACCCGGCGGTCACCGCGCAGGCCGCCGCCACCTTGCACCTGCTCAGCCGCGGACGCGCCATCCTCGGCATCGGTCCGGGCGAGCGGGAGGGCAACGAGCCGTACGGTGTGGACTGGGCCGCGCCGGTCGCCCGGTTCGAGGAGGCGCTGGCGACCATCCGGGTTCTGTGGGGCTCGGCGGGTCGTCCGGTCAGCCGTGAGTCGGAGTTCTTCCCCCTGCGCGACGCGGTCTTCGACGTCCCGCCGTACCGCGGCACCCGGCCGCAGGTCTGGGTCGGTGCCCACGGGCCTCGGATGTTGCGAGCCGCCGGCAGGTACGCGGACGCGTGGTTCCCCACCTTCTCCCAGCGGCCCAAGGACTACGGCGCGAAGCTCGAGCGGGTGCGCGCGGCCGCGTCCGATGCGGGCAGGGATCCTCATTCGATCACCGCGGCGGGCGTTTTCTTCGTGTTCCCGGTGCGCCACGCCGACGACGAGGACGAGCTGCTGGGGTCGGTCGGGGCCCGGGCCCTCACGCTGTGCGCCCCGGCCGAGGCATGGGCGAGGCACGGCGTCGAGCATCCGATGGGCGCCGACTTCTCGGGCCTGCAGGACCTGCTGCCCCAGACCCTGGACGAGGGCACCGTCCTGGCCCACGTGAAGACGGTTCCGCGGTCCCTGCAGCGGGAGGCGAACATGGTGGGGACGCCGTCCGAGATCCTCGACCAGATGGCGGAATGGAGCGATCACGGGCTCGAGTACGCCGTGCTGGTGAACGCGACCGGAATGGTGCACCCCAGCCTCGTCGAGGGGATGCGCAGCACCGGGCCCTTCGTGCGGGTCCTGCGCGGGCTCAAACGCCTGTGACCGGCGGCCTCACAGGTGCCGCAGGAAACGCTGCGGGTCGTCGAGGAACGATCGCCAGTTGCGCACCAGGTCCAGCTCGTCCCAGCGCGGGCACTCGATGCCGCCGTCGGTGAGTTCCCAGATCTCGGCGCCCGGGCAGGACGCGAGCACGGGGGAGTGGGTCGCCATGATCACCTGTGAGCCCTCGGCGACCAGGTCCGAGATCACGCCGAGCAGGGCCAGGCAGGACTGGAACGACAGCGCCGCCTCCGGCTCGTCGAGAATCCACAGCCCCACACCGATCGGCCGGTCCGCGACGTAACGCAGGAAAGACTGGCCGTGGGAGAGCGCGTTGAACTCCTGGTCGCTCGCCCGGACCCGGGCGGCGTCGGCGTCGCCGAAGAGCGCGTGCATGGACTCCGCCCGCAGGAAGCAGCCGCCGTACGGCGTCGGCTCCGCGCCGACGCAGCGCAGGTGCCGCGGCAGGTCGGAGTCCTCGACGCTGCCGCCCGCCGACCACATCCGGTCCTGGGCGCCGCGGAAGCGGCGCTGCCACCCGCCGGCCACCGCCTCCACCAGCGTGGACTTGCCGGCCCCGTTCTCGCCGACGATCACCGTCACCGGGCAGGTGAAGTCGAGACCGACCCGGCACATCTCGGCGATCGAGGGGACCTGCAGATACCACGAAACCGGGTCGAATCGCTCGTCAGGAGCGAACTCGACCCGGCTCAGTGGCAGCGTCACGTTGTCAGACGGTCGGCAGGAATGCCTCGTCGATGATCTCCTGCTGCTCGACGGCGTGCACCTTGCTCGAACCCGAGGACGGTGCGGACATCGAACGACGCGAGATGCGCTTGATGCCGGTCAGCTTGTCCGAGATCAGCTCGGGCAGCGCGAGGCCGAAGAACGGCCAGGCACCCTGGTTCGCCGGCTCCTCCTGGACCCAGCGGAACTCGGTGGCGTTCGGGTACCGCTCGAGGGTCTCGCGGATACGACGGCTCGGCACCGGGTAGAGCTGCTCGACCCGGACGATCGCGATGTCGTCGCGGTTGTCCTTGTGCTTGGCCGCGAGCAGCTCCCAGTACAGCTTGCCGCTGACCATCAGCACGCGCTTGACCTTGGCACGGTCGCCGCCGCCGGTCTCGTACGTGGGCTCCTCGAACACCGAGCGGAACTTGCCGGTGGTGAAGTCCGCGATGTCCGACACGGCTGCCTTGTTGCGCAGCATCGACTTCGGCGTGAACACCACCAGCGGGCGGCGGATGCCGTCGAGGTGGTGGCGGCGGAGCAGGTGGAAGTAGCTCGCCGGGGTGGACGGCACCGCCACGGTCATCGAGCCCTCGGCACACAGCTGCAGGAACCGCTCGATGCGGCCGGAGGTGTGGTCCGGGCCCTGGCCTTCGTGGCCGTGCGGCAGCAGCAGCACCACGTCGGAGAGCTGGCCCCACTTGGCCTCACCGGACGAGATGAACTCGTCGATGATTGTCTGCGCGCCGTTGACGAAGTCGCCGAACTGCGCCTCCCACAGCACCAGCGCGTCGGGGTTGCCCACCGAGTAGCCGTACTCGAAGCCCACGCCCGCGTACTCGGTCAGCGCCGAGTCGTAGACCATGAACTTGCCGTCGTTGCCGGCGTTCGCCGCGATGGCCGAGATCGGGTTGTACTCGTCGCCGGTCTTGCGGTCGATGAGCACCGCGTGCCGCTGCGTGAACGTGCCGCGGCGCGAGTCCTGGCCGGTCAGGCGCACCAGGGCACCCTGCTCGACCAGCGATCCGAACGCCAGCAGCTCCGCGAACGCCCAGTCGACCTTGCCCTCGCGGGACATCTCGCGACGCTTCTCGATGACCGGCTTGACGCGCGGATGCACGTTGAAGCCCTCGGGCACGTCGACGAACGCATCGCCGATCCGCTCGAGCACGGCCTTGTCGACCGCGGTGGTCAGGCGCGCGGGCGGCGTCTGGTCCAGCTCCACCGACTCCGACGGCTCCGGCTTGAACTTCTCCAGCTCACGGACCTCGTTGAACACCCGCTCGAGCTGGCCCTGGTAGTCGCGGAGGGCGTCTTCCGCTTCCTTGAGCGAGATGTCGCCGCGGCCGATCAGGGACTCGGTGTAGCTCTTGCGGACGCTGCGCTTGGTGTCGATCACGTCGTACATCGCCGGCTGGGTCATCGAGGGGTCGTCGCCCTCGTTGTGACCGCGACGGCGGTAGCAGATCATGTCGATGACGACGTCCTTGCCGAACTGCTCGCGGTAGTCCACGGCCAGCTGGGCGACCCAGACACAGGCCTCGGGGTCGTCGCCGTTCACGTGGAACACGGGAGCGGCGATCATCTTCGCGACGTCGGTGCAGTACTCGGAGGAACGCGAGTGTTCGGGCGCCGTGGTGAAGCCGACCTGGTTGTTGACCACGATGTGCACGGTGCCGCCGGTGCGGTAGCCGCGCAGCAGCGAGAGGTTCAGGGTCTCGGCCACCACGCCCTGGCCGGCGAACGCGGCGTCGCCGTGCAGCATCAGCGGCAGCACGGTGAAGCCTTCCTGGCCCTTGTCCAGGATGTCCTGCTTGGCGCGGACCAGGCCCTCGAGCACCGGGTCGACGGCCTCGAGGTGCGACGGGTTCGCGGTCAGCGAGACGGTGATGTCGTTGTCGCCGAACATCTGGATGTAGGTGCCCTGGGCGCCGAGGTGGTACTTCACGTCGCCGGAGCCGTGGGCGGCCGCCGGGTTCATGTTGCCCTCGAACTCGGTGAAGATCTTCGAGTACGGCTTGCCGACGATGTTGGCGAGCACGTTGAGGCGACCGCGGTGCGGCATGCCGATGACGACCTCGTCGAGCTCGTGCTCGGCGCTCTGGTCGATGACCGCGTCCATCATCGGGATGACCGACTCGGCGCCCTCCAGCGAGAACCGCTTCTGGCCGACGTACTTGGTCTGCAGGAAGGTCTCGAACGCCTCGGCGGCGTTCAGCTTGCTCAGGATGTACTTCTGCTGCGCGACGGTCGGCTTGACGTGCTTGGCCTCGACGCGTTCCTGCAGCCACTTCTGCTGCTTCGGGTCCAGGATGTGCGTGTACTCGACGCCGATGTGACGGCAGTACGCGTCCCGCAGGATCGACAGGACGTCGCGGAGCTTCATCCGGTCCTTGCCGTTGAACCCGCCGACGTTGAACTCGCGGTCGAGGTCCCACAGCGTGAGGTCGTGGGTGGTGACGTCGAGGTCCGGATGCATCCGGAACTTGTCCTTGGTGAACTGCAGCGGGTCGGTGTCCGCCATCAGGTGGCCACGGTTGCGGTACGCCGCGATCAGTTCGAGGACCCGGGTGGTCTTGTCGACCGCCGTGGCGGAGATGTCCTTGCGCCAGCGAACCGGCTCGTAGGGGATCCGCAGCGCGTGGAAGATCTCGTCGTAGAACTCGTCGCTGATCAGCAGGTTGTGGATGGTCCGGAGGAAGTCTCCGGACTCCGCGCCCTGGATGATGCGGTGGTCGTACGTCGAGGTCAGCGTGATCAGCTTGCCGACGCCCAGCTCGGCGATCTTCTCGTCGCTCGAGCCCTGGAACTCGGCCGGGTACTCCATGGCACCGGCGCCGATGATCGCGCCCTGGCCCTGCATGAGCCGCGGCACCGAGTGCACGGTGCCGATGGTGCCCGGGTTGGTCAGCGAGATGGTCACGCCGGCGAAGTCGTCACCGGTCAGCTTGCCGTCGCGGGCGCGGCGGACGATGTCCTCGTACGCGCCGTGGAACTGCGCGAAGTTCATCGACTCGGTGCCCTTGATGGCGGCGACGACGAGCGAGCGGCTGCCGTCCTTGCCCGGGAGGTCGATGGCCAGGCCGAGGTTGGTGCCGGCCGGGGTGATCGCGTTCGGCTTGCCGTCCACCTCGGCGAAGTGCCGGTTCATGTTCGGGAACGCCTTGACGGCCTGCACGATCGCGTAACCCAGCAGGTGGGTGAACGAGATCTTGCCGCCGCGGGTGCGCGCGAGGTGGTTGTTGATCACGATGCGGTTGTCGATCATCAGCTTCGCCGGGATGGCGCGAACGCTGGTCGCAGTCGGGATCGCGAGCGAGGCGGACATGTTCCGGGCGACGGCCGCGGCCGCGCCTCGGAGGATCTTTGCCTCTGCGTCACTGGCGGGCTTGGCGGCGGGCGCCGCGGCGGGCTTGGCGGCCGGGGCCGCGGCCTTCGCTGCTGCCGGGGC
>NZ_JBFUHZ010000060.1:0-32573 GCF_056402135.1 Rhodococcus sp. P4_C10 | reverse complement strand
GGCCGAGACCGCGCGGGGCGAACCGGGCCGCGGCGACGGCGCCCACCGCGGAGCCGACGGCCGCCACCGCGACGGCGACCCCGGAGCCGCGGTCGCCCGCCCCCACCAGGCCGATCACTGCGACAGCCGCCGCCGCGCCGGCCGCGGCGACGCCGGACCCCGCGGTGGCGAGCACGGAATTTGTTGGTACCAGCCATGACTGGCGCACGACGTGGGGCAGCGCTGCGGACACTCCCGCGCCGACGAACCGGCTGACGCCGACCGCGGCGAGGGCGAACAGCAGCAGCGGGGCCTCGGGTGCCCCGGTGAGCAGCAGGCCGGCGGTGCACAGGATCAGCACGCCGCGCAGCACGTTCGCCCACATCAGCACGGCGCGGCGGTCCCAGCGGTCCAGCAGGGCGCCGGCGAAGGGGCCGAGCAGGGAGTAGGGCAGCAGCAGGACCGCGAACCCGGCGGCGATGGCGAGGGGTTCGGTCTCGCGTTCCGGGTTGAACAGGATCGCGCCGCCGAGCGCGGCCTGGAACAGTCCGTCGCCGAACTGTCCGGCGAACCGGACGGTGGCGAGGCGGCCGAGGCCGGGCGAGCCGCGCAGCGCCGCGCGCAGGAGTCCGGCCGTCGAGTCCACCACCGCGCGACCCTATCGCGCGGCGGTCACCCGGTCCCGCGCCCGCCACCAGGCGACGGTGGCGGAGGCCGCCTCGGGCAGCGGCGTCGGCGCCAGGCCGAGCAGGCGCTCGCTGCGGGCGGAGTCCAGGACGAACGGCCGCTCGAACTGGTACAGCGTCTCGGCGAGCTCGCGGGTCTCGCCGTGTACCCGGCCGGCGGCGCGGATCAACCACGCCGGCAGCACCCCCACGCGGGGGTCGTCGACACCGGCCGCGACGGCGAAGGCATGCACCATCTCCCGCTGGGTGAGCGCGGGCCCGGTCGGCGCGTGCAGCACGGTGTTCCACCGCGCCGGATCCGCGGCGGCGGCGATCATGGCGGCCGCGAGGTCCGGCACGTAGGTGAAGGAGTGTGGGACGTCCAGCGCGGCCATGACTCGAACCGTCTTGCCCGCCAGGATCTTCGGCACCATTCGCTCCCCCGCGTGCGCCATCAGCGCGTGCGGTCCGAAGAAGTCCGAGGCGGCGACGCTCACCGTCGGGGTTGCCGAGTCCGCGCGCTGGCGCAGCAGTTCGGAGCGGACCCCGAGCTTGCCGTCGCGGGCGTTGCGTGGGGTGTCCTCGGTGATCGGCCCGTCGACCGGGCCGTAGGAGTAGAGGCTCTCGGGGAACACCGCCACCGCCCCGGCCCGGCCGGCGGCCGCCAGTACCTCGCGTTCGGTGCTCGGCAGCTCGCGCCGCCAGGCCGCCGCCGAGTACGCGGAGCCGTGGGTGCAGTGGAACACCGCCGCGGCGCCGTCGAGGGCGTCGTCGAGTGCCCCGGGCCGGGAGACGTCCACCCGCATCCGCCGCACGCCGGGGTGCTCCGGCCCGGACCCGGAGCGGGTGAGCACCCGCACGGTGTGGCCCCGGTCGGCGAGTTGCTGCGCGACCGTCCACCCGACCGGGCCTGCCCCGGTCACCACCTGTACTGCCGACATCGTGATCACATCCTGTCCGTCTGGGTTCGATTGAGAGCACTGCTCTCGAATTAACAGTGCGCCACCGGCGCCCCCTTGTCAAGAGCGGTGCTCTCTAAAGTTGACAGTGCTCACGAACGGGGTTCACCCTGGACGGCGTGACCGGTACCCCCCGCGCCCGTGCCCGCGAACAGACCCTGGCCGACATCACCCGGATCGGCCGCGAGCACCTGGCCCGCGACGGGGCGGCGGCGCTGTCGCTGCGCGCCGTGGCCCGCGACCTCGGCGTCGTCTCGTCCGCCGTGTACCGGTACGTCAAGAGTCGCGACGAGCTGCTCACCCTGCTGGTGGTCGAGGGCTACACCGAGCTGGGCGACGCCGCGGCGGCCGCGCTCGATGCCGCACCCGCGGGCAGTCCGCGCGCCCGCTTCCATGCCCTGGGTCATGCCGTCCGGGACTGGGCGTTGCGGGAAAAGGCTTGCTACGGACTGCTTTTCGGAAGCCCGGTGCCCGGCTACCGGGCGCCCGCCGAGCGCACCACGGGGCCGGGCACCCGGGTGGTCAACGCCCTGGTGAGCGTGATCGACGACGCGCACCGCGCCGGCCTGCTGCGGCCGCTGTCGGCCCCCGCCGCGGCGCCGCCGCTGCGCGAGAATCTCGTCGCGATCCGCGCCGAGCTGGGCCTCGACCTGCCCGACGAGGTGCTCCTGCGCGGGGTGCTGGTGTGGTCGTCGCTCTTCGGCGCCGTCAACTTCGAGGTCTTCGGGCAGTACGGCCCCGACACCTTCACCGACCCGCGGGCGCTCTTCGATCACCACCTGTCGGTACTCGCCGAGACGGTCGGCCTGCCGGGGTGACCGTCGCGCCGCGCCGGGCTGTGTCCGGCCGGTCCGCGGTGCGATGATTGTCCGGTGGAGTACGCAGACGAGCCCGACGACCGAATGGCCTCGACTGAACCGGTCGTGCGTCCCGGCAGCCTGCTGGTCTCCGCCACCGACCTCACCGAACCGGCGTTCCGGCGCACCGTGGTCTACGTGATCGAGCACAACGACGCGGGCAGTCTCGGCGTGGTCCTCAACCGCGCCAGCGCCACCGCGGTGCACACCGTGCTGCCGCAGTGGGCCGACCTGTGCGCCCGCCCGCGGGCGCTGTTCGTCGGCGGACCCGTCAAACGTGACGCCGCCCTGTGCCTGGCCACCCTGCGCACCGGGGCCGTCATCGACGGTGTGGAGGGGCTGCGGCGGGTGCACGGCCGGGTGGTGATGGTGGACCTCGACTGCGACCCGGACCAGGTCGGCCCGTTGGTCGAGGGCGCGCGGGTGTTCGCCGGCTACTCGGGGTGGACGATGGGCCAGCTGGACGGCGAGCTCGAGCGCGCCGACTGGACCGTCCTGTCGGCGCTGCCGTCCGACGTGATCGGGCCGCCGCGCACGGACCTGTGGGCGCAGGTGCTCCGGCGTCAGCCGCTGCCGCTGGCGCTGCGCGCCACCCACCCGATCGACGTCGAGCGGAACTAGGACGTGGCTCCCGACGCCGATACAACAGCGGAGCCCGCGGAGCGACTCCTGCGTCTTGCCGGACGGCGATTGTCTCGCCCGGCGCATCCGAGAAGGATTAGGAGAGACGCGTCCTAGCCGCCCCCGCTCGACCGACCTCGTGAAAGGCGGAACCGTCCGGTCGGCGTGAACCACCCGAGCACCGGCGGCGTGTGTACCACTGGAGGTGCCCGATGCCGCAGGACCAGGCCGAACTCATGCGCGTTCTGTACGGCGAGCACGCGGCCGCGTTGTGGCGGTACGCGATGCGGCTGACCGGCGACCGGGCCCGGGCCGAGGACGTGGTGCAGGAGACGTTGCTGCGCGCCTGGCAGCACCCGCGGGTGCTGGACCAGAGCGAGAACTCGGCGCGGGCGTGGCTGTTCACCGTGGCCCGGAACCTCGTGTTCGACCAGTACCGCAGCGCCCGCTCGAAACGCGAGTTCGGCACCGACTCGCCGCCGGAGCAGGCGAGCCCGGACGGCACCGACGCCGCGCTGGACGCCTGGCTGGTCGCGGACGCCCTCGCCGGGCTGACCCCCGAGCACCGCGGGGTGCTGGTCCGGGCCTACTACCGCGGGATGTCCACCCACCAGATCGCCGAGGAGCTGGAGATCCCCGACGGGACGGTGAAGTCGCGGATGCACTACGCGCTGAGGGCATTACGACTGATTCTTCAGGAAATGGGGGTGACGCAATGAGCATCGAACTGGACCCGTACGCCCGCTGGGACGCCGCCTACGTGCTCGGTGCGCTCACATCCGACGAGCGCCTCGAGTTCGAGCGGCACCTGACCGCCTGCGACACCTGCGCCGTGGCGGTCGCGGAGGTCGCCGGCATGCCGGGCCTGCTCGGCAAGGTGCCGGCGTCGACCGCCCTCGAGTTCGGTGACGACCCGGTCGGCGGCGGCGCCGTCGAACCCGCCGAGCCGCCCGCCGACCTGCTGCCGAGGCTGATGACCCGCGCCCGCCCGCACCGTCGTCGCCGCAGGCTGGTCCTGGTCGGCGGGGTCGCAACGGCCGCGGCGGCCGCCGCGGTCGGTGTCGCGGTGGTGCTGCCCGCCGCCTCGGAGCGGCCTGCCCCGGATGTCCCGCCCGGCCCGTCCGCCCCGGTCACGGCGCGCCCGATGGACGCGGTGACGCCGAGCCCGTTGACCGCGGAGGTCTCGCTCGTGGCCCAGGAGTGGGGCACCCGCGTCGACGTGACGTGCCGGTACCCGGCCGCCCCCGACGGCGGCTACGGCTACGGCAGCCGGGAGTACGCGCTGGTGGTCACCGACAAGACCGGTGCCGTCACCCAGCTCGCCACCTGGACCGCCGGGGCCGGTCAGACGGCGACACCGTCGGCCACCACCAGCGTCCCGATGCCGTGGATCGCCAGCATCGACATCCGTTCCGTCGCAACGGATCAGGTGCTCCTCTCGAGTACCTTCTGACGCCGCGGCCCGGAGTTGTACCGAGGAGACGGAGGTGTACCGATGAGACAGAGCGACCCTCGCGACGTGCCCCCGCAGGGACGCGTCGCCGACTACCTGGTCGACGCGGTCGCGGACCTCGGGGTCCGGCACGTCTTCGGGGTGGACGGCGCGAACATCGAGGACGTCTATGACGCGCTGGGCCGCACCCGGCGTCACGTCGTCGGCATCGTCGCCAAGCACGAGTTCTCGGCGGCGACGATGGCCGACGGCTACGCGCGCGGCGGCGGCGGTCTCGGCGTGGTGATCGCCACCTCCGGCGGCGGTGCGCTGAACCTGGTGCCGGGCCTCGGTGAGGCCTTCGCGTCCCGGGTCCCGGTGCTGGCCCTCGTCGGTCAGCCGCCGACCGCGCTGGAGGGGCACGGCGGCTTCCAGGACTCGAGCGGCCGGGCGGGCTCGATCGACGCCGTCCGGTTGTTCGCGGAGGTCTCCCGGTACTGCGCCCGCGTCGAGCGGTCCGAGGACGTGGGCCTGCACCTGACGCGGGCGGTCTCCGCCGCACTGCGCGGCGGCCCGGCGGTGCTGCTGATCCCGAAGGACGTGCAGCAGGCGCACATCGCCCCCGGTGCCTGCGCCCCGATCCACCCGCGGCCCGCGGTGGCGCAGGACAAGCTCGGGATGGGCCGGCTGGTCAGGCTGCTCTCCCTTGCCCGGGACCGCGGCAAGATCCTGGTGATCGCCGGCGACGAGGTGGCCCGGGCCGACGCCCGCGGCGAACTCGCCGAACTGGTGAGCGCCCTGGACGCCTCGGTGGGTGTGACCCCCGACGCCAAGGACGTGGTGGACGCACGCAGCCACGGCTACTGCGGCGTGGCGGGCAGCATGGGCCACCCGGAGCTGGTGGACGCGCTGCGGTACGCGGACCTGTGCCTGCTGGTCGGGACCCGGATGCCGGTGTTCGCCCGGACCGGGCTCGAGGACGGGTTGCACGCCGCGCGGGTGGCCTCGCTCGGCCACGCGCCGCCCTTCCTGGCGTCGTCGCACACGATCAGCCTGGACCTGCGTGACTCCCTCCGGCACCTGGTCGACGCGCTCGGCCCGGGGCGCGGCGGGGCCGACACCCAACCGCCCGCCCTCTCCAGCCTCGCGGTTCCGCCGGCGACCGGCCCCGGGCTGCGGTACCGCGACGCGGTCGCGATCGTCGCCCGGCACCTGCCCGCGGGGGCGGACGTGGTCGCCGACGCCGGGAACACCGGGGCGGCCGTGGTGCACCACCTCCCGGCGACCGTCGGCGGCCGGTTCGTGGTCGCGCTCGGCATGGGCGGGATGGGGTACGCCTTCGGCGCCGGGATCGGGTCCGCGTTCCGGCGCCGCAGGCGCACCTTCGTCATCGCCGGGGACGGCGCGTTCTACATGCACGGCATGGAGGTGCACACGGCGGTCGAGCACCAGTTGCCCGTCACCTTCGTGGTGTTCAACAACAACGCGCACGCCATGTGCGTCACCCGGGAACAGCTGCTCTACCGGGGCGACTACAGCTTCAACAGGTTTCAGCCCGCGTTCCCCGGTGCGGGCCTGGCCGCGATGTTCCCGACGCTGTTCGCCCGCGAGGCCGCCACCGCGCCGGAACTCGGTCGCGCCCTCGCCGACGCCGCGCACGTCCCGGGTCCGGCGTTCGTCTCCGTCACCTGTGACCCCGACGAGGTGCCGCCGTTCCTGCCCTTCCTGTCCGACGCCACCGCCAGCAGGGGAGAACGCTCGTGACCGCAGCGCTCGACGACATTGCCCCGGAGGCGATCCCGCAGGTCCATCGCATCGAGTCCACCGACATCGAGACGGCCGAGCCGATGGTCGCGGAGATGCTGCACTCGGTGTACCCGCACGAGCAGGTCTACGGCGAGTACTGCACGCTCCACGGTTACGTCGACTGTCCACCGCGGCAGCTGTACGACTACCTCGCGCACATCCGTTCCCTGGAGGAGTGGACCTACAGCCTGCGCGGTCTCACCGTGACCGACACACCCGGACTGTGGCAGGGGTACGACCGGCTCGGCGCGGACACCGAGGTCTACGCCAGGGTCCAGGCGAACCCCGACGCGATGACCGTGGACTACCACTGCGCATGGGACCAGGGCGCGCACCTGTGGATGATCTACCTGATGCGGGTGGTCGACGCGCAGGTGGTGCTCGACAGGCCGGGATCGGTTGTGCTGTGGACCAATTGCCACCACCCGTTCTACGACCGCAACCCGTTTCCCGCCGCCGCCCCGCCGGCCCGCGACGGATGGGTGGGTGACTACTGGGACATCTTCTACCCGGGGCACCTGCTCGAGATGCACAACCTCAAGGCCATTGCCGAGTACCGGCACTCCCACGGGCTCCCGGTGACGCCGGAATGGGTGCGGGGAGCGTGACCGCCGTGACCGCCACCCCGCCTCCCCCGGTGAGCCTCGTAGACGTCGCCAGCTACCTGCCCGTCGCGCGCGTCCCCGCCGAGTACTTCCTGGAGTTCGCCAAGAACCGGCGGGCGCCGAAGGGGCCGATGTTCCGGGCGCCGCGGTACCGGCACCACGTCGCCGACGGCGAGCGCGCGGCGGACATGGTGCTGCGGGCCGCCGAGCCGCTGATCGACCGGCACGGGGCCGCCGCGATCGCCGACGTCGACGTGCTGATCACGCACACCCAACTCCCCGACCTGCCGGTGCTCGGCTGCGCGGGCGAGGTGGCACACCGCCTCGGCGCGCACCCGGAATGGGTGATCGACCTGCACAACAGCGGCTGCGCGTCGTTCATCTACATGATGAAGATCGCCCGCCAGATCCTGCAGTCCGGCGGCGGCCGGACCGCGCTGATCGCCGCCACCCAGAACAGCGCCGGGCAGGTGTTCACCCAGACCGAGGTGCGCGGGCTGGCGCAGGCGCCGGTACCCGGGGACGGCTGCGGCGTGGGGCTGCTGGCCGTGGCGGACGAGGCGCCGGTGCTCGGGGTCGAATGCCGGTCCTACGGAGAGTTCCACGGCGACATGACCGGCGAGGTGGACCCGCCGCGGAAGTACTGGGAGCCGGGCCCGGGGCAGTTCCGGATCGCCTTCAGCGACAGCAAGATCGCGAAGGTGTTCGCCCGCGGCAACCGGCTGGTCCCCGAGGTCTCGCGCGCCCTGTGCGACCGCCTCGGCATCGACCCGCGGACCGTCGACACCTTCGTCACCAACCAGCCGAATCGGCTGTTCTTACGCAATTGGCGTGAGGCACTGGAACTTTCGGCTGACCGTCATCCCGACACCTTCGACGAGTGCGGCAACCTGTTCGGGGCCGGCATCCCGGTCACCCTGGACACCGCGAACCGGGCCGGCCGCATCCCCAACGGTTCGCTGGTGCTGATGTCCGCGTTCGCGCACGCCGGCGACTTCGCCGGGTCCGCGGCCGTCCGGTGCCGCGCCCCGTCGGACGGCTGAGGAGGGTTGCCGGGACGAGGGCTAGTTGGCGGAACCGGACCCGGCGCCGGACGGCGCGTCCCCGCAGGTGTCCAGCACGCGGGAGATGGCGTCCTTCTCGGCCTGGGTGACCCAGAGCCGGTAGGCCGCCTTCACCTCCACCTGCTTGGCCACGTAGGTGCAGCGGTAGGCCTTGTTGGGCGGCAGCCAGGACGCGGCGTCGCTGTCGGACTTCTGCTGGTTCGCCGGCCCGTCGGAGGCGAGCAGGTTGCGGGGGTCGTTGGCGAAGTCCTTGCGGGTCTGCGGATCGAGCTGCTGCGCGCCCTTCTGCCAGGAGTCGGACAGCGCCACCACGTGGTCGATCTGCACGGCGCTCGAGGTGTCCTGGCCGCGGACGAAGTCGATGGTCTTGCCGGTGTAGGGGTCGGCCAGGGTGCCGGTGGCCACGACGCAGTCCCGCGTCCCCGGCTTGTAGGTCTCGTTGGTCAGGTCGCGTTCGAGGATGTCGTTGCGGGTGTCGCAGCCGTTGTGCCCGCCGTCCACGCGGACGTCGTCGGTCCACGACGGCCCGAACTCGTCACGGCTGTAGCCGGTCTTGGGGGCGCGGCCCTTGACCGGCAGGGTGTCGAGCGTGGAGCGCACGGCGCTGGCGCCGGGGAAGGAGCCGCCCTCGGTCGGTGCGGCCTCGGCCGGGAGGGTGCTGCAGCCGGTCGCCACCAGGACGGCCGCACACACGGCGACCAGGGTGCTGCGGCGGCCGTTGACGGTACGAAAACTCAACAGGGGTGCTCCTTTTCACGGATCGGACCACCCGATTATGGCCATCCGGGCACCGGGGGGACGAATCCCCAGGTGCCCGATCCGCTTCCGTGACGAGGCCCCCGGTCGTGACAGGACCACCGTCGTGACCAGGACCTCAGTCGGGACCAGTCCTCAGGGGCCGGCGACCGCCTGCTCGGGCTGCGGGTCCGCCCGCCGCGCGTACCGCTGGGCCAACGCCGCGCACACGATCAGCTGGATCTGGTGGAAGATCATCAGCGGCAGCACGATCAGGCCGATCGGCTGGCCGGCGAACAGCACCGTCGCCATCGGGAGGCCGGTGGCGAGCGACTTCTTCGAACCGCAGAAGACGATGACGATCTGGTCCGCCACCGGGAAGCCCAGCCGCCGGCCCGTGAACCAGGTGACGGCCAGCACGACGGCCAGCAGCCCGCACATCACCGCCACCAGCCCGCCGATCTGCCACGGAGAGAGCCCGGCCCAGGCGTTCTCGACCATGCCGGCGCTGAAGGCCGCGTAGACCACCAGCAGGATCGAGCCGCGGTCGACCAGCTTGGTGGGGGCGGCGTTGCGCTGCAGCCAGTCCGAGATCAGCGGTCGCAGCAGCTGACCGAGCACGAACGGCAGCAGCAGCTGCACGACGATGTCGAGCACCGAGGAGGCGTCGACGTGCGCCTCGCCGGTGGTGTTCATCAGCAGGATCACCAGCGCTGGGGTCAGGAACACCCCGGCCATGTTGGACAGGGTGGCGCTGACCATGGCCCCCGGCACGTTCCCGCGGGCGATGGAGGTGAAGGCGATCGACGACTGCACCGTCGAGGGCACCAGGCACAGGTAGAGCACGCCGGTGTACAGCCCGCCGCTCAGCAGGGTCGGCTCGAGCACCTTCAACGCCAGCCCCAGCAGCGGGAACAGCACGAAGGTCGCCGCGAACACCACCGAGTGCAGCCGCCAGTGGGTCAGGCCGGCGAGCGCCTCGCGGGGGTGCAGCCGGGCGCCGTAGAGCAGGAACAGCAGGAAGATGGCGATCTTGGTGGCCCACCCGAGTACCTCCGCCGCGGTCCCCTGGGCCGGGAAGAAGCTGGCCAGTACCGCGACGGCGATGATCGACAGGATGAACCCGTCGATGTAGAACCTCGAGAGAAACTTCACGACGACCACGGTAGTTCGGGGGTGGCGTATCGGCGAAGTCGATCAGATCGTTTAGTTCCATCGCGGAACGTGATAAATATGGCGAATGCTGGATCCGGTGCTGCTGCGCAGCTTCGTCGCCGTCGAGCGGGCCGGCGGGTTCACGGCCGCGGGCAGGCAGCTCGGCCTGCGTCAGTCGACGGTGAGCGGGCACGTCGCGCGGCTCGAGAAGTCCGTCGGCCGGGAACTGTTCCGCCGCGACACCCGCAACCTGGAACTCACCGCGGACGGCGCCGCCATGCTCGGCTTCGCCCGCACCGTCCTCGACGTCTCGCAGCAGGCGCAGGCGTACTTCGCCGAGGCCGAGCTGTCCGGGCGGCTGCGGTTCGGGGCGTCGGACGACCTCGTCGCCGCGGAACTGCCGGAGGTGCTGCTCGACTTCCGCCGCAGCCACCCCCGGATCGACCTCGAGCTCACCGTCGGCCTCAGCGAGACGCTCGGTGCCAAGGTGTCGGCGGGCGAGCTGGATCTCGCGTTCGGCATGCGCCGGCCCGGGGAACGGCACGGCGAGCTGGTCTGGCGCGACGCCCTGGTGTGGGCGGGACCGCGCGGGGCGGAGGTGCCCGACCTGTCGCAGGGACCAGTCCCGCTGGTCACCTACCCCCCGCCCAGCATCACCCGGCGGGCCGCGATGGAGGCGATGGAGCGGGCCGGCCTGGTCTGGCGGACCACGTGCGTCACCGACAGCCTGCTGGGGCTGCGGGCCGCCGTGCTCGCCGGGCTCGGGTACGTCGTGCACGCGGAGTCCCTGCTGCCCGGCGGCCTGGCGCCGCTGCCCGGGCACGTGCTCCCGGACCCGGGCGACGCCGACTTCGTGCTGATGCGCCGACCCCGGCCCGCCACCGGGCCGGAGGCGGCGCTGACCGCGGCCATCCTCGCCAACGAGCGGCGGCTGCGGCGTAGCTAGGCCGACGCCCGGGCGGGCTCAGAACACGATCACGCCGCGCAGGTTCCGCCCGGCGTGCATGTCCTCGAAGCCGCGGGCCACCTCGTCGAGGGTGTAGGTGGTGGTGACCAGGCCGTCGAGCTCGAGCTTGCCCGCGGTGTAGAGGTCGATCAGCCACGGGATGTCCGCGCTGGGCGCCGACGCGCCGAAGAGCGAGCCCTGCAGCCGCTTCTGGTAGAGCGTCAGCTCCATCGGGCTGATCGGGATGCCGACGTCGGTCATCTTGCCGAGGCCGGTCACCACGCACACCCCGGCCTTGCGGATCGCCGAGAAGGCCTGCGCGATGTGTTCGCCGGTGGTCACCCCGACGGTCACGATGGCCGCGTCGGCGCCCTGCCCGTTGGTCATCGACCGGGCCACCTCGGTGGCCTCCTCCATGCTCGAGAAGGCCTGGGTGGCACCGAACTTCAGTGCGCTCTCCCGCTTGAAGGCGACCGGGTCCACGGCGAGGACGTGGGCGGCCCCTGCGTGTGCGGCGCCCTGCACGGCGTTGATGCCGATGCCGCCGACGCCCATCACGATCACCGTCTGGCCCGGGTACACCTGCGCGGAGTTCACCGCGGCTCCCCAGCCCGTGCCGACGCCGCAGCCGAGCAGGCACAGCACCTCGAGCGGCAGGCTCTTGTCCTGAACCTTGACGGCGGAGTCGGTGCTGACGGTGGTGTACTCGCTGAACGTGGACAGCCCGCAGGTCTGGGCCACCGGCTGCGCGTCCAGGCTCAGCCGGAAGCTGGCCGGGTCGTCCGGGCGGCTGCCGGTCATGATCGCCGCGCCGCGGTCGCACAGGTTCTGCAGCCCCTTCGCGCACCAGCGGCAGCGACCGCAGCCCGCGACGAAGGAGAACAGCACGTGGTCGCCCTCGGCGAATCCCGTTGTCTCCGGGCCCACCTCGACCACGATGCCGGCGCCCTCGTGCCCGCCGCAGATCGGGTAGACGCCCACGGCGTGGTCGCCGAGGGCCACGTGGTCGTCGGAGTGGCACAGGCCAGTCGCCACCATC
This sequence comes from Rhodococcus sp. P4_C10, assembly GCF_056402135.1. NCBI lineage: Bacteria > Bacillati > Actinomycetota > Actinomycetes > Mycobacteriales > Nocardiaceae > Rhodococcus > Rhodococcus sp. P4_C10. The sequence goes on along the minus strand of NZ_JBFUHZ010000060.1, from coordinate 20,710 downwards.
TTGACGGTGATCTCGCCCCGCCGGGGCGCGTCGAGGTCCATCTCGACCACCTCGTAGGTGCCGGGGGTGCTGCGGATGATCGCGCCGCGGGTCTTCACTGAAAGTCTCCTCGTTGAAAGATGGTGCAGAACAGTCTGTTACGGGGTGACCTGGGCGGCCATCATGGCGCGGAACTGGTCGGTGTACGGCGGCAGCATGCCCCACTCGCCGCGCAGGTCCGGGCCGGCGGACTCGTAGACGGCGCGGGCGTGGCTGAACTCGAGGAAGCCCTCGCGGCCGTTGTAGTGGCCCATGCCGGACGCGCCGACGCCGCCGAACGGGGCGTCCTGCAGCCCGGGGTGCATCATCACCTCGTTGATCGTCACGCCGCCGGACGAGGTGCGGCCGACGACGGCGTCCCGTTCCGCGGTGTCGGTGCCGAAGTAGTACAGCGCCAACGGCTTCGGTCCCGCGTTGATCGCGCCGATCACCTCGTCGATCGCGTCGTACCCGAGCAGCACCACGGCGGGGCCGAAGATCTCCTCCTGCCGGATGACGGCGTCGACCGGCGGCTCGATCACCATGCGCAGCGGGCGACGGCGGCCGGTGACGGGCAGCGGGACGTCCGGCGCCGACTCGACGCGGGCGCCGCGGGCTGCGGCGTCGGCGATGTAGCCGTCGATCCGGGCGGCGTGGCGGTCGTTGACGACGGCGACGGCGTCGGCGTTGCCGTCGACGGTCGGCAGCAGCGCGGTGTACGCCTCGCGCAGCGCGGTGACGAACTCGTCGACGCGTTCGCGGGGCACGTGCACGGTGTCGGGGCTGACGCAGATCTGGCCGCCGTTGGTGGCCTTGCCGACGGCGATGCGGTGGGCGGCGTCGGCGAGGTCGGCGCCGAGGCCGATCACGGTCGGGGACTTGCCGCCGAGTTCGAGGGTCACCGGCACCAGGTTCTGTGCGGCGTTGGCCATCACCAGCTTGCCGACCGCGCTGCTGCCGGTGAAGACGAGGTGGTCGAACGGCAATGACGCGAGCGCGTCGGCGACGTCGGGGCCACCGGTGACGATGGCGACCTCGACGGGGTCGAGCAGGGTGGCCACCGCGTCGGCCAGCACGTCCGCGGTGCGCGGCACCACCTCGGAGGGCTTGAGGACGGCCCGGTTGCCGGCGGCGAGCACCCCGGCGAGGGGGCTCATCAGGGTGTACACCGGGGCGTTCCAGGTGCCGATGATGCCGACGGTGCCCTTCGGCTGGTGCAGCACCCGCGCGCGGGCGCCGAGCTGGTCGTAGGGCGCGAAGACGGGCCGTTCGTCGGGGGCCATCCAGGTGTCGAGGTTGTCCCGGGCGTGCTTGAGGGCGCTGATCGAGCCGACCACGTCGTTCATCAGCGAGTACCCCTCGGGGCGTCCGCCGAAGTCGGCGTCCAGGGCCTTGGCGATGTCGTCGGCGCGGGCCACGAGCAGGTCGATCACCCGCTGGATGCGGTGGCGCCGTTGCTCCGCGCTGCTCTGGCCCTCGGCCAGGTGGGTGCGGCGTTGGAGGTCGAGAAGGTCGGTGAGGCGCGTCGCCGCGCTGCTGTTCGGGTCCACGAGGCGAACGCTAGGACTGGCCCAGACCACCCGATGTCCGAATCCCGGTGACCGGGATCAGGTGCTGTGCTGGTTGTGAAATCTTCTGTCCGCCAAAGTGTTCAGGGCGCCCGCGATCTCCTCCGCACGCGCCGTGGTGACGGTCAGCCGCTGGCCGTTCGCCGCGGTGAACACCACCGCCGGGCCGGAACGGGTGGCCACCGCGTAGTTGCCGCGGCCCTTGACCCGCAGGCCCCACCCGCCGAAGTCGCGGAACGGCTGGACCTCGTCCACCTTGGCGCCGATGAGCTCCTCGACGCCGTAGTGCACGGTGTCCATCCCCATGTTGCGCACGTGCAGGCCGGTCTCGTCGACGGTGACCCGGTACCGCAGCAGCGAGAGCGTCAGCAGCCCCACCGCGCCGAACACTGGGAACAGCCACCAGGAGTCGGCCAGCCGGCACAGCCCCACGGTGACCGCGCCGCCGCCGATCACCCAGCAGGCGGCGGCGACGGTGCTCAGGCCCAGCTGGTCGACGATCGGCAGCTCCACCGGTCCGCGGGGCAGGCCCGGGTCGGGCGGTGCGTCGGCCGCGGCGCGCTCGCGGTGGTCGCGCAGCAGGGCGGCGCCGAGGGCCCCGACCGCGAGACCGGCCACCAGGCCCACCGCGAGGGCGGACATCGGCATCCGCGCGTCCGCCGCGTCCGCGAGGTCCAGTTGCGCCCACAGCAGCGCGATCCAGGCTGCGGTCAGCAGGCCGACCACGCCGAGGCCGATCAGCAGCATGGTGCGCCGCATCATCAGCTGGGCGCCGGCCAGCGCCGCGAACGCGCTGCAGCCGCCGCCGACCAGGACCAGCACGATCGCCATCGTGGTGGCGGTGGACCACGCGGAGCCGAAGCCGTCGGGGGTCTGACCGGACCAGTGGGTGGCGATCGGCGCGGGCAGCCGCGACGACCAGAGCCAGGTCAGCAGCAGGCCCGCGGCGGCGGCGAGGACGGGGATCGCGATCCCGAACAGGGCGCCGGCCGGGTCCACCGCGCGGGGCTGCGACGGGGCGGGAGGCACGGGCCGGGCGGCCGCGGAGTTGCTCATGGCGGCGATTCAACCAGCCGCGTGAGGGAGCTCACCCCCGGCGGTGCGCCGGTGGCGGGTGTTACGAGGGCAGGCAGGCGCCCTTGAGGGCGCACGACCCGCAGGAGTCCATCCCGCAGTCGGCCGCGGCCGCCACGTCGGCGGGCGTCTCCGCGGCCGGCTCGGGCGCGCTGCCGCAGTTGCAGTCGTTGCCGCAGCCGGACGCCGCGGCGGGCATCGCGGCGGCGGCGCGGGAGCCGAGGGATCCGCCGTAGCCGGCGGTGACTAGGGCCGCGACCATGGCGACGAGGGCCACCGCGATCCCGGTGACGCCGCCGAGGACGAGGGCGCCGACACCGCCCATGACCAGCAGCAACGCCGCGGCGAGCAGGGTGGGCCCGGCGATCCGGTTGGCGAGGGCGAAGGACTCCTCGGTGGCGAGCGTGTCCGGGGTGCGGACCCCGGCCCAGCGGTTGCGCGGCAGCCTGCCGGCGAGTCCGGCGACCGCCACTCCGCCGACGACGACGGCGACTACGAACAGCACGGTTGCAAGGATCAGCACGGCCCCATGGTACGTGGAGGACCGCGGGCGGGGGCCGCTGGGCCGAACCGTTTACCCTGGTGGTCGGAGATCCCTACCTGAAATCGGGGACTCCGCCAGCTCCACGCCCGTATCCCAGGCACCCCCCGAAGCCGAGCGCAGAGAAGACAGCGAATCACGTGAGCAGCCCAGTGCAGCAGTCAGCGGACGACGCGACCCCCCAGCACCGATACACCGCGGAACTCGCGGGCCGGGTCGAGCAGCGGTGGCAGGAGCTGTGGCGCGAGCGCGGCACCTTCAACGCACCGAACCCGGTCGGCGACCTCGCCGGCGACCTCCCGGCGGACAAGCTGTTCGTCCAGGACATGTTCCCGTACCCGTCGGGCGCGGGCCTGCACGTCGGGCACCCGCTCGGCTACATCGCCACCGACGTCTACGCCCGGTTCCACCGGATGCACGGACACAACGTGCTGCACACCCTCGGCTACGACGCCTTCGGCCTGCCCGCCGAGCAGTACGCGGTGCAGACGGGTACCCACCCGCGCACCACCACCGAGGCGAACATCGCGAACATGCAGCGGCAGCTGCGCCGGCTGGGCCTGGGCCACGACGAGCGCCGCTCGCTGGCCACCACGGACGTGGACTTCTACCACTGGACCCAGTGGATCTTCCTGCAGATCCACGGCGCCTGGTACGACACCGACCTGAACAAGGCGCGACCGATCGCGGAGCTCGAGGCCGAGTTCGCCGCGGGCACCCGGGKGCCCGACGGAGACCGCGCCTGGGACCAGCTGACCGTCGCCGAGCGGGGTGCGGTTCTCGACTCGTACCGCCTTGTCTACCAGTCGGATTCGATGGTCAACTGGTGCCCCGGTCTGGGTACCGTGCTGGCCAACGAGGAGGTCACGGCGGACGGCCGCAGCGACCGCGGCAACTTTCCGGTGTTCCGTAAGCACCTGCGGCAGTGGATGATGCGGATCACCGCGTACTCCGACCGCCTCACCGACGACCTCGAGTACCTGGACTGGCCGGACAAGGTCAAGTCCATGCAGCGCAACTGGATCGGCCGTTCGCACGGCGCCCAGGTGCGGTTCGAGGCGGGCGAGCTCGGCATCGAGGTGTTCACCACCCGGCCCGACACCCTGTTCGGCGCGAGCTACGTGACGCTGGCCCCCGAACACGAGCTGGTGGACCAGCTCGCCGCCGAGTCGTACCCCGAGGGCGTCGACGCCCGCTGGACCGGCGGCGCCGCCACCCCGGCCGAGGCCATCGCGTCCTACCGCTCGGCGATCGCGGCGAAGACGGACCTCGAGCGCCAGGAGAACAAGGAGAAGACCGGCGTCTTCCTGGGCACCTACGCGGTCAATCCCGTGAACGGGCACCGGGTTCCGATCTTCATCGCGGACTACGTGCTCACCGGGTACGGCACCGGCGCGATCATGGCCGTCCCCGGTCACGACCACCGTGACTGGGAGTTCGCCAACGCCTTCGGCCTGGACATCCTCGAGGTGATCTCCGGCGGCGACGTCACCGAGGCCGCGTACACCGGCGACGGACCGCTGGTAAACAGCGACTACCTCGACGGGCTCGAGGTCGCCGACGCCAAGAAGGCCGTCATCGAGCGGCTCGAGGCGGACGGACACGGCCAGGGCACCATCCAGTACAAGCTGCGGGACTGGCTCTTCGCCCGTCAGCGCTACTGGGGCGAGCCGTTCCCGATCGTGTACGACGCCGACGGCATCGCCCACCCGCTGCCGAAGTCCGCTCTGCCGGTTGAGCTTCCGGAGGTCGAGGACTACGCACCGGTGTCCTTCGACCCGGACGACGAGAACTCCGAGCCCTCTCCCCCGCTGGCGAAGGCCGCCGACTGGGTGAACGTCGAGCTCGACCTCGGCGACGGGATGCAGAGCTACCACCGCGACACCAACGTGATGCCGCAATGGGCCGGCAGCTCCTGGTACCAGCTGCGCTACATCGACCCCACCAACCAGGACGCCTTCTGCGCCCCGGAGAACGAGGCGTACTGGACCGGTCCGCGTCCGGACATCCACGGCCCCAACGACCCCGGCGGCGTCGACCTGTACGTCGGCGGCGTCGAGCACGCGGTGCTGCACCTGCTGTACTCGCGGTTCTGGCACAAGGTGCTCTTCGACCTCGGGTACGTCAGCTCCTCGGAGCCGTACCGCCGGCTGTTCAACCAGGGCTACATCCAGGCGTACGCGTACACCGACGCGCGCGGCGTCTACGTGCCCGCGGACGAGGTGACCGAACAGGACGGCAAGTTCTTCTACGAGGGCGCCGAGGTCAACCGCGAGTACGGCAAGATGGGCAAGTCCCTGAAGAACTCCGTTGCGCCGGACGAGATCTGCGACGAGTACGGCGCCGACACGCTGCGCGTCTACGAGATGTCGATGGGCCCGCTGGACACCTCGCGGCCGTGGGCCACCAAGGACGTCGTGGGCGCCCAGCGCTTCCTGCAGCGCGCCTGGCGGACCGTCGTCGACGAGGAGACCGGCGCCGTGCGGGTCACCGAGGACACGCCGACCGAGGACACGCTGCGTGCGGTGAACCGGGCGATCGACGGCGTCAACGCGGACTACGCGGCACTGCGCGACAACACCGCCGCCGCCAAGCTGATCGAGCTGACCAACCACCTCACCAAGGCGTACCCGGCCGGGGCGCCCCGCGCCGCGGTCGAGCCGCTGGTGTTGATGCTCGCCCCGCTGGCCCCGCACATCGCCGAGGAGCTGTGGAACCGGCTCGGGCACGAGGCGTCGCTGGCGCACGGCCCGTTCCCGGTCGCCGAGGAGAAGTGGCTGGTCGACGACACCCGTGTGATCGCCGGGGCCACGGGCGTTTTCAGCACTCGTTGGGTGCGGCTTCCCCGCGCAGCCGGGCGTCGACCCAGTCGAATGCCCCGGGGTTCCCGGTGAGTGCGGCGAGGAGGTGTTCGCCGGGTACCTGCCGGTACACCGCGGGCACGCCGTGGCCGCACTGCTCGTCGTACAGGTTGCGTGAGCCGAGTGCCGGGACCCAGAACTCCTGACCGCCGCTGTAGATGTACAGCGGCGTGCCGGACTTGCGGTCCGCCATCTTCATCTTTGTGTAGATCTCATGTGCCACAGGTGAATCCAGTGCGCGCCGGATGTTCGCGAGCGCCTCGGCCGGTATCCCGGGGATGCCGGCGAGGGCGAGGGTGTTCGCGCACTGGTCCTTGATGGACGTGATGCCCATCTGCTGTCCGAGACTGTTGATCAGCGGCAGTATCTCGGTGTTCTCCCTCGCGATCCCGAACACCGCCGCGAGGAACAGTCCCCCGGCGAGGTTGCCGTTCATGGTGCGTCCGAGCATCTCGAAGTCCGCCGGTACCCCGCCCATCGCGGCGCCGACGATGTCGCCGGCCAGTTCGGGGGCGTACGTGTCGATCAGCTTGACCGCGCCGTGCGTCGCGATCGCGCCTCCGGAGTAACCCATCATGGCGAGCTTGCTGGCGCCGAATTCGGCGGGGAACACGGCGCGCAGGCCTCGGATGGAGTCGAGGATCGCGTGCCCGGCGACGAAGGGTTCGGCGTACGCCATCCGGGGGCCCTCGTGGTCGGTGATCAGCACCGCGTAGCCGCGTTCCTCGGCCTTCGTGGTGTCGGCCGGGAGAATGTCGAAGAAGTTCTCCGACTGCGTGATCCCGTTCCCGAGGGTGTGTCCCGGGGTGCAGGACCGGCCGAGGCCGTTGATCGGCACGTTGTTGACCAGGATCGGGCGCGGTCCCGGACCGGGCCAGGGCGCGGCGGGCACGACGAGGGTCGCGGTCGCGAACGACGGCGCGCCGGCCGAGTCGGTGCTCCTCACCTTGATCTGGCGCACCTCCCGGACCGGCCCGCGCAGGAGCGCCCGGGCGGCCGGCGTCACGTCGCGGGTCTCGATGACCTGGCCGTTGGTCATGCCGGGCAGGCCGGGCGGGTATTCGTCGAAGAACGGGTCCCCGACCGGTTTGGGCTGCATCTTGACGTACAGCGTCTCGAGGGGCGGCGGGGGATCGAGGTCCGGCCCCGGGATCACCGAGCCGACCACGCCCGGAATCGCGGACCCCAGCGGCGACCCGGCCGCCGAGCCGGTCCCGAGGGAACCGGTGATCATCGTCGTCCCGTTCAAGGGTGAGCCGTCCGAGGCGGTGCCGTCCGTCAACGACCCGGCACCGACCGACCCCTCACCGCCCGCGCTGCCGGTGGACTGGGCGAAGGCCGTGCCGACCGCCGCGCCACCCCCGACCCCGACTGTCACCGCTAGAGCGGCGACGCACATTCGAACCCAGAGACCCCCGTACTGGATATGCATGGGCGGCACAGTAGCACCGGAAATTCCTGTCCTGACGGGCATTTCGGCGACACGGCCGGTCGTGTTGCGAGTGGCGGCCGGACGTTCAGGACGAACCGGGCGAACCGGTCGCGGCGTGGACGGCCCGGGCGGCCTCGGTTCCATGGAATACGGTCGGCATCGCCGGTACCCTCAGCACTAGAACAGGTTCTAACAAACGAAGGGGTACCGGCATGGCGGCATCACGCGAAGACATTCTGAACACCATCGAGGGCTACGTGAAGTCGGTGGCAGGCGGCACCGTCGACGACGTGCTCGCGCTCTACGCGCCCGGCGCCACCGTCGAGGACCCGGTGGGCACCGAGCTGCGCACCACGGAAGAGTCGCTCCGCGAGTTCTACGGCATCATCGAGCCGCTCGAGCAGACCGGCGAGCTCGGCATCGTCAAGATCGCGGGCAACGAGGCGGCGTTCAACTTCGTGCTCACCACCACGATGGGCGAGAACAGTGTCGAGATCTCCGTCATCGACGTGATGACCTTCGACGACGACGCGAAGATCACCAGCATGAAGGCCTACTGGGGCCAGGAGGACATGGTCGCCCGCTGACCCCGTCGTCGAGTGTGCGCCTACCGGCGGATCGCCCGAGTGGCGACCACCCCCAGGTGCACACTCGGCGTCCGGCGGCGGCGCTCTCAGCTGGCGACGGCGAACGTCGCCCAGGCGCGGGCCGCGACCGCGCCGCCGGTACGGGTCGCGGTCAGCGCGACGTCCACCCGCGGCTCACCGTCGGCCACGTACTCGGCCACCACCTCGCCGGTGCAGTGCAGCGGCTCCCCCGCCGGCACCGGTCCGGTGAAGCGGGTGCGGAAGCGTCGTACCTGGTCCGGGCCCAGCCAGTCGGTCGCGTAGTTCGCCAGCTGGCCGGCCGCGATCGCGTCGGCGTCGCCGTGCGGCCCGTGCGTCCACGAGTCCGCCACCAGGCGGCCCTCCGGGTCACGGAACTCGGTCACCCGGTCGTCGGCCGCGCCCCTAGTCACCGCGGTCAGCCGGTCGCCCGCGCGCGGCGGCGGCCCGAAGAACCGGCAGTCCTGCTCGGCCGGCACCGCGCTGTCCACGGCATCGCCGGCGGCGATTCCCTCGAAGCACAGGTAGACCGGCGGCACCACCGGCCGCTCGTCGTCGCGGTAGGCGCGATGGGTGGCGTGCGTGGCGTCCGCGAACTCGCGGATCCGCCCCCGCTCGATGTCCAGCACGTAGCGCTCGCCTGCGGCTTCGGGCGCGTAAACCTCGCCTGCGGTCGAAACTGACATCGCCGTACCTCCTCGATCACTTCCTCTGTGGCGACCGTAGGTCCGCCGGGCGCCACCCCGGACACGACTTCCCGCTGATCGGGAGGTACGGACGACCGGCGTGCTGGGCGGGGACGAAAGGCTCCCGGTCAGCGGGAAGCACTACTGAACTCACGTGACGTGACTGCGGAGTATGAAACGCATCACAGGCCAGACATGAGCGTGAGAGAAGAGGTAGCGATGTCGCTGCAATCCAAGTCCGACGCCGACCAGGTCCGGGTCATCGAGGCGGCGGCGGCCCCGGCCCGGTTCGCCCGTGGCTGGCACTGCCTCGGCCTGCTGAAGTCCTTCCAGGACGGCAAGCCTCACGAGGTCAAGGCATTCGGCACCTCGCTGGTGGTCTTCGCGTCCGAGTCCGACGGCAAGATCAACGTCCTCGACGCGTTCTGCCGGCACATGGGTGGCAACCTCGCCCAGGGCACCGTCAAGGGTGACTCGATCGCCTGCCCGTTCCACGACTGGCGCTGGGCCGGCAACGGCAAGTGCAGCGGCATCCCGTACGCGCGCCGGGTGCCGCCGCTGGCGAAGACCCGGTCCTGGCCGACGCTCGAGCGCAACGGTCAGCTGTTCGTCTGGCACGACCCGCAGGGCAGCAAGCCCACCGACGAGGTGACGATCCCCGAGATCGAGGGCTACGGCACCGACGAGTGGACCGACTGGAGCTGGAACTCCATGCTGATCGAGGGCTCGCACTGCCGCGAGATCATCGACAACGTGGTGGACATGGCGCACTTCTTCTACGTGCACTACTCGATGCCGACCTACTTCAAGAACGTCTTCGAGGGCCACACCGCCACCCAGTTCATGATCTCCAAGCCGCGGGCGGACATCGACAACGGCACCAGCTACGACGACCCGAACTCGCAGCTGAGTTCCGACGCGTCGTACCACGGCCCGTCGTACATGATCGACCGGATCCTCAACGAGGTGAACGGGATGACGATCGAGACCCTCCTGATCAACTCCCACTACCCGGTCTCCGACAACTCCTTCCTGCTGCAGTACGGCGCGATGGTGCGCAAGCTCCCGGGCCTGTCCGAGGAGGAGAACAACGGCATCGGGTCGCAGTTCATCACCGGGCTGGAGATCGGCTTCGAGCAGGACATCGAGATCTGGAAGAACAAGTCGCCCATCGACAACCCGCTGCTCTCCGAGGAGGACGGCCCCGTCTACCAGCTGCGCCGCTGGTACAAGCAGTTCTACGTGGACGTCGAGGACGTCACCGAGGACATGACCGCGCGGTTCGAGTTCGAGATCGACACCACCCGGGCCCTGCAGAGCTGGGACCAGGAGATCGCCGAGAACCTCGCCAAGGGCGCGCCGGCGTCCGCCGACGCCTGACGCAGACCGCGTCCCCAGCCACACACCGCAAGAGAAGACAAGGACACCGAAGATGAGCAACAGGCCACTCGACAACATCGCGGCCATCGCCGACCAGCTCCGCGACCAGGCCACCGAGGCCGAGCGTCTCGGTCAGCTCCCTGACGAGACCGCCAAGAAGCTCAAGGCCGCCGGACCGATGAAGCTGTTGCAGCCCAAGAAGTACGGCGGATTCGAGGCCCACCCGCGGGAGTTCTCGGAGACGGTGATGAAGGCCGCCTCGCTGGACCCCGCCACCGGCTGGGTGTGCGGCATCGTCGGTGTCCACCCGTGGCAGCTGGCGTTCGCGGACCCGAAGGTGCAGGAGGAGGTGTGGGGCCCGGACAACGACATCTGGATGGCCTCCCCCTACGCGCCCACCGGGATCGCGAAGCCGGTCGACGGCGGCTACATCTTCAACGGCCGCTGGCAGTTCTCCTCCGGCACCGACCACTGTGACTGGATCTTCCTCGGCGCCATGGAAGGCGACAAGGACGGCAACATGGCGCTGCCGCCGCGGATGCTGCACATGATCCTGCCGCGCAAGGACTACGAGATCGTCGAGGACTCCTGGAACGTGGTGGGCCTGCGGGGCACCGGCTCCAAGGACATCATCGTGCGCGACGCCTTCGTCCCGTCCTACCGGGTGATGGACGGCGACGAGGTGATCAACGGGACGGCGCAGAAGAACGCCGGCATGACCGAGACCCTGTACAAGATGCCGTGGTCCAACATGTTCCCGCTCGGCATCTCCTCCGCCGTCGTCGGCATCGCGGAGGGCGCGCTGGCCGCGCACCTGGACTACCAGCGCGACCGCGTCGGGGCGCAGGGCACCGCCGTCAAGGACGACCCGTACGTGCTCTTCGCCATCGGCGAGGCGGCCGCGGACATCAACGCGGCGCGGCAGGAACTGCTGGCCAACGTGGACCGGATGTGGGACATCGTCGAGTCCGGCCGCGAGGTCACCTTCGAGGAGCGGGCCGCCGGCCGCCGCACCCAGGTGCGGGCCGCGTGGCGTGCGGTCGGTGCCGTCGACCAGATCTTCGCGCGCTCCGGCGGCAACGCGCTGCGCATGGACAAGCCCCTGCAGCGGTACTGGCGCGACGCGCACGCCGGCCTGGCGCACGCGATCCACGTGCCCAGCACCGTGTACCACGCGTCGGCGCTGACCTCCCTCGGCATCGATCCCGCGGACAACCTCAAGTCGATGATCTGACCGTCTCTCTCGGCATCGAACTCCAAATACCAAGAAGGGCAGCAGAAATGACCGACATCAAGGGACTGGGATACATCAAGGTCCAGACCAACGACATGGAGCGCTGGCGCACGTTCGCCTTCGACGTGCTCGGCTTCGCCAAGGGCTCCGGCCCCGACGCCGACGCGCTCTACCTGCGGATGGACGAGCGGGCCGCCCGCATCGTCGTGGTCCCGGGCGAGTCCGACGAGATCGTCACCATCGGCTGGGAGGTCCGCGACCATGCCGCCCTGGTCCGGGTCACCGAGGCCGTCGAGCGGGCGGGCATCGCCGTCAAGCCGCTCTCGCTCGAGGAGGCCGACGCCCGCCGGGTCGAGGAGGTCGTCACCTTCCAGGACCCGGCCGGCGCGACGCTGGAGATCTTCCACGGCGCCGTGCTCGACCACAGCCCCGTGGTGACCCCGTTCGGCGCCAAGTTCGTCACCGGCGCACAGGGTCTCGGCCACGTCGTGCTCCCGACGATGGACCCGAACGGCGCCTTCGACTTCTACACCGACGTGCTCGGCTTCCTGCCCCGCGGCGCGTTCCGGATCCCGGCACCGCCGGAGTTCGGGCCGATGCGGGTGCGCTTCATGGGCGTCAACGAGCGCCACCACAGCCTGGCGCTGTGCCCCGCGCCGCACGGCGGAGCGCCCGGCCTGGTGCACGTGATGGTCGAGGTGGACACCCTGGACGCGGTCGGACAGGCGCTGGACCGGGTGGTCAAGGACGGCTTCTCGGTGTCCTCGACGCTGGGCCGGCACACCAACGACAAGATGGTCTCGTTCTACGTCCGCGCCCCCGGTGGCTGGGACGTCGAGTTCGGCACCGAGGGCAAGAAGGTCGACGAGAAGTACTACTCCGCGGAGGAGATCACCGCGGACAGCTACTGGGGCCACGACTGGTCCGGCAGCGAGCCGCTCGCGGCGATGTAGGTCGTAACGCACAGGTCACAACGCACAGGTCACAAACGCACAGGTAGCACCGTCAGGGGCCCCGGGTCGAGTCATTCGACCCGGGGCCTTTCCGCGTGTGCGATTCGTCCGGTTCCGAAATTGGGGTGTGACAGCCGACACCTCCCGTGGTATCAATAGGTATATTCCTAATCGAAACACCGTGGTCGGACCCCCTGCCGATCACCGTGCGAACCTGGAGGACCCACATGACCACACAGGTCGAGACCAGTACCCCGAGCGCCGTCCTTGATCGCGTCTCGCTGGTGCTGGATGCCTTCGACGGTCCGGGCCGGCTGACGCTCGCGCAGATCGTCCGCCGCACCGGGCTGCCGCGGTCCTCCGCTCACCGGATGCTCGAGCGCCTGGTGCAGATGCGGTGGCTGCGTCGTCAGGGCCGCGACTACGAGCTGGGCATGCGGCTGGTGGAGTTGGGTTCGCTGGCCGTGCACCAGGACCGGATGCACCGCGCGGCGCTGCCCTTCCTGCACGAGCTGCACCGGGTGACCGGTCAGGTGGTGCACCTGGCCATCCTCGACGGGTCCGACGTGGTCTACCTCGAGAAGATCGGCGGCCGGATGGCGGCGGCCATCCCGACTCGGGTCGGCGGCCGCTACCCCGCGCACTGCACCGCCGTCGGCAAGGCGCTGCTCGGGTTCGCCACCGATGCCGAGCTGGCCGCGGTGGACGCCGACCTGCTGGCCCGCAAGACCAAGTACTCCATCTCCACCGGCGCCCAGCTGCGCACCGAACTCGAGAAGGTCCGCGCCCACGGCATCGCCTACGAGCGGGAGGAGTCGGTGCCGGGCTTCAGCTGTGTGGCGGCGCCGATCGGCAACATCGGCGAGGCGATCGCGGCGGTCTCGATCTGCGGACCCGTCACCGCGATGCGGCTCGACCACCGGCTCGCCGCCCCCGTGCGGATGGCCGCGATGGGGATCTGGCGCAACATCGAGGGCGGCCCGGTCCGGGTGCAGCCCACCCTGCAGCAGCAGTCCCGGCCGCTGCTCGGCGGCCCGTCCGCCGTCCGCACCCGGCCCGCCGCGATCGCGCCGACGCAGGACCTGCAGTACGCATGAGTCTCGATGCGGAGGTGGCGGCGCTGCTCGGCGCGCTGAACACCGGATTCCCGAAGGTCGAGACCATGACCGGGGCACAGGCCCGCGCCGCCGTCCGGGCGCGACTCCAGTTGCCTGCCGAACCGGAGCCCGTCGGCGGTCTCGTCGAGGCAGCCGTGCCCGGCCCCGCCGGCGAGATTCCGGTCCGGATCTACCGTCCCGCAGACACTTCCGACGCCGCACTTCCGGCGGTGGTGTTCGCGCACGGTGGCGGGTTCGTGTTCTGCGACCTCGACACCCACGACGGCTTCTGCCGTGCGATGTCCAACGGCACCGGCGCGGTGGTGGTCTCGGTGGACTACCGGCTGGCGCCGGAGGCCCCGTGGCCCGCGGCGGCCGAGGACGTCTACGCGGTGCTCGACTGGGTACACCGCGGGGCCGTGGATCTGGGCGTCGATCCCGACCGGATCGCGGTGGCCGGCGACAGCGCGGGCGGCAACCTCGCCGCGGTGACCGCACTGCTCACCCGTGACCGCGGCGGTCCGGCGCTGGCGGCGCAGGCGCTGCTGTACCCGGTGATCGCCGCGGACTTCGAGACCGAGTCGTACCTGGCCTACGGCGAGGGTTACTTCAACACCCGCGCGGCGATGCAGTGGTACTGGGACCAGTACGTGCCGGTCGCCGACCGGGAGCACCCGTACGCCTCACCGATCCGGGCGCAACTGGCCGGCCTGGCGCCGGCCGTGGTGCTGACCGCGGGCTTCGACCCGCTCTGCTCGGAGGGTGACGCCTATGCGGAAGCGCTTGCCGCGGAAGGTGTTCCGGTGACCCTTCGGCGCTACGACGGGGCCATCCACGGGTTCGCCACGATCGGTGCGCTCACGATTGCCCGGCGCGCGCAGAAGCAGCTGTGGGCGGACCTGTCCGAGCTGCTCGGCGGCGTCGAACGCTGACGGCGGTCCGGTCGGCGGGTCGCCGTCAATCCAGGTCGGGGTTCTCTTCCTCGGTCTCCTGGGCGACCTGCCGCCAGACGCCGGGGGCCGGCTTCGGGAAGCCGGCGTCGTCCCCGTCCTTCACCTGGGAGAGGACGGCGTCGGCCTTGTCGATGTCGGCGATCAGCTGCTCGGCCAGCTCCCGTTCCGCGGCGTAGTAGCGCTCCGACCACCGCAGCACGATCTGCGAGTACGCCCACGCGGGTTCCTTGTCTGCGCCCAGGGCGTCGGCGGCCGCGCGGCGTTCCATCTTCTTCACGTACTCGATGTGCTCGCGCAGGATTTCCTTGAGCCGGGCCGGCTCGTTGAGGTGACCGAGCCAGATGCGGAGCATCACACCGTGTTTGAGGATCGGCGGGTCGATCGGCGCCTCGTTGGACCACCGGCGCACCGCCTCGGTGCCCGATTCGGTGATCTTGTACAGCCGCCGGCCGCGCACGCCGTTGTCGTGCTGGACCCGGGAGGTGACGAACCCGTGCGTCTCGAGCTTCTTCAGCTCGGTGTACACCTGGCTGAAGGACGGGCTCCAGTAGAAGAACTTGATGGACCAGTCGGCCCACTTCTTCAGGTCGTAGCCGGAGAGTTCCTCGTCGAACGCGAGCATGCCGAGTACGGCCCAGCTCGTCGCGGGGAGATTGGGTAGATCCGACTCGGGGGCCGATTCGGTCGATGGCACCGGCCAATGCTATCAATCGGTATTCGCGTCGCAGCAGGTCGTGAGACCACTGACCGGGACACCGGATGGTGCGTTGCGCTGCAGCACCCGATTCTGGTCGTGCACATTCTGTCAGGAGGAGACACCCATGAGCGCAGAGATCACCGTCGTCGACGAGACCGCCCTTTCGGCCCCCGATGCCGCCACTCTGAGGAAGGTGATGGGGCACTTCTGCACGGGCGTCGCGGTCATCGCGGCCCACGACGGCGACCGGCCGCTCGGCTTCGCCTGCCAGTCGGTGGTGTCGGTGTCCCTGGAGCCGCCGTACATCTCGTTCTGCCCCGCCAAGACCTCGACCAGCTGGCCGCTGCTGCGCGAGGCCGGCAAGCTGTGCATCAACATCCTGGCCGCCGACCAGAAGGACGTCTGCTCGACCTTCGCGGTCAGCGGCGGCGACAAGTTCGCCCAGATCGACTGGGCCCCGGCCGACAACGGCGCCCCCGCGCTGGCCGGTGCGCTGGCCCGGATCGAGGCGACCGTCGAGCTCGAGCACGACGCGGGCGACCACACCATCGTGCTGGCCCGCATCACCGGCCTGACCGCGGACGCGGACGGCAGCCCCCTGTTGTTCTTCAAGGGCGGCTTCGGCGGCTTCGCGGTCTGATCCGCCGGAACGTGCCTGCGTGAGATCGTGTCAGGCGGGGCGGCCGCCGGTCGCCCCGCCTTCCGGTCTCCACCACTGACGACAGGGACGTTCGAATGAGCATCGACCACATCGTGCCCGCGCTCGATGCCGCCGCTGCGGCCCGGATCCGGGCGGCCCTCGAGGCACTGCCCGACGCGGCGCCCGCGGAGTCGGAGGTGGTCGTCGACGGCGTCGCCGTCCCGGTCCCCGCGCCCGTGCGCGAGGCCGTCCTGCAGCTGCTCGCGCACCTGGGTGCCGGCGAGGGCGTCGGCCTCGGCCCGGTCGCCGACCTGCTCACCACCTCGCAGGCCGCCGAGGTCCTCGGCGTCTCCGACACCTACGTGCGCCGGCTCGCCGACGCGAAGGAACTGCCGATCGAACTCCGCGGGACCCACCGGCGCTTCCGGCTCGCCGACGTGATGGCGTACCGGGCACGGTTTCCGCGCACCAAGTAGGCGTCAGCGGGCGCGTCTGCCCGCCAGTTCCCGCAGCGCCCGGCGCGAGGGCTTGCCCGACGCCAGCCGCGGCAGCTCCGCCAGCGTGATCACCGCCGTGGGCACCTTGTAGCCGGCCAGCTCGGCCCGGCAGCGGTCCAGCAGGTCCCGCACGGACACGGTCTGCCCGGGCACCGGCACCACGTAGGCGACGCCGCGTTCGCCCAGCCGTTCGTCCGGCACCCCCACCACCGCGACCTCCGCGACCGCGGGCGCCCGGCTCAGCACCTGCTCGACCTCCGAGGGGTAGACGTTGAAGCCGCCGACGATGAAGGTGTCGCCCAGGCGGTCGACGATCCGCAGCTCCCCCGCCGCGTCCAGCACCCCGACGTCGCCGGTGTGCAGCCAGCCGTCGGGGTCGATCGCCGCCGCGGTGGCGTCCGGGTCCTCGTAGTAGCCGCTGGTCACGTTGAACCCGCGCACCAGCACCTCCCCCGCCGTGCCCGTGTCGACGGGCCGGCCGGTGGCGTCGACCACCCGCACCTCGACGCCGGGCAGCGGCGGCGCGCCGAGCGCGGCGGCGCTGGTGTCGCTCGACGGGTACCGCGCGCTGACGGTGCCGGTGGTCTCCGTCAACCCGTAGCCCGTCACGATCAGCTCGATCCCCAGCACGTCGCGGATCCGGTCCAGCAGTGCCGCGGTGACCGTGGTGGCACCGGTGACGGCGAGCCGCGGCGGCCGGTAGGCACTGGCGCCGCCACTCCGTAGCGCGCCCATCAGGTCGGTGAACAGGGTCGGCGGCCCGGAGAGCACGGTGATCGACTCCTGGCCGATCCGGTTCAGCGTGGTCGCCGGGTCGAAGACGTCGACCGCGACGTAGCAGCCGCCGGAGAGCAGCGTGGCCAGCAGCCCCGCGTTCAGGCCCATCGAGTGCGAGAGCGGGGTGACGCCGAGGATCCGGTCGCCGCTGCCGATGCCGAGGCGGCGCGCGAGGTCGTGGTAAACCCGCAGCAACTGCCCGTGCCGCACCACCACGCCCTTGGCGTCCCCGGTGGACCCGGAGGTGGACATGACGTAGGCGATGTCGTCAGGGCCGGCTGCACCGCCGACGCCGGGCCTCAGGTCCACCCGGCGCGGCGCCGCGGCGGCCGCGAGGAACTGCGCCCAACTGGTCAGGTGGGCGTCGGGTTCGTTGAAGAAGTCGACGATCTGGCGCAGCCCGGGCAGGTCGCGCACCGGGCCGTCGGTGCCGGTGCCGCCGGCCGCCGCCCGGAGCATCGCCGAGTACCCGGTGCCGAGGAAGTCGTCCGCGACGAACAGCAGCCGGGCGTCGGTGCGGCGGAGCAGTCGAGCGGCCTCGCCGCCGCGGGCCCGGGTGTTGATCGGCACCACCACCGCGCCGATCGAGTGCGCACCCAGCGCGACGACGCCCCAGCGGACGGAGTTCGGCGCCCACAGCGCCACCCGGTCGCCGCGCCGGACGCCCGCGGCGGTCATTGCCGTGCCGACCTGGAATGCGGCTGCCGTGAGGCCCTCGTAGGTCAGCCGCTCTCGTCCGTCCACGACGGCCTCGCGGTCGGCATGCCGTCGTGCGGCCTGCACCAGCACCGTCCACACGGAGCCCGTTGTGAGCTCGCCGACCTCCATGAATCTGGAAGGTACCCGAGTTCGGAGATCCGCGGCACCCCTCGGATTGCTCCCGCTGGGCGGGAAGCGGGGGCACCGCGCAGGGACCTGAGTGTCTACCGTCACAGTTCATCACAGCCACACAGCCCGGGAGAGATCATGGCCTCAGCAGACGACATTCGCGCCACCGTGTCGAAGTACCTCGATGCGGTGGGCGGCGGCACCTCCGCCGATGTCGCCGCCCTGTACGCGGACGACGCGACGCTCGAGGACCCTGTGGGCACCGAGCCCAAGGTCGGCCGCGAGGCCATCGAGAAGTTCTACGCCGCGCTCGACGCGGTGCAGAACACCACCGAGCTGCTCGCCGTCCGGGTCTCGGGCAACACCGCGGCGTTCCACTTCCGGGTGGTCACCGTCGCCGGGGAGCAGACCATCACGATCGAACCGATCGACGTCATGACGTTCGACGACCAGGCACGCATCACGAGCATGCGCGCGATCTGGTCGCCGGACGACATGACGATCGTCTGACCCGAGAGAGAACGAACATGACTGCAAGCGAACAGAACTGGGACCACGAGGTCGACTTCCTCGTCGTCGGCAGCGGTTGTGGCGGTCTCACCGGCGCCCTGGCCGGCGCCGATCGCGGACTCGACACGTTGATCATCGAGAAGGCCACCGTCTACGGCGGCACCACCGCCCTGTCCGGCGGCAACATCTGGATCCCGAACAACCCGACGCTCACCCGGGAGGGGCTGGCCGACTCCCGCGAGGACGTGCGCCGCTACCTCGACGCCGTGGTCGGCGACACCGTGCCCTCGGCGAACCTCGACGCGTTCATCGACAACGGCCCGCAGACCATGGAGTTCCTCGAGAACACCAGCAGGCACCTGCGGTTCCAGTGGTGCACCGGGTACTCGGACTACCACCCGGAGCAGCCCGGCGGCCGCGCCGCCGGCCGCACGATCGAGCCGCTGCCGTTCGACCTCAAGGCGCTCGGCGAGGACGAGAAGCTGCTGCGTCCGGGTGCGCTGGCGACACCGGCGGGGCTGTACATCACCTCCAAGGAGTTCGCGAAGCTCAACATGGTGATGCGCACCTGGGCCGGCCGCCGTGCGGCGCTCGGTACCGGCTGGCGCGCGGTCAAGAGCCTGATCCTGCGTCGGCACATGGAGACCCTCGGGCAGGCGCTGATCGGCCGGCTGCGGCTGGCCGTCAAGGAGGCCGGCGTCCCGCTCTGGCTGGGCACCCCGATGCAGTCCCTGGTCACCGACGACTCCGGCGCGGTGGTCGGCGTGGTGGCCGAGCGCGGCGGCGTCCCGGTCCGTATCCGTACCCGCAAGGGCGTGCTGCTGGCCAGCGGCGGGTTCGAGCAGGGCGAGCAGATGCGCAAGCAGTACCTGCGCGAGGGCGGCAAGGAGAACTACAGCGCGGGCTCGGTGGACAACACCGGTGACGGCATCGTCGCGGGCGAACAGGTCGGTGCCGCACTGGATCTGATGGACGACGCCTGGTGGATGCCGTCGTTCCAGCGGCCCGACGGCATCATGCACGTGCTGGTCTCGGAGCGGTCCATCCCGCGGTCGATCATCGTCGACCAGTCGGGCCGCCGGTTCACCAACGAGGCCGCGCCGTACGTGACGTTCGTGCACGAGCAGATCGCCGGGCGGCACGAGCCGATCTGGTTCATCTTCGACGGCAAGGCCAAGAACCGCTACCAGTTCGGCGGCGTCATGCCCGGCCAGAAGTTCCCGAAGTCGTGGTTCGCGACGGGGCTGATGCACCAGGCCGACACCCTCGGCGAACTCGCCTCGGCGATCGGCCTGCCGTCGGCGCAGCTGGCCGAGACTGTCCAGCGGTTCAACGGTTTTGCGCGGGACGGCAAGGACGAGGACTTCGGTCGCGGCGAGAGCGCGTACGACAACTACTACGGCGACCCGACCCTGCCGGCCCCGGCCATGGACGTGCTCGACCAGGCGCCCTACTACGCGGTCCGGATGCAGGCGGGCGACCTGGGTACCAAGGGCGGACTGGTCTACAACGAGCACGCTCAGGTGCTGCGCGCGGACGGGTCGGTGATCGGTGGGCTCTACGCGACCGGCAACACCTCCGCCGCCGTGATGGGCAACGACTACGCGGGCGCCGGCGCCACCATCGGCCCCGCGATGGTGTTCGGCTATGTCGGGGCCCGGCACTGCGCCGCGTCCGAAAAGTCTACGGACGACTAGGGATACGAGGAAACGACATGCAGGAACTGAGCTGCACCAGTTGCGGCAACCGGGTGCTGGTGGAGAAGTACAGCCCGACCCACACCAGTGTCCAGTGGCTGACGGACGCGGAGAAGTCCTGTCCGGACTTCGCTCGGCAGGCCGCGGAAGGCGTGCACAGCAACTGGGTTCGGACCTGCCCGTCGTTGCGGGACTCGATCGAGGAGGCGGCTCGCAAGGGCGTGCTCGAGACCGATTCACCCCGCAGCTATCCGGTACCCGGTCGACTGATGTAGCCCTCGGTTGAACGACGAAGGCCCCGCCGATGAGGCGGGGCCTTCGCCGTCTGGGAGCACCAGCCCGTCGAGGTGGCCGTCACGGTCCGATACATCTCGCCGAATCCCCCGCCTCCCAGGCGCCGGGAGACAATGTCGGCCTTGCGCTCAGGCGAGCTGGATGAGCTCCAGGTACTCCTGCGACCAGTGGTCCTCCTGGCCGTCGGGCAGCAGGATGACCCGCTCCGGGTTCAACGCCTCCGCCGCACCCGGGTCGTGCGTGACCAGCACCACCGCGCCCTTGTAGCTGCGCAGCGCGTCGAGCACCTGCTCGCGGGAGATCGGGTCCAGGTTGTTCGTCGGCTCGTCGAGCAGCAGCACGTTCGCCGCCGACGACACCAGCCCGGC
>NZ_JBFUHZ010000059.1:0-18120 GCF_056402135.1 Rhodococcus sp. P4_C10 | reverse complement strand
TCACCGAGCACTTCCACACGGTCTTCCGCGAGGGCGAAGAGGAGGAATTCGACTGGATGATCGAGCCCGACGGTAGCTGGGACCTCGCCGAACGACTCGAAGTCTTCGGCTGGAGCGAGAACGGCGACCTTCTCCTCTGGGACGTCGCAAGCCGCAATGCCGACGAGGAGTTTCCGGTGTGGGAATCGCGCGGCATGAACACCCTCCACCTGCTCGGCTCGAGCCTTGACGAGGCGCTTCTCAAGCTGCGCGAGCGCTCCGAGGCCCAGGTCATTGAGCCGCTGAGACCTGCCCGTCTCTGACCCACAGCTCATCCGGATCCGCTCGAGGCTGAGATCCGCCGGGACGCCACCGCGACCCGAGGCGCTCCGGCGTCAAGCAGCAGCGCCTGCAAGCCACGGACACGTTCACGTCGCGCTGCACGCCGATCGCTCGCTCCGCGTTGACGTAGACCTGAGCCACAGAGCCAGAAGCGACTGCGCTCACGCGCCAAGTCTCGACATCCTTCCCGGCATTGAACACGAGCGTCAGCGCCGTCGCTGGCACCTCGGGCAGAAGTGCGAACCGCGGTTCATGAAGGCCTCCCGCACCATCGGCGTGCCGCAACGCGGGCACGGCTTGCCGGCGCGCCCGTAGGCGTTCAGGGAGTGCTCGAAGTACCCGGATGCCCTGTTGACGTATGACCGCAGGGTCTGCCCATCGCCCCCCGACTAAACACAGCCTTCTCAGCGGTGGTCACACATGGCGAAGATCGATGTCCGAAAGCGACTTGGGCACGTACGGGATTGGACGAGATGCACTTTTTACGTTCTGTTCGCCATCGTCCGCGAGTGCATTGAGGTCGGCAGCCTTCTTGTCGGAGATACGCACAGGCGCATCGTCGCTCGCCGTGTCGACGCGATGCAATCGGCCAGGAGTGGGATCCATTGCTGTGCGGTCCGTGAACGAGCCGGTTGTGGGGTCATGGCGTAGCAGATTCGCCACCTTTCGATCCGGCGGTACACCTGTATTGACGGGCTTCGCCGATTCTCCCGAGATCCGTCAAAGTAGCGGGGCGCGTCCCGTCAATCTTCGCTGCATCTCGACACTGGTACACATGTACCTCACGAAGGTGTCCGGTTCGGGAGCGCTCGTCAACGAGATCCGTGACTTCCACCCGGCAGGTTTCCAGTTGGTGAAGGCTCGCCTGAACGTCAAATGGCTGATCGGGAATCAGCAGTGGGAGGACGTCACCGGTACCGCCGTCGTCGGTAACAACGCCGGCATCGCCAAGGGCGGCGGGTGGACCACCACAGGTGGCGGAGTCATCGCCTTGGAAACCACCTACAAGGTCCCGGATAACGCCACAGTCGGCTCCAAGCTCGACAGCGGCGCCGGCACCAACATCGTGCTCGCGGCTGGTGACTGGAACATCAACCCGATGGGCGTGTGCGTCACCGTTCGTCCGCCGAACCCCGTCGAGGCCGGCTCGGGCAGCCTCGAGGATCTGGGCTTCGGTTCGGTGAACACCGGATCGGGCCAGGTCTTCGGATCCGTCACCGACCCGCAGGGTTCGATCACCAACGTGGTCGGCGGAATCCTGGGCAATGTGCTCGGCAACCTGAGCTGACTGAGCGCGCCCGTGACGGGCGCGCTCGGCGCGTGACGACGAGGACCTCCGGTTCGAGCGTGTCGTGTCCCGGACACGACGGTCGACCGGAGGTCCTCGCGTTCGTGTGCGCTGCCTCGGGCTCGCCTCGACGGCTCACAGTCGACTGCGAATCAGCTTTCCGGTGACGGTTCTCGGCAGAGCGGCCACGAACTGGACTTCACGCGGATACTTGAATGCGGCCATCGAACGGCGGCCGTACTCGATGAGATCCAGCTCGCGGAGTTCCGAGCCGTCGCGGACGACGACGAAAGCCTTCACCGACTCGCCTCGGTAGTCGTCCGGAATGCCAACCACCGAAGCTTCTTTCACGTCGGGATGGTTCAGTAGAACCTCTTCGACCTCGCGCGGCCAGATCTTGTAGCCCGATGCGTTGATGACGTCGTTCTTGCGGTCCAGGACGTAGAACCATCCGTCCCGGTCCATGAACCCGACATCGCCGGTCGGAAACGTGGTTGTGCCGGGGACGGTTTCGCCGTCGTCGGGGTTCGGCCAGTATCCGTGGGCCACCTGTGGCCCCGTGGTCACCAGCTCGCCCACGTCGCCTACCGGAACGTCCTGGCCGGAGTCGTCGACCACGCGTACGTACGTGTTGTACAACGGAATTCCGACCGAGAGCACCCCGGTTTCGGCATCCACCGGTGCTCGCCGGCCGAACGGTACGGCGTGCGATGGGGAACTCGTCTCGGTCTGGCCGTACATGTTGTGGATGTACTTGCCGAATACGGTTTCGAGGCGGCTCAGAACGGTGGGGGAGACCGGCGCACCGCCGGAGTAGAGCGCGGACAGCGAGTCGAGGTCGGTGGCGTCCGCCCCGGCATCGGCCAGCGCGATGTAGGCGGTGATCGCCGCCATCGCGAACGTCGGTCGATGCTCACGAACGGAATCGAGCATCACCTCCGGGTGGAAGCGGTGGGTCAGCACGAGCGGTGATCCCAGGAGGAATCCCACCATCACGTGTCCGACCAAGCCCGAGACGTGGAACAGCGGCGAGAGCCCGAGCACACAGTCGCCCGGACCCAGTTGTGCCCAGTCCCGGTACACCTGCGCGCTGAAGACGAGGTTGCGATGAGACAGCATGGCCCCCTTCGGAAAACCGGTGGTTCCGGAGGTGTACATGATCATCGCCAACTCTCCCGGCCCCGGGCTGTCGGTGATCGTCGGACGGTGCGCGCGGTCGTGGGCGGCAACCAGTTCGTACAGGTCCGTGGCGCCGGTCGGGATCCGGCGGCTCGCGGCGAACAGGCGGGCGTCGTTGCGGCTCTGGCCGTCGAGTGCCGACACGGTGACGATGTTGCCGATGGGACATTCACGAAGCGCTGCCTGAGCAACGGTCTCGAACACGTCCTCGAGGATCAGAATTGCGTTGGGACGGCAGTCGCTCACGAAATGGGCGAACTCCCGTTCCTTGCACATCGGGCTGAGCGACACGGATGTGCCGCCCGCACGCCACGCCGCGACGACACCGATCAGGAACGCCGGGTTGTTCTGCGTGCACACCGCCAGGCGGTCTCCGCGGCCGAATCCCCGTTCTTGGAGGTGACAGGCCAGAGCATCCGCCGCCGCGGACAGTTCACCGTAGGTGAGCGTGCCGTCGAAGTAGTGGATGGCGACGTCCGCCGGCGCCCGCTGCACGGCGGCGTCGAACATCGCCAACGCGTTGTCGAAGTCGGGAGTGATCGAATCGGGATGCTCGGCGGGGAAACTGGCGAGCCACGGCCTGTTCGGGGATGTCACCTTCTCACCTCTCTCGATCCCGCACTGCTTGCCGCCTCGGAGGACGCTCGGCGAGACGCACTAAACCCTACGACACGGAGACATCATCGGACGCGGTGATCCGATCGCTACGATGTTCAGCATGGCTGAACGAGCTGCTGTCGCGGTGGGCCCGAATGTGCGCCGCGAGCGAAACCTCGTGGGCGTGACCCTTCGCGAGTTGGCGGCACGGATCGGCGTCAGCGTCGGAACGATGAGCGCGATCGAGAACGACAAGGTCTCGCCCACGCTGATGCGCCTTCAGGAGATCGCCGACGAACTCCAGATTCCGATCAAACGGTTGCTCAGCGGGCCGGTCGCCGATTCGTCGCCGCCGGTCCCGGATCCGGCCGCAACCGACGCGGGCGCGTGGCGTGAATTCGCGCCGTTGTCGGTTGATCCGGTGTTGCGTTCGGCAATAGATGTCTTCACGGAGACCGGCTACCACGCCGCGACCATGCGGATGATCGCCGACGGCGCCGGCATCAGTGTGGCCGGCGTCTATCACCACTACCGCAGTAAGCAGAGCCTGTTGGTCGCCATCTTCGAGTTGATCATCGAGGAGGTGCAGGTCCGCTTGATTCGCGCCCGTGACGAGGGCGGAGCGGATCCGGTCGAGCGCTACTCGAACATGGTAGAGGCGCTCGCGCTCTATTACGTGGTGCGCAGCGACATTGCGGTAGTGGGCACCAACGAGACACGAAGCTTGGAAGAACCGGCAGCGGGCCGCATCGCTGCGGAGCGCCGCGGGATGCAGGACTTGATGGACACCGAACTCGATCGGGCGGCCGCTGCGGGTGCGGTCGTACATCCCCGGCCGCACACGACTGCGCGGGCCGTCACGACGATGTGTGCTGCGCTGCCCCAGTGGTTCGACCCGACCGGGCCCCTCTCCCCGGAGCAGATCGCGCAGGAGTACGCCGGTCATGCCCGCGCGATGCTGGGCATGCGACCGGCGTACTCCTAGCGTCGATCAGTCGACTTCGGCGTCGGTGACGCGCCGATGTCGCTGCATGCCGGAGATCCAACGATCGATGTCGGCAGCTTTCCGTGCTCGGAAGTCGGCCACCTCGGCGTGGGGAAGAACGAGGAACTGGTTGTGAGCGACACCGTCGACCGCTTGGCGGGCAACCTCTTCCGGTGTCATCACTTCCCCCGCCCGGGTGATCGTGGCGGCGGCCGATCGCATCTGCCGGTCCGATGATTCGGAGGCGTCACCGATCATCGCGGTCGCGATGCCCATCGGGCACACGCAGGTCACCGATACGCCCAGGTCGCCGTACGTCACGGCGAGCCACTCGGCGAAACCCACGACGGCGTGCTTGGTCACCGAGTACGTCGGCGAACCCAACTGCGTCAGCAACCCCGCTGCCGAGGCGATGGACACGAACCGACCGCCGCCTCGCTGCAGCCACGACGGGACGAGGAGGCGGGCGGCACGGACGTGCGCCTGGACGTTGACCTCCCACGAGGTACTCCACTCCTGCTCCGTGGCATCCAGGCCGAAGCCCTGGAAGACACCGGCATTCGCGACGTACAGGTCCACCGGGCCGAATGTCGAGTCGGCGAGCGCCAGGGTTCGTTCGATGTCGTGCGAGTCGGCGGCGTCGCCGGCGATCCACTCGACCCGATCGCCGTGTACCCGACGCAGCGTTTCGCCCGCCACCTGCAGGCCGTCCTCGTCCCTGTCGGCCAGGACCACACGACATCCGCGACCCAGCAACTCGCGCCCCAACGCGAACCCGAGGCCGTGGGCAGCGCCGGTGACAACGGCGACCGACTCATTCAGTTCGGGCCCCATCACAGCGCTCCCGCCGCTGGAATTCCGTTGTCGCGGAAAGCCCGCCGCAGGATCTTCCCGGTAGCGGTCTTCGGTAGCTCGGAGACCACCACGATCGAGCGCGGATACTTGTATGCGGCCATGCGCTCGCGACAGAACTGGATCAACTCCTCCTCGGTCGCCGACGCGCCCGAGGCCAACGATACGAATGCCTTGACGGTCTCGCCGCGGTACTCGTCGGGAACGCCCACGACCGCTGCCTCCCGCACGGCGGGGTGCCCGTACAGCACGTCCTCGACCTCTCGCGGCCACACCTTGTAGCCGGAGGCGTTGATCATGTCCTTCTTGCGGTCGACCAGATAGAACCATCCGTCCGCGTCCATGAATCCGACATCCCCGGTACGCAACTCACCACCCGGCATGGATGCGGCGGTCGCCTCCGGATTGTTCCAGTAGCCGGGGGCCACCTGGGGACCGGTCGCGGCGAACTCCCCGATCTGTCCGGCGGGAACCTCGTTGCCGTTCTCGTCGAGAACCCGTACGACGGTGTTGAACACGGGCACGCCGACCGAGAGGGCACCGGATTCGTGATCGACGGGTGCACGCATCCCCGCGGGCACCGCGTGCGTGGGCGAACTGGTCTCGGTCAGCCCGTAGATATTGTGGATGTAGGTCCCGTACATCGATTCCAGGCGGTCTGCGACCGCCGGTGCCACAGGTGCACCGCCCGAGTAGATCGCCCGCAACGACGAGAAGTCGTCGGGACACGCGCCGTCCGCGCCGGCGAGTGCGATCAAAGCGGTGATCGCTCCGATGGTGAACGCCGGACGGTGCTCTCGGATCGAATCGAGCATGACCTCCGGCTGGAAGCGGTGCGAGAGGACGAGCGGTGACGCGGTCAGGAACGCCACCATGATGTGCCCGACGAGTCCGGAGATGTGGAAGAGCGGGGCGATTCCGAGCACGGGATCGCCGTCACGCAGATGCGCCCAGTCGCGGTATGTCTGGGCGTTGAACGCAAAGTTCGCGTGAGTGTTGACGGCGCCCTTCGGCTTGCCGGTCGTACCCGAGGTGTAGGTGAGGATCGCGAGGTCGTCGCCGTCGATGCTCACCGGGTCGGGCTTTCGCCCGTCGTGGTTGCCGATGATGGTGTACAGGTCAGCGGTGGCGAGGCTTCTCCGGGTCGCTCCACCGAACAGGCGATCGTCGTTGCGGCGCTGTCCGTCGAGCCCCGACGTCGTCACGACCAGTTCTACCGTCGTTTCTTCCTGTGCGAGTACGGGTTCCGCCACCGACTCGTCAAGTCTTCGAGGGCGAGCAATGCACGCGCGCCCGAATCCTGCAGCAGGTACGTGACCTCGCGCTGCTTGTTCATCGGATTGACGGCGACGGCGGCACCACCGCACTTCCACGCTGCCAGCAGTCCGATGACGAATGCCGGGTTGTTCTGAACGAAGAGCGCCAGGCGATCGCCACGGCCGAAGCCCCCGCGTTGCAAGTGGTTCGCGAGTGCATCGGAGGCGGCATCGAGTTCGCCGAAGGTCGCCGATCCGTCGAAGTACCTGACGGCGGGCATCGCCGAGGCGCGCCGCACCGCCGATCCGAACACCTCGAGACCGTTGTGGAACTCGGGGGCGATCTCGGGGCCGAGTCCCTCCGGGTAGAGGCGCAGCCAGGGACGGTCCCGGTAGGTCACTTGATCACCACCGGGTTGACCGGGGCGCCGGTGGCCTGATGAATCTTGAGCGGGGCTGCGACATAGAAGAACTCGTAGGTTCCGTCGGCGGCGCAGTCGGCGGCGAGACTCTCGAGATCGCAGATCTCGGTGAAGGCCACGCCGAGGTTGCGCATCAGGGCGTTGTGCAGGACCAGCGCCATCCCGTTGTGGGGATCGGTGGTCACCTCGTTCGCAATGGTGTCGGTGACCAGGTTGGGAATCTCCTTGTCCCGGAACCATTCGACCAACTCGGGGGAGTAGACCAGGCCCGGCTCGCAGAAGTCCGCGTAGAACGCCTCCCGGTCGCGGAAGAACATCTCGAGATGGTTGGTGCGGATGATGATGATGTCGCGGTTGCGGATCTCGATGCCCTGTCGTTCCGCGCAGGCCTCGAGGTCCTTGTGGTCGAACGTCTCGCGCTGCCCGAGGTACTCCTTGTCGAAGTGGCGGGCCATGTCGAGCAGGATCGCCCGGCCGACGATTCCGCGCCGGGCGATCGGTTCCACGCTGGCCTTGGACATGCCGCCGACCGTGCTGCGGGCGTCGTAGCCGTTCCAGATCTTGCCGTCGTACCAGACGTGGCCGAGGGCGTCGTACTGCGTCGAGCCCTGCAGGAAGGCCTCGATCTTGTCGTCGGCGTAGTGGAGTCCGCCCGGGAAGCATGGGCCCGAACCGCCTTCGTCCCAATCCGATTCGTCGTAGATCATCTCGCGCTCGGCCGGCTCGCGGCCGGGCCACACCGGATCGCCCTTCGGGTCGCCGATAAGTCGCTGGAGGGTGAAGACCGACCCCCGTCGGATCAACGCCGCACCGGCGAGGACCTGCTCCGTGGTCAGGTAGTTGAGGCTTCCGACTTCGTCGTCGGCCCCCCACTTGCCCCAGTTGCTGGGCGATGCTGCCAGCAGATCCGTGAGATCTGACAGTTCGATGTCGGTCGACATGCGCTTTCCTTCCTCCCAATGAACTGAACCGAGCGATCGTTCGGGTTGTTCAGTGAGAGGGTGGCAGGCGGAAGGCTGCGTAGTCAACCCCCAATTGGGCGTGCGGCACTACCGTGCAGGGTCGCGTGTTCAGCCAGAATGAACAATAGGGGGCCGCCTGTTCCCTTGGGGCGGGTGGAACGCGCAGTCGCTGGAATCGTCAGGACTGCGGAGGCTCGGGTCGGCATCGAGCTCCGTCGAGATAGTGCCCGTACTTGTGTTCGGTGGTGAAACTGTTGATGTACTTGTGGAGCTCGCGGTCCGCGAGGAGGGCGGCGAGCGCCTTCGCAGCTTCGGTGTTCGGTTCGATCCCTCGCGCGTTGATGGGTTTTCCATCGGAGATGAGTGCGGGGTCGAGTTCGCCGGCCTGGAACACCACCCCGAGGATCAGATTGTTCGCTTCGGCACGGGCGTCGGCAGCAGCTTGGAAGTAGTCCAAACGCAGCTGGGTGCATGGATCCGCATCGTCGGCGCATCCCGCGACTGCCGTCGGGGCGACGAGACTCATTGCGGCAGGGGCGATCCGCATCCGCGGCGCCCTTGGCATTGTGACCATTTGACTCATCGTCCAGTGGTAGGGGTGGGTGGTTCGGTGAGGAACGGATCGGGTTCGTACGGGGCGCAAGACTTGTCGCGCTGCTCACTCAATGACGGAATATTTGCCCTCGACTGCAGCAAGGGTCCGGTTGGCGTGCGACGAGTAAGCCTTGTCCGTAGGACCGCGTCGTGGCAGATGTGGCACCAGCTCGACCAGAGCTGCGAAAAGAACATATTCGCCCGGAATTTCGGCGACAACTGTCGTGGAAGATCTTGAAAGCTACAGGCCGATCGGACAAGAAGATCCGGAACCTACACCCTGCCGCAGACACCGAATCTTGAGACAGAATTCGGACATGTTGAGATGTTGAGACAAGAACCTGGGGTTTTGTGATCCGATGAGACGGACGCATCCCGAATGACCAGCAGGTGAGGTTGTCTCCGGTCCAGTTGCGTTGACTCGCTGATACCGGTTACGGCTGGCCGGGTGCGATCCCGAATGCCGCCCGGAGTTGGCCATGCAGTTCGCGTGCATCTTCCTGGTATGTAACCGAGGCGCCGTAGAGCGCCTCGAACGCGGCCTGCCTCGGGTCCGGCTTTGCGGCCGCGAAGATCGTGGGGAGCGCAAACGCGGGACGGCTGATCGGACCCATGTCGAACGGGTCGAACTCCCCGATGGAGTAGATCACGCCCTGTCTGTTACTCACACGGTCCGGCGCTTCTCGTCGGCGCTCGGCCTCGAAGTGTGCGGATGCTGTGGCCGGGTCGTCGAACGGCGATGGCAGTGGGTCACCGGCGTGCAGCGTCGCCAACGCGGGTGTGATCCAGGGTCGGTCGGCGAGGCCAGCGAACTTGTACGCCTTGGTGACGCACCATCGCGCGACCTCGCGTAGCCGGGTGTCGTCCATGTCGATGAGTGCGAGCACGAGGGCGCGGTCGTACTTGGCGAGGTGCTGTCCGCCGTTGTACTCAAGCAGTTCGGGGATTGGGTCACCGCCGCCCCATGCCCGACGTTCCCTCTCGGCGGACTCGGCTCAAAGTTCGGACGGTTTGACCGTGCGGCTGACGCCTCCTGGCCCGGACACCGTGATCCACTTCGGCTCATCCGATTCCACCGGCTCCACTGTGGGCTCGGGGAGCGGGCTGTCCTCGGGGATCCCGTATCCGGGCATGTCCCACATCTGAGCCGGCTGCGGTGCGGTTCCATCGTTGGGCCACAGCCGGATCCGCCACACATCGCCTGGATTAGTGGTTCCGGGCCAGCCGTAGTTGACGAACCCACGGCCGTTGACCTCTATCAGATAGTCACCTTCGGGGACCTCGCAGAAGACCTCGCCCGTGGTGGGTGAGGCGATCATCATCTGCCCGGCCTCGGAGATCCGGAGTTGTTCCTCGCAAACCTGCTGCCACTCGTCCCGGTCCGAGGGCGGGCGCCGTCCCACAACTGCACGGCGATCGGCATCTCGAAGTTGTTCTGGTGCGGGCTCAGCACCACCAGCGCCTTGCCGTCACCAGCGCACGGCAGCGCAGCCTGCGCCTGCGCGAGCAGTTCGAATTCGTCCTCGAAATCCGCGAGGCCTCCGGAGAGACTGAACAGTCCGTAGTCCATCGCCAGGACCACGGCCTGCTCACTGATCTGACTCGCGCTGCTCATCTCTCGATTGTCTGTGAACCTCAAGCGACGTGCTCGTACACAGCTTGCTCAGTGGCCAGCATTCGCGAAGGTGTGCGCCTCGCTAGAGCTGGATGCCGTCGTCAGCGGCGTCGTTCGCGGCTGCGAGCATGGCCTGGAGTAGTGCTGGCTGAGGTTCGCTATGCCAGGGTGCTGGCGATCGAAGACTGTCGCGCCGTCGGGGAGGGCTCCGTCAGATTCAGTCATGTCGCCATCGGCATCGGTCCGCGTATCTCTGGTGCCGCCTACCTCAGACCCGCACTGCACCAGGTCCAGTCGTCCCCGATGGCGATCCCGACCGGTCTACGACGATCCCGACGGTCATAGCGAAGATGACGAGGACCAGGCCGACAACGGTCGGTCTGGGAGTCCTGCGGGTCTTCGGTCGTGCTGCGGTCTGGCCCACACTGCTCAATCAAGGCAATGCGCTGTTGCCAGCCCGAAGGCGATTTTTGATACGCCGGCGATATACGCGGCCGCCTAACATGGCGAGCATGCGTGTGTTGGTCGTCGAGGACGAGCGGTTCATGGCGGAAGCCATCCGCGATGGGCTGCGCCTGGAAGCGATCGCGGCCGACATCGCCGGTGATGGGGACACTGCCCTGGATCTGTTGGGCGTCAACGCCTACGACATCGCCGTCCTCGACCGTGATATCCCCGGCCCCTCCGGTGACGAGATCGCCCAGCGCATCGTCGCTTCCGGTGGCGGCATACCAATCCTGATGCTCACTGCCGCGGACCGGATGGACGACAAGGCCTCCGGGTTCGAGCTCGGTGCCGACGACTACCTCACCAAGCCGTTCGAGCTGCAGGAGCTCGTGCTCCGTCTCCGGGCCCTCGACCGCAGGCGCGCGCACAGCAGGCCGCCCGTGCGGGAGATCGCTGGTCTGCAGCTGGACCCGTTCCGTCGCGAGGTCTACCGGGACGGCCGGTACGTCGCGCTGACCCGGAAGCAGTTCGCGGTGCTCGAAGTTCTCGTCGCTGCCGAGGGCGGTGTGATCAGCGCCGAGGAGTTGCTGGAGCGGGCGTGGGACGAGAACGCCGATCCGTTCACGAATGCCGTGCGCATCACGGTCTCGACGTTGCGCAAGCGGCTCGGCGAACCGTGGCTGATCGCCACGGTGCCGGGGGTCGGGTACCGCATCGATACCGAACCGGACGCCAGAGGCGGGGGCGACGGTGGATAGAGCGCCTGGGTTGGGCGTTCGCCTCAAACTCACTCTCAGTTATGCCGGGTTCCTCATGCTCGCTGGTGTCTTGCTCCTTGCGGCGGTTTGGGTCTTCCTGCTGAGAGGGCGGTCCACGAATTTCCAATTCCCTGATCTGGCCGACTTTGCCCGGGTCTTCGACCCGAGCAACTTCGGTCCCGTGGTGTTTGTCCCAGCAGCGATCTTGGCGCTCGGGTTCTTGCTGGTGTTCGGCCTTGTGGGTGGTTGGATTCTCGCGGGCCGAATGCTTGCCCCGTTGACGCGCATTACGCGCGCCGCGCGGGAGGCGGGGAGTGGCTCGCTGTCGTACCGGATCGAACTGGAGGGACGCAACGACGAGTTCCGTGAACTTGCCGATGCCTTCGACGCCATGCTCGCACAGCTCGAAGCACGAGACGCCGCGCAGCAGCGATTCGCCGCCAACGCCTCCCACGAGCTGCGCACCCCGCTGGCGATCACACAAACCCTTCTCGATGTCGCCCGCAACGATCCGAACCGCGACGGCGGCGAGCTCGACGAACGCCTCCGCGCTGTCAACGCACGAGCGATCGAGCTCACCGAGGCATTGCTCCTGCTCAGCCGTACCGACCAACGGTCCTTCAGCCGAGAAGACGTCGATCTGTCGCTCATCGCGGAAGAAGCCGCCGAGACACTCCTCCCGTTCGCGGAGAAGCACGGCGTCAGCATCGAGACCTCCGGGGACATCGCGCCGGTCATCGGCTCACACGCACTCTTGCTGCAGTTGACTACGAACCTTCTGCACAATGCGATCGTCCACAACGTCCCCGAGCACGGCAGCGTGCAGATCAGCACCGCCATCGGCTCCGAGTCCGTCATGCTCACGGTCGAGAACACCGGCGACAAGCTCAGTCCACAGTTGGTCTCGACACTCACCGAGCCGTTTCAGCGCGGCACTGCTCGCACCCGCGGGGACGATGCGAGGGTGGGCCTTGGCCTGGCGATCGTCAAGAGCATCACTCAGGCACACGACGGATCCCTCACGCTCAGCCCCCGAGCTGCCGGCGGGCTCTCCGTCGCAGTGCGACTGCCCGCCGCTCAGCGACGACCGTAAGCACGTGCCGGGCCAGCAGCGAACCCACGTCGGGTGCGCCGGCTGCCAACGCATGAGCCGACATCACCGCTCTCCGCTCGGTATCCGCGAGCAGCGGGATCAGAGTGGTCTCGATCCATCCTGCGTTGAGATCGGCATCGTCGACGATCACTGCCCCGCCGGCAGCAACGACCGCCTCGGCGTTCAAGCGCTGCTCACCGCCGCGCAGCGGCAGCGGCACATAGGCGGCCGGTAAGCCGACAGCGGCGAGTTCGGCGCACGTCATCGCCCCCGAGCGGCAGATCGCGAAGTCGGCTGCGGCGTAGGCGTACTGCATCTCATCGACGTACGGGACGACGACGTAGGGCGGGTCGCCGGGGTCGCCGTCGGGCGGCTCGACCATGCGCTGTGGCCCGGTGATGTGCAGCACCTGCACGCCGGCCGCCCGCAACGCTGTTACAGCGCCGGCCACGGCGGCGTTGATCGCTTGAGCTCCCTGCGAACCGCCAGTGACCATCAGTACCGGCTCGTCCAGGCGCAGGCCGAACCGTTGCCGAGCCGCCTCGCGCAGCGCGGCCCGGTCGAGCCTGGTGATCGCCGGCCGCAGCGGGATGCCGATCGCGCTGGCGTGAGCCAGGTGGACACGGGGCGCGGCGGTAAATACGTGGGTCGTCATCCGGGCCGCCAGTCGGTTCGCCACTCCAGGCCGGGCATTCGCCTCATGGACGACGATCGGCATTCCCCGCTGGCGTGCGGCAAGATAAGCGGGCATGGCCACGTAGCCCCCGAAGCCCACCACGACCTCGGCCCGCACGCGGTCGAGTACGGCTCCGGTCGCCCGGACGGAGTCGCGCAGTCTGCCCGGCGTGTGCAGCAGGTCGCGGCTCAGCTTGCGCGGCAGTGGCACGGGCGGGATAAGTTCGAGCGAATAGCCGCGGGCAGGGATGAGCGTGGTGTCCAGGCCACGGACAGTGCCGAGCGCGGTGATCTCGGCCGTGGGCTCCAGCAGGCTCAGCGCGTCGGCGAAGTTCATCGTGGGCTCTATGTGCCCGGCCGAATGGCCGCCCGCGACAACGACGCGCGGTGCGGGTTCGCCAGCCAGCATCACGATGCCCCTCTGACCAAGATTCCTCGGTTGGCATGAAACCGCTCGAACACATGCATGGGCAGCGATGCAGAGTCTGAATTGTGGGAGTAGCCCGACGGATTATGAAACCGCACCACTCCATCATCGACTGCATAGATCAGCACAAGATGGCCTCCTCGTCGCGGCTCGTAGGTGTTGGGATCGCGAATCTCGGGTGATACCGAAGCGATCATGACCTGCCCGGGCCGCAGCTCTCGGGCCGATACCTGAATCGGGGTGTGCTCGACCAGTTGGCAGTCGAATCCGAATTGTGTGCTGACCCACGCCATGAATGGCCTGTAGAGCAGGCCGTGGACCTTGCCCGAAGGCTCCACCACATAGCAACCCCACTCGACGGCCAGCGCAAGGAGTTCGCCTATCGACAGTCGGACGTCAGTCCAGCCGTGGAGCAGCGACTGGAGACACGCCAAGCCGCAGACCTTGCGGGACCAGAACAGGTACTCCTCGCTCGAGGGGTATCCGTCGGAGGCCCAGTCGTACAGTTTCGATGGATCGGTGTGTCGCAAGAAGACCTCCAGCCCCGATGGGCCGGTGCGCCGCATCACGACCTCGTCGTTGTTCGCCAAACGCCCCCACTGCGAGACACAATGGAGACCCATCACGTGATCGGAAAGTCGAAGTAGACATCTGGATATGGTTCGCGTTTCAGCGTGTAGTGCCACCACTCGCAGTCGTACCGATCAAATCCGCAGTCCTCCATGATGGAACGAAGAAGCTCACGATTCTTGGACTCGATTGGCTTGATTCCTCGCGCTCGATGACGTGAGATCGGGTCCATGAGGTCGTGGTCGCCACCCATAGGAGCAAGTTCACCGGTCGCAAGGTGATAGAGCGTCAGGTCAACGGCGCCGCCCCTACTGTGGCCCGACTGGGTTGCCACGTATCCCTTTTCGAGCATCTCGGGTCTGTCGATATTGGGATAGTGCCGCTGCTTCGTCTGGCCATCCTCCGGCTGTTCTGACCAGCGTAGGAAGCTGTCGACGGCGCGTCGAGGACGGTAGCCGTCCCAGAGAAGCAATCCGAAGCCGAGGGAAGCTGCCTTCTCGCGTGCTTGCTCGAGGGCCGCGCACAAAGCCCGGGTGCCGACGATTCGATTCGCGAGGTAGCCGTCTACCGGTTTGCCGGTGAAGTTGTCCCACGTGGCGTACTTGGCATCCCAGCGGACTCCGGGCACCCAGTCGTCGACGTAGACGAAGTCGTCGTTCATCGCTTCTTCCCGTGCATTGTCATCGAGATGAGCCGGTCGATCATGTCGGAGATCGGCAGTCCCGCGGCGGCCATCATCCGCGGGTACCGGCTGTACGACGTCATGCCGGGCATGGTGTTGACCTCGTTGAGGACCACCCGTCCGTCGTCGGTGAGGAACATGTCAACGCGGGCAAGTCCCTTGCAGCCCAGGGTGCGGTAGATGGCCTTGGCGGTCTCTTGGACGAGCCGGCGCGATTCGTCGGAGATGTCGGCGGGAACGATGAACGTCGAGTTCTCCGATCCGGTTTCGGGTGAGTCCTCCTGGTGGATCCTGAAGAATCCGTGCGAGAGGTCGACGCGGTCCACCTCCCCAGTGATCAGGCCGAATAGTTCACCCATGACCGCGCAGCCGATCTCGCTGCCGGCCACGGCTTCTTCGATCAGGACCTTCGAGTCGTACTGTCGCGCCGCGCTCAGCGCGTTCGGCAGCTCGTCTTCACGGGTGACCTTGCTGACGCCGAAAGATGAACCCGAACGGGCCGGCTTCACGAAGACCGGATAGCGAAGATGATCGGCGTCGACCTTCTCGTTCTCCGCGACAACCCAAAAGCTCGGCGTGGCGATTCCCGCGCTCTTGGCCACGGTGTAGGCCAGGGCCTTGTCCATGCACACAGCCGAGCCCTGGATGTCGCAGCCGACGTAGGGGATGCCGGCGAGCTCCAGCAGACCTTGGATCGCGCCGTCTTCGCCGAGCTTGCCGTGAAGTACGGGGAAGACGAGGTCGAGGCGCACGGTTTCGTAGCCCCCCTGCTCCATGACCAGCAGGCCGTGCACACTTCGATCGGGTGACAGCACGGCGGGACGGGCGCGGCGATTCTCCCAATCCGCGTCGGGGCCGTCACAGAGCTTCCACTCGCCGCCGGTCGTGATGCCGATCCAGAACGGTTCGTACTTCTCCGTGTCGAGATTTCTTGCCACCTCTCGCGCCGACTTGATGGAGACGGGATGTTCTTCGGAAGCCCCTCCGAAGATGACCCCGACCTTCAATCTGCTCATGCTGTTCTCCCACTTTCAAAGTTGAGGCAGTTGACGAGGCTGTTTTCGACGGTGTCGTTCAGGGCGTGGTCTGTGTAGTAGGCGGAGTGCGGACTGATCAGCACATTCGGCAGGCGCTGTAGCCGCACCAGGGCCTTGTTCTCGATGAGCTTTCTTCTGCAGTCGGCGTAGAAGATCCCTTCCTCTCCTTCGACGACATCGAGCGCCGCGCCGCCCAACCGGCCGCTCTCCAATGCGGAGAGGAGGGCCTCGGTGTCGAGCAGCGGTCCGCGACCCGTGTTGACGATGTACGCGCCGTGCTTCATCTGGTCGATGCGTCGGCGATCGAGGAGATGGTGTGTGTCCGCGGTGAGTGGAGTGTGGAGCGTGACAATGTCGCTCTGCCGCAGCAGTTCATCGAGCGGAACGTAGTCGGCGGAGGCGTGAGGCCTGCTGTCATGTGCCAGCACTTGGCAGCCAAATCCCTGCAGCCGGTCGATGACTGCTGTGCCGATGCGCCCTGTTCCGATCACCCCGACGGTCAAGTCGCGCAGCTCCCTGCCACGCGTGTCATTCAGCCGGTAATCATGCGTATCGGTGCGGCGGACAATTGATTTCGCGTGGCGTACGGTCATCAGCATCAACATCAGTGTGTAGTCGCCCACGCTGTCGGGCGAGTAGTCGACGTTGCCGACCGAGATGCCGATGCTCGCCGCGAATTCCACGTCGATGTGGTTGTACCCGACGCTTCTGGTGGAGATGTACTCCACTCCTACTCGGCTCAGCGCCAGCAGCGTGGAATTGTCGATCTGCGTCTTGTGGCTCACGCTGATGCATCGGTTGCCACGCGCCAGTTCAGCGTTGGTTTCACTGACCGCTTCCTCGGTGATGCTTGGCGTTAGCCCGAGACGGGTTCCCATCTCGCGGAACAAAACGGCTTCGTCGTGACCGCATCCGAAAACTCTGACCCCAGTGGTCGGGACGGCCGAGGGTGACGAATCGTCGAGCGCTCGGACGCGCCGCTCCGCGATCACTTCGCTGTCGATCAAACCCAGGTCGCTGTAGGACATGCCGAAAGTCAAGACAACGCGGTGTTGCCAGCGCGTATGCAATTTTCGATATGCGGACGATATGCCGCCCGTGGGGTTGCGTTCGGAAGCGGCATGCGCGGAACGAAACAGCGGCAAGATGTCCGCGCTGGCGCCGTAGCCTGAAGAAGCTCGCGCTCACGAGTTACGCTCACGAGTTGTGAGCGCGGCGGCGACCTCGTCAAGGCGGGCCCCGCGGGAGGCCTTGACGAGCACTACGTCTGCGCGGGCTGCGGCGTACTCCCCGACGGCGTGGTGTTCGGCCCGTGTACACCGCGAAGAATCCGCCGGCGACGAGTCCAAACGCAACCCAGCCTCACCCTGGAACGCAAGCTGTATGCCTGCTGGCGACGACGTCACCGTTTCAGCGCGCCCGCCCGCCAACTACTCGACATCGCCATCACCAACGAACAGGCCAATAGCTAAGTCGCTCAGCCCGTTCCGGTCACGCCGAACTGACAGGTCTATGCGCTCAGATGAGCCGCGTCGGTGCATGACTATGCCGGCAGCGGTCTCGCACGGGTTTGATGCGGGGCGGTCCGGCCACGTCTCATGTCGTGACGAACCGCATCCGCGCCTACGAAAGCTCGAAGGGCGGGCTTTCATCATCGCCAACGATGCCCTCCGCACAAGCACGCATCTGTGCCCAGCGGATCGTGTGCATCCGGCCGACGGAGTCCTGCGTCACAGTGCGCTCGCCAGCGACACAGCCCCGAATCCCCGCCGATTCCGCCGACGCTCCATGTGCACTCGTCACAGACCACATCCCCTGGTGGCCAGTACTCCGTGTGCGCCGAGAAGTTCGCAGGATGTCTACACCAGTTCATCAAAGAAGGTAACTGAGCCTTACCTTACGCATCGTGTCTCAACGTGGGATATCGATACCGTCTCAACCGCCGCGTATCCCATGGTCGTTGTCTCATCTTTCGACGCGGGCGGCAACCACCACGCTTGTCGACTTGCAGCGAAGATTAGCGAAACGCGACGCTGGTTCAACTAGCGCGGCTCGACGCGATCCTGGGCTCTACCTGCGATGTCTACGGTCAACTGGCGTCCGATGTCGGGCGAGGAGTACTGCCGGATCCCTGCAGTGTCCGGACACGAACGCGTCGTGTTCCTGGTGTGGACTGACGGTCGCCGCCGTCACTCCATCTGGCTCCAGGGGCGTGGCTCCAGCAACCCGACCATAATCGAGTCATGAGTGTCCCCGCGCCTGAATCCCCCTCGTTCGAGCATGTCGACTTCGAGGCACTCGATTCGTTCCGTTTCCCGGACGGCGGCGGGTACCCCCAGAGCTACCGCGAGTTTGTTCGC
>NZ_JBFUHZ010000058.1:0-35636 GCF_056402135.1 Rhodococcus sp. P4_C10 | reverse complement strand
CGGTACGGCGAGGTCGTCACGGTCGACGACCCGTGGGGCTACGGCAACTCGCTCGAGTGGGCCACCAGCTGCCCGCCGCCGCGGCACAACTTCACCGAGCTGCCCCGGATCCGCAGCGAGCGCCCGGCCTTCGAGCTGCACTACCCGCACATGGTCGAGCGGATGCGCGCGGAAGCGCACGTCGGCGTCGGCCACGGTGGCAAGCAGGCCACCGCGGTGCTCGAGGACGCGCACTAAGTCACGACGAACCAACACAAGGCCCCGCCCGAGCTTCGGGCGGGGCCTTGTGTTTGGGAAACACGCCGGTTGGCACAATGGCTTGAAGACCCCGCGGCTGCGGGATGGAGGGAGTTCTCGGTGGCTTCAGACACCACGGTCCTGGTCACGGTGACGGGACCCGACCGCCCGGGCGTCACCTCGGTTCTGCTCGCGGCGCTCTCGCGCCACGACGTGAGCCTGCTCGACGTCGAACAGGTGGTCATCAGGGGGAGGCTGACCCTCGGGGTGCTCGTGTCCTGCCCCAACGACCCCGAGGCGCTGCAGGAGGCGGTCGAGGACTCGATGTCGACCGTCGGCATGCACGCGGACGTCGAGATCGGCGCCGACCCGGTGGCCCGGCCCGCGCCGTCCACCCATGCCGTGGTCGTCCTCGGCAGCCCCGTCACCGCGCGTGCCTTCAGCGTGCTGGCCCGGGAACTGGCCCGCCAGGGCGCGAACATCGACTCGATCCGCGGCATCGCGGACTACCCGGTCACCGGACTGGAACTGATGGTCAGCGCGGCCGACGCCGCCGCCGAGACGGACGCCGCCCTGCGCACCGGGCTGGCGGAGATCGCCGCCTCGCAGACCGTGGACATCGCGGTCGAGCGGGCCGGACTGGCCCGTCGCGCCAAGCGGCTCATCGTCTTCGACGTGGACTCGACGCTGGTGCAGGGCGAGGTCATCGAGATGCTGGCCGCCCGCGCCGGCAAGGAGGACGAGGTCCGGGCCGTCACCGAGGCCGCCATGCGCGGCGAGATCGACTTCTCGGAGTCGCTGCACCAGCGGGTCGCGGTGCTCGCCGGCCTGGACGAGTCCGTGATCGAGGAGGTCGGGCAGGCGCTCGAGCTGACGCCGGGCGCGCGCACCACCATCCGCACCCTGCGCCGCCTCGGGTTCCACTGCGGCGTCGTCTCCGGCGGCTTCCGCCAGGTCATCGAGGGTCTCGCGCACGACCTGGAGCTGGACTTCGTCGAGGCCAACACCCTCGAGGTCGTCGACGGCAAGCTCACCGGCCGCGTCATCGGCGCGGTCGTGGACCGCGCGGCCAAGGCCGTGGCACTGCGCAATTTCGCGGCGCAGGCCGGGGTCCCGATGGAGCAGACCGTCGCGGTGGGCGACGGCGCCAACGACATCGACATGCTCAACGCGGCCGGGCTGGGCGTCGCCTTCAACGCGAAGCCGGCCCTGCGCGAGGTCGCGGACACCGCGCTCTCGCATCCCTTCCTGGACGCGGTGCTGTTCATCCTCGGCGTCACCCGTGACGAGGTCGAGGCGGCCGACGCCGTGGACGGTCTGGTGCGCCGGGTTCCGCTGTGACGCAGCCGGGGCCTCTCGGGGTGCTCGACGAGGGTTTTGCGGCCCGGCACGCGGTGCTGGCAGCCGGGTACGGGCATCGGCCGGACCCGGCGGACCCGGCCCTGGTGCTGGCGATGCCGCTGGTGCTGCACCTTCCGAAGACGGACCCGCCGCCGCGTAGCGCGGTGCTCGCGGCGGCCGCCGCGGCGACCGCCGCGCTGTGCCTGGACCCGCGGGTCGGCACCGGCGAGGACGGCGAACCGGGGCCGTGGCAGCGGGACTACCTGGCCTGGACCGGCGCCCGGATCCGCAAGGTGGCCCGGCGGGCCCGGGGCGCCCAGTGGCTGGCCGCCCAGGACGTCGACGGCGTCACCGTCGAGCTCGACGGCGCCCAGGCCCGGGCCTTCGTGCCGGGTCCCGTGGGTGAACTCGACCCGCGGATCCGGAAGCTGCAGATCGGCGGGACCGACCTCGAGCACGACGCGCCGGGGGATCCGGAGCCCGACCTGCCGGTGCTGTGGCTCAACCGTTCCCTCGACATGACGGTCGGCAAGACCGCCGCGCAGGTGGGGCACGCGGCGATGCTGCTGGCCGGTGCGATGACCCTCGCGCAGGCGGCGCAGTGGGCAGGAAGCGGGTTCCGGTGCTCGGTGCGCGACGCCGACCCGGACCGCTGGGCCGCGCTGACCGCCCGGGTGGCCGCGGGGCAGGCGATCGCCGTCCGCGACGCCGGGTTCACCGAGGTGGCGCCAGGTTCGATGACGGTGATCGCGCACCCCTGATGGCGGACTCGCGATGAGCGGCTTGGACTGCCGGGCCGGTTCGGCCTAAGGTTGGCCCGTCCAAGCACGGGAGCCCAGGCATCGATGGGCTGAGAGGGAGCACGGCTGCTCCGACCGTCACACCTGATCCGGGTCATTCCGGCGTAGGGAGCAGCGCGATGTCCACGGTACATCCACGTCCTGACGAGGCGGCCGCACAGCCGTCCGGCCCCACTTCGTCCCCGGCCGGCGTCGAGCCGTCCTTCACCCTCGACGAGGCGCCCGCGCGGACCCTCGGCCTCGCCGCGCAGATCGGGCTGTGGGGCAACCTCGGGATCTCGCTACTCCTCCCGGTGGCCGCGACCTTCGCCGTGCTGCAGGGACAGTCGTTGCTCGCCACCCTGCTCGCGGTGCTGCTCGGCGCGGTGATCGGCTCGACCCTGCTCGGGCTGTGCGCGGCGGCCGGTGCGACCGTCGGCTCGCCCGCGATGGTGATGATGCGGGGCCTGCTCGGCAACCGGCTGTCCGCGCTGCCGACGGTGTTCAACCTGGTGCAGTGCGTCGGCTGGGCCACCTTCGAGGTGTTCGTCATCGCCGAGGCCGCCGCCCGCCTCACCGGCTGGCAGCGTTGGCCGTTCGTCCTGCTCGGCGGCGCCCTGGCCACCGTGATGGCGCTGCGACCGCTGAAGGTGGTCGGCATCCTCGCCCGGTACGCGGTGTGGGCGGCGCTGGCGTCGACGGTGTACCTGCTGGTGAACGTGCTGATGAAGGATCTGCCCTCGCTCACCGACGGGAGTTTCGCCGGGTTCTGGACCAGCGTGGACCTGGTGATCGCGATGCCGATCTCCTGGGTGCCGTTGGCCGCCGACTACGCGCGGCACTCCAAGTCCCCGCGGGCGGCGTTCCTCGGCGCGACCGTCGGCTACGGCGGCGCGACCGTCGCCTTCTTCAGCCTCGGTGTGCTGGCGTTCGTCGCGTTCGGGCTCGAGCCCGGCTTCGACATCATCGGCAGCCTGCTGGTGCTCCCCCTGGCCGGGGTGGCGCTGCTGATCCTGCTGATCGACGAGGTGGACGAGGCCTTCGCGAACATCTACTCGACGGCGATGAGCGCGCAGAACCTGCGGCCCAGCCTGGACCGGCGCTACCTGGTGGTCGGCGTCGGCACGGTCGCGACGCTGCTGGCGCTGACCGTCGACGCCTACAGCTACGAGCCGTTCCTGTTCCTGATCGGCGCGGTGTTCGTCCCGCTGACCGGCACCTTCCTGGTGGCCTTCTACCTGCTGCGCCGTGGCAGCTGGGACGTCTCGGC
The DNA here is from genome assembly GCF_056402135.1 of Rhodococcus sp. P4_C10. Classification (NCBI taxonomy): domain Bacteria; kingdom Bacillati; phylum Actinomycetota; class Actinomycetes; order Mycobacteriales; family Nocardiaceae; genus Rhodococcus; species Rhodococcus sp. P4_C10. Next base: position 32,009 of record NZ_JBFUHZ010000058.1, on the reverse strand, counting down.
GTCCTCGCCCGCGCGCTGGGAGATGTTGCTGCCGTGGGCGGTCGGGTTCGTGGTGTACCAGCTCGTGACGCCCACCTACTTCACCGGTTTCGGTGCCGGGTGGACCCAGTGGTGGACGGACCTGCAGTCCGCACTGGGGATCCCGGCCACCGGCTGGTCCGCCTCGCTGATCTCGTTGGTCGTCGCGGCGGTGGGCACCGCCCTGATCGGGCTCATCCGTCGACGAAAGGTGGTGCCGGCGTGAGCCTCTCGGCACGTTTGCAAGAAAAGGGCCGGCCGCTGCTGGCCGCGCAGCTCGAGCACCCGACGGTGGCCGGCATCGGTGCGGGAGACCTCGATCCGGCGGTCTTCCGTGGCTGGCTCGAACAGGACTACCTGTACCTGCTGGACTACACCCGGGTGTTCGCGCGGCTGGCCTGGCAGGCCCCGGACGGGCATCTCGGCGACCTGGTGGATCTGGCCCACGCCACCTACCGCGAGGAACTCGACCTGCACCGCAGCCTGTCCGAACCCTTTGGCGCGCAGTTCGACTCGGCCGTCAAGAGCCCGCAGTGCGAGGCGTACACCGGCTTCCTGCTCGACGCGGCGGCCGACTACGGCCGGGGCCTGGCCGCGCTGCTGCCGTGCACGTGGGGCTACTCCCAGCTCGGCAAGGCCCTCGCGGCCGACCCGCCCGCCGACCCGCGGTACCGGCGCTGGGTGGACACCTACGCCGACCCCGGCTTCGCGGCGCTGGCCGACCGGTGCGCCGCGATGCTCGACGAGGCGGCCCCGGACGAGGCCGTCGCCGAGGAGGCCTTCATGACGGCGATGCGGCACGAGCTGGACTTCTGGGACGCCCGGTGACCCGAGCCGAGGCACTTCTCGCCGAGCAGGCCGCGGTGTGGCCGGCGCTGGCCGAGCACCCGTTCGTGCTGGCCACCGCCGACGGCACGCTGCCGGAGGCCGCCTTCGACCGGTGGCTGCTCGAGGACCACGCCTTCGTCGTGGAGTTCCGCCGATTCCTGGCCGGTGTGCTCACCCTCGCGCCGGACGAGGCCTCCCGCGACGTGCTGGCCGGCGGCATCGCCGCGCTGACCCCCGAGCTGACGCTGTTCCGGGAGGAACTGGCCCGGCGCGGCCTGGATCCGGCCGCGCACACCCCGAGCCTGGGGTGCGCGTCGTACACCGGGTTCATGCTGGCGAGCCTGCACGACGGCTACGAGGTGGCCTCGGCGGTGCTGTACGGGGTGGAGAAGGCGTACCTCGACGCGTGGACCACGGTGCGCGAGCGGGCCGCGGCGGCGGGCTCGCGGTATCGCGAGTTCATCGACAACTGGGCCGCGGAACCGTTCGCCGCGTACGTCGCCGACCTCGGCGCGCTGCTTGGCGGCGACCACCCGACCGAGGCGCAGCGCGTCGCGTTCGGCCGCGTCGCCGCCTTCGAGGTGCAGTTCTGGGACGCACTGGTCTGAGCGAAGACCGGTGCGGCGACACGCGTACCGGTCCTGCTGCAACCGCGCCGAGCATGTGCGAGAGGATGGGCGTCGTGTCCGAACCTGATCCCGATCTGCTGATCGACTTCGAAGACGTTCTCATCCGTCGCGGCGGCGTCACCCTGGTGGGGCCCGTCAGCTGGCAGGTGGAGCTGGACGAGCGCTGGGTCGTCCTCGGCCCCAACGGCGCCGGCAAGACTTCCCTGCTGCGGATCGCGGCCGCGGAGGTGCATCCCACCGCCGGTCGCGCCCACCTGCTCGGGGAGGTGCTCGGCAAGGTGGACGTGAGCGAGTTGCGCCCGCGGATCGGGCTGTCCTCGTCCGCGCTGGCGCACCGGGTGCCCGCCGACGAGACGGTGCTCGACCTGGTGGTCTCCGCGGGGTATGCGGTGCTCGGCCGCTGGCGTGAGCAGTACGAGGAGATGGACACCACCCGCGCGGTGGAGATGCTCGAGAGCCTCGGCGCCGAGCACCTCGCCGAGCGCACCTACGGCACCCTCTCCGAGGGCGAACGCAAGCGGGTGCTGATCGCGCGCGCCCTGATGACCGACCCGGAACTGCTGCTGCTCGACGAGCCGGCCGCGGGCCTGGACCTCGGTGGCCGAGAGGAACTCGTGGCCAGGCTGTCCGTGCTCGCCGCCGACCCGGACGCCCCCGCCACCGTGCTGATCACCCACCACGTCGAGGAGATCCCGCCCGGATTCACGCACGCGCTGCTGCTCAACGAGGGGCAGGTCGTCGCGCAGGGGCTGATCGACGACGTGATCACCGCGGAGAACCTGACCAGCGCGTTCAGCCAGTCGATCGTCCTGGAGAAGGTCGACGGCCGCTTCTTCGCGCGGCGCAGCAGGGTGCCCGGTCAGCACCGTCGCTGACCGCGGAGCGTAGGTTCCGGGAATGGCTGCAATCGACGATCTGCCCGAAGTCCCGACGAAGGACGCCTCCACCGTGATCCTGGTGCGGGACTCCGCATCCGGGCCGGAGGTGTTCCTCCTGCGCCGTGTGATCGGCATGGCCTTCGCCGGCGGCATGACCGTGTTCCCGGGCGGCGGTGTGGACCCGCAGGACGCCGACGCGGACGTCGCTTGGAGCGGGCCGCCGGTGTCCTGGTGGGCGGAGCGGTTCGGCGTGGACGAGGGCCGGGCGAAGGCCCTGGTCTGTGCCGCGGTCCGGGAGACCTTCGAGGAGTGCGGTGTGCTGCTCGCCGGTCCGACCGCGGACACCGTCGTCGCGGACACCTCGGGCTACGCGGACGCCCGCAGGCAGTTGGAGGCGCGTGAGCTCTCCTTCAGCGAGTTCCTGGCCCGCGAGAACCTGGTGCTGCGCGCGGATCTGCTTCGGCCCTGGTCGAATTGGATCACCCCGGTGGGGGAGACCCGCCGTTACGACACCCGCTTCTTCGTGGCCGCGGCGCCCGCCGGGCAGGTCGCGGACGGCGAGACCTCCGAGGCCGAGGCGGTGTCGTGGCAGACGCCGGCCGAGGCCATCGCGGAATGGTCGGAGGGCCACACCATGCTGCTGCCCCCGACCTGGTCGCAGCTCTGCTCGATCGCCGAGTTCGACACCGTGGCCGGGGTACTGGCCGCCGAGCCCGAGATCCCGGTGATCCTGCCCAAGCTGTACGAAGAGGACGGTGAACTGCGGGTTCGTTTCCCCAACCAGGAGCCCTACTACGCCGCCGGGGCGCACCCATGGGGCAAACGGTAGCCTTCGCGGCATGGCTGAGTTTGTGACTCTCGAGGTTTCTGACGGCATCGGCACCATCCGGCTGGCCCGTCCACCGATGAACGCGTTGAACCGTCAGTTGCAGGAGGAGCTCCGGGCCGCGGCCCGCGAGGCCACCGTCAACTCGGAGGTCAAGGCCGTCATCGTCTACGGCGGCGAGAAGGTCTTCGCGGCGGGTGCCGACATCAAGGAGATGGCGGAGATGTCCTTCGCCGAGATGGCGCCGATCGCAGGCGAACTGCAGTCGGCGCTCGGCTCGATCGCGGAGATCCCCAAGCCCACAGTCGCGGCGATCACCGGCTACGCGCTCGGTGGCGGACTCGAGATCGTCCTCGGCGCGGACCGTCGTATCGCCGGCGACAACGCGAAGCTCGGCGTTCCGGAGGTGCTGCTCGGGGTGATCCCCGGCGGCGGTGGCACGCAACGCCTGGCGCGCCTGATCGGCCCGAGCAAGGCCAAGGACATGGTGTTCACGGGCCGCTTCGTCGGTGCCGAGGAGGCCCTCGCGATCGGCCTGATCGACGAGATGGTCGCCCCCGACGAGGTGTACAACGCGGCCCGCGCCTGGGCGTCGAAGTTCGTCGGCGGTGCCAGCCGTGCACTGGCCGCCGCGAAGGCGTCCATCGACCAGGGTCTGGACACGGACCTGAACACGGGTCTGAAGATCGAGGCGCAGCAGTTCGCAGCCCTTTTCGCCACCCAGGACCGGACCATCGGCATGGCTTCCTTTGTGGAGAACGGCCCGGGCAAGGCGCAGTTCACGGGGGAGTAGTAGCGCATTCCGGCGCGAAAAACTAGAACTTGTTCATCTCTTACCAGCGAGTAGGATCGCCCCATGACTGCAAGCCCCACTGACGACACATCCGTCGCCGCGACCGCCCCCGGAGATGTGGTGGACCCCGCGCCGCGTCCGCACGCCACCGCCGAAGAGGTCGAGGCGGCTCGTAAGGACACGAAGCTCGCCCAGGTGCTGTACCACGACTGGGAAGCGGAGACCTACGACGACAAGTGGTCGATCTCGTACGACGAGCGCTGCATCGACTACGCCAAGGGCCGGTTCGACGCCGTCGCCGGGGACCTGCCGCTGCCGTACGAGCGGGCGCTCGAACTGGGCTGCGGCACAGGCTTCTTCCTGCTCAACCTGATGCAGGGCGGGGTCGCCAAGACCGGCTCCGTCACCGACCTCTCGCCCGGCATGGTCAAGGTCGCGCTGCGCAACGCCGAGCACCTCGGCCTGGAGGTCGACGGTCGCGTCGCCGACGCCGAGCGGATCCCGTACGACGACAACACCTTCGACCTCGTCGTCGGGCACGCAGTGCTGCACCACATCCCGGACGTCGAGCAGTCGCTGCGCGAGGTGCTGCGGGTGCTCAAGCCGGGCGGCCGTTTCGTCTTCGCCGGCGAGCCCTCCACGGTCGGCAACTTCTACGCCCGCTGGCTCGGCCGCGCCACCTGGGAGGCCACCACCACGGTCACCAAGCTGCCGTTCCTGGCCGACTGGCGTCGTCCGCAGGAGGAGCTCGACGAGTCCTCCCGCGCCGCGGCGCTCGAGGCCGTCGTCGACATCCACACCTTCGACCCCACCGACCTCGAGAACATGGCGAAGTCGGCCGGCGGCACCGAGGTGCGGGCCATCACCGAGGAGTTCGCCGCCGCGCTGCTCGGCTGGCCGGTCCGGACCTTCGAGGCGGCGGTTCCGCCGGAGAAGCTCGGCTGGGGCTGGGCCAAGTTCGCGTTCGGCGGGTTCAAGACGCTGAGCTGGGTCGACGAGAAGGTGCTCAAGCACATCGTCCCGCGCAACTTCTTCTACAACGTGATGATCACCGGTGTGAAGCCGGAAGCGAAGAAGTAGGAGCGAAGATTCTCTGTGGGCTATGACTTCACCACGGAGGACGTCCGGTACCTGAGGTCATCCGACGGTGCCGCCGCCCTCGCGGAGGTCGATCGGCTCGAACTGTCCACGCGCACGCACCTGGCCGACATCGGTCGGGTGCGTACGCGTTTCGGTGACCGCTCCGGTGCGCTCGTGGAGACCGTGCTGTTGCGCCGCCGGGCGGTGGGCAAGCTCGACGAGCCCGCGCACTGGTTGCTGACCGACGACGCCCTGCAGCAGGCCACCCCGACGGTGGTCGCCCGCCGTCGGGCCCGCCGCGTCGCGGGCCGGGCCGTGCACGACGTGACCTGTTCGGTCGGCGCCGAGTTGTCGGCGCTGGTCGGTGTCGCGAGCGACGTCCTCGGCAGCGACCTCGACCCGGTGCGCCTGGCGATGGCCGCGCGCAACGTGCCCGCCGCGACCGTGCTGCGGGCCGACGCCCTGGTCCCGGTCAGCCGTGACACCGTCGTGCTGGCGGACCCGGCGCGGCGGGCGGGCGGCAAGCGGCGGCACGACCCGTCCGCGCTGCAACCGCCGCTGCCGGACCTGCTCGAGGCGTACCGCGGTCGCGACCTGTCGGTCAAGTGCGCGCCCGGCCTCGACTACGACGCCCTGGACTGGGACGGCGAGGTGGAGGTCGTCTCGCTCGCCGGCGGGGTGCGCGAGGCCTGCCTGTGGTCGCCGGGCCTGGCGGAACCGGGGGTGCGACGCCGGGCCACCGTGCTGGCGGCCGACGGCACGGGCTGGGAGATCACCGACGCCGAACCGGACGACATTCCGGAGCGCGAGCCCGGGGAGTGGATCGTGGACCCGGACGGCGCGGTGGTGCGGGCCGGCCTGGTGCGGCACTACGGTGCCCGGCACGGGCTGTGGCAGCTCGACCCGCGGATCGCCTACCTGACCGGGGACGCGGTGCCCGCCGGCATGCGCGGCTTCCGGATCATCGAACAGCTCAAGTACACGGAGAAGGCGCTGCGTCAGGAGCTGGCCCGGCTCGACTGCGGCGTGGTGGAGATCCTGGTGCGCGGTGTCGACGTGGACCCGGCGGTGTTGCGGCCCCGGCTCAAGCTGCGTGGATCCGCGTCGCTGTCGGTGGTGCTGACCCGGATCGGCCGCACGCCGGTCGGCTTCGTCTGTGCGGCGGGCGCCCGCGCCTGAGCGCCGCCCGTTCCCGCGCCGAGTGTGCACCTGCCGGTGCGTCGCCCGAGAGCGCCCGTCGGCAGGTGCACGCCCGGCGGGGCGTCAGCGCAGGACGAACAGCTCGCCGATCACGGTGGTGGTGAGCACCTCGCCGTCGGGCCCGATCGCGGTGCCCGTGGTGGGACCGCTGCCGCCGGGCAGGGTGTCCTGGTCGAGCGTCTCGCCGGTCCCGGTGTCGAAGGTCAGCAGCGCCGTGGGGGCCGACGCGTCGGGACCCTCCCGCACCTCGGTGTAGCCGACGGCGCCGCCGGCCTGCGCGGACGCGCCGACCGGGGCGACGTCCCCACGTTCCCACGCCACCTCCGCGTGGTCGCCCTCGTCCCGCAGCGCCAACAGGTGCCCGCCCTCGCCGGGAGCCGGGATGATCAGCCCGTCCGCCGACACCGACGGGGTGCCCGCGGCGGGGTAGCCGAGCGACTGGTTCCAGCGGACCTGCCCGGTGGCGGCGTCGAGCGCCCAGAGCGTGCCCTGGTTGTCCCCGGCGTAGACCGTCGTGCCGTCGGCGGAGAGGCTGGGGCTCGACGAGGTGCCGCCGTCGAGGACGTCCGCGGACCACAGTCCGGTGAGGGCGCCGTCGGCGTACCGCATCGCGACCACGGAGGCCCGGTCGTGGTCGGGCAGGCGCAGCGTGAGGTAGAAGTTGCCGCTGGCGAGGTCGATCGCGGGACCGGCCGGCACCGGGCACTCGGGGGCGCCGAAGGCGCACTGGTCCAGGCCGAGGTCGGCCGGCGGCAGCAACAGGTTCTGCCCCTCGGCCGCGGTCGGTGCCGGGATCAGCTGGTGCGAGGGGACGACCTCGCGGCCGTTCTGCGGGTTCAGCACGGTCACCACGCCGAACTGGGTGACGAACAGGAGGTTGCCGTCGCCGGTGAACTGAGCCGACAGCGGGGTCCCGCTGACGATCGTGCGCCAGCGCAGCTGGCCGTTCTCGGTGAACGAGTTCATCGCGCCGTCCTCGCCGACGTACACGTTGGTGGCGGCGTCGACGACCGGGGTGGACGCGGCGACGGCGGGCGCGAGTCGGTTGCACCAGCGCTTGCGGCCGCTGTCCATCTCGAACGAGTAGAGGTTGCACCCGTTCTCGGCGTGGGTGGTGACGAAGATCTGCCCGCTCGCGGCGACGGTGGGGCCGCTGGTGGTCGGCGAGAGGAGCGGCCGCGACCAGGTGAACGAGGGGGACTGGGGGCCGGTCACCGTTGAGGTGTTGCTGTTGCGGGCGTCGGCGTGCGCGCCGGGCCAACCGCCGGCGGCGAAGATGTCCTGGACCTGTGGCTCGCCTCCGCACGCGGCGAGGGTCAGCGCCGCGACCGCCGTCAGGGAGACCGTCGTCGAACGTAGGACACGCCGCATTCTTCACTCCTCGTGTGGATTTCGCTCGTTGCAGACTATCGGTCCCGCCGCTGCGGAGGAGACACCCGCCCCCCGAATTCGTGGACATTTCAAGCAATTCGGAACCCCGGAATTTCGAATTGACCCGGCACGAAGATTTCTCTCGACCCTGTAATTGATTCGTGATTGAATTACTGTGAGCTTCGAGTTCCTGGTTCGTGTTCGTAGTTAGCCAGTCAAACTTTCGATTCCGATCGAATTTGTGTTCAATGGCTGAATGGGACGGGGTCGGATGAGCATCGCGGACAGACCAATGCAATCGCTGCCTGCTGTCGAGACCGACGTCGACCACCTGCTCGGCTGTCGTGGTGCGGGCGTTGTCGTCGTCATCGCCCTCATCTTCGGGGTGGCCCTGCTCGTCGGCGCGATGACGGCGTCGCTCGGGGCCGGAATCCTCGTCGGGCTCGCCGGCGCCGGCGCCTCGGTGGTGCTGTGCCGGGCCTGTCGCTTCGGTGACGGCGAGATCCGGTGACGCCGGGTAGGTGAACCCGGTGGGGTGACCCGGGTAGTGGCGGAGCTCACCACGGCTAGCCGTAGGCTGTCGATCCATGACCAGCATGTGGGGCGCACCGTTGCGCACGAGGTGGCGAGGATCCAGGCGGACCGACAGCGACCAGGCACAGTTCCTGACCCGTGACTCGCTGCGCTGGGTGCTCGCGAACAAGGCATACACACCCTGGTACCTGGTTCGTTACTACCGCCTGGCCAAGTTCAAGCTGGCCAATCCGCACGTGGTGCTGCGGGGCATGGTGTTCCTCGGCAAGAACGTGGAGATCCACTCGACGCCCGGGCTCTCCCGCCTCGAGATCGGCAAGTGGGTGCACATCGGCGACGGCAACGCGATCCGGTGCCACGAGGGTTCGCTGCGGATCGGCGACAAGGTCGTCTTCGGCAAGGACAACGTGGTCAACACCTACCTCGACATCGAGATCGGGGCCTCCACCCTGGTCGCCGACTGGTGCTACATCTGCGACTTCGACCACCGGATGGACGACGTCAACGTGCCGATCAAGGACCAGGGCATCGTCAAGGGTCCGGTCCGGATCGGCCCCGACACCTGGGTCGCCGCCAAGGTCACCGTGCTGCGCAACACCGCGATCGGCCGGGGCTGCGTGCTCGGCGCCCACGCGGTCGTCAAGGGCGAGGTGCCGGACTACAGCATCGCCGTCGGCGCCCCGTCCAAGGTCGTGAAGAACCGCAAGGAGGCGTGGGAGGCCGGCGCCGCCGACCGTGCGAAGTACGTCGCGGCCCTCGAGGACATCGCCCGCAAGAAGGCGGCCGCCGAGACCCGCGCGGCCGAGCTCGACGCCGCCGGCGCACCGGCCGACGGTTCGGCCGGGGCGTAGGTACCGCGCACCCGACCGAACCGCACCAGGACACCCCCGGCGCCCGCTACCGATCCGGCAGCGGGCGCTGTGGAATGTCGGGGCGGGCGAGCGGGTACCGCACCCGGCGTTTGGCGCTGAGGTACACCTGTGCGGTGTCCTGAGCCACCTGCTGCCAGTCGAAGTCGGAGGTGAGCCGGTCCCGGGCCGCCTTGGCGCGGGTCTGCGCCGCCGCCGGGTCGTCGAGCACCTCCCGGACCGCGGACGTCAGGCCCTCCACGTCGGCGGGCTGGAACGACATCCCGGTGACGCCGTCCACCACGGCCTCGCCCAGACCGCCGGCCCGCGAGGCCACCAGTGGGGCGCCGGCCGCGGCCGCCTCGAGCGCGATGATGCCGAACGGCTCGTAGCGGCTCGGCAGCACGATCGCGTCGGTGCCGTGCAGCCAGCCGAGCAGTTCGGTGTGGTCGAGGCTGCCGAGGAAGGTGACCGACCGGACCACCCGGTGCTGGCGGGCCAGGTCCTGCAGCCATCCGTACTGGGTGCCCTCGCCGGCGATGGCCAGCGTGGTGCCGGGATGGCTGCGCCGGATCCGGGGGAGCGCGGCGATGATGTCCTGCACGCCCTTCTCGTACTCGAGCCGGCCGACGTAGAGCAGCCGCGGCGGGCCCGAACGCGGCGCGCGGTCACGGTAGTTCCAGGTGGTCACGTCGATTCCGTTGCGGATCACCGTGATCGGCGCCAGCTGCGGGCCGTAGAGCTCGGTGACCTCGTCCTCCATCGACGCCGAGCAGGTGATGATCGCGTCGGACTCGTTGGCCAGCCACCACTCGACGGAGTGCACCTGCCGGTTGATGGTGCCGGAGATCCAGCCGCTGTGCCGGCCGGCCTCGGTGGCGTGCAGCGTCGAGACGAGGGGCACGTCGAAGAACTCGGCCAGCGCGATGGCCGGGTGCGCGACCAGCCAGTCGTGCGCGTGCACGACGTCGGGGTACCAGCCCTCGCCGAGTCCCGGCTTGGCCAGCCCGACGCCGGCCCGCACCATCGCGTGCCCCATCGCCAGGGTCCAGGCCAGCATGTCCTCGCCGAACACGAAGTGCGGCGGGTCCTCGGCCACCGCGACCACCAGCACGCCCTCGGAGATGTGCGTGATGGTCGGGTGGGTGGCGGCGTCCGTCCCGGTGGGCCGGCGCGAGAGCACCACCACCTCGTGGCCCGCCTGGACCATCTCGGTGGCCAGGTGGTGCACGTGCCGGCCGAGACCGCCGACCACCACCGGTGGGTACTCCCACGACACCATCAGAACCTTCATGCCTGGCCTCCGGTCCATTCGTCGGGCAGCCGCCGTGCATCGAGCCCGGGGAACAACCCGTCGGCGCCGTTCCAGCCGTCGGCCAGTCGCTGCGCCCGCTCCCGGTGCCCCGACGCGACCGCCTCGGCGATCTCGCGGGTGGCGTGCGCGTGCTTGTGGGCGCGCTCGCGTGCGTAGCCGGCCGCGGAGTCCTTGCTCACCATGAACGCCCAGTCGCTCTGCACGGTCATGATCGCCTCGCGCAGGATCTGGTCGTTGACGCGGTCGCGCAGTTCGGGACGTCCCGGGGCGCGCTCGCCGGCCCTGGCCTTGTCCACGGTGTCGAGGGCGGTCTGGACCACCTCGTCGTTGAGCCGCACCAGGTCCTGGACCTGGTCGCCGGCCCACACCCGCCAGTCCTTGCCGCTGCCCCAGGAGGAGTCGGCCAGGTCGACCGGCTCCCCGACGTACCCCTTCTCGCGCGCCTGACGCAGGGTGCCGACGTCGACGCCGGCCTCCGGCAGGGCGCGCAACACCTTCTCCAGCCACTGCGGACCCTCGAACCACCAGTGCCCGAACAGTTCGGTGTCGAAGGCGGCCACCACCAGGGACGGTCGCCCGGTGCGGTCGTTCTCCTCGCGGATCCGGGCCTTGACGGTGGCGACGAAGTCCTCGACGTGCTGGTCGATCGCGGCGGCCGCGAGCTCCGGGTCGTACGGGGCCTTGTCCTTGGAGTCGACGGTCCGCCCGGTGACGCGGGACGGCTTGAGCCCGGTGTCGTGGTCGTAGGTGTGGAAGTCGCGGTAGGCGCCGTGCCCGGGATAGCCGGACTTCGGCGACCACACCCGGTAGCTGACCTGCAGGTCCCGGCCGAACGCGACGACGTCCGAGTCGCGGACCGGCCGGCCCAGCGAGGTGTCGCCGCGCAGCGCCGGCCCGTCCACCATGAAGTGCCGGACGCCGGCGTCGGCGTACTCGAGTTCCATGCCGGGGCTGTACCCGCACTCCGGTGCCCAGATGCCGGACGGCTTTGTGCCCCAGCGCATCTGCGCGTCGGCCAGGCCCTCGCCGAGCTGGAAGCGGCGCAGACGGGGGTGCAGCAGCGGCTGGAACGGGTGCGCGAGCGGGCCGCCGAGCAGCTCGATGGCGTCCGCGTCGACGAGTTCGCGCAGCACCGGCGATCCGCCGTGTGCCCAGCGCTCCTCGAAGTCGGTGAGCGCCGCGGCCGAGAGTCGGTGCTCACGGGCGCCGAGGTCGCGGCGCGGCTGGTCGTCCATGCCGGCGGCCTCGTGGGCGCGCAGCTGCCAGTTGCCCAGCCAGTGGTGCATGCCGGCGAGGCAGTGCGGGTCGTCGAGCTGCGCGGCGAGCACCGGGGTGATGCCGAGCGTGAGCAGGTCGGTACGCCCCTCCGCGGCGAGGGTGCGCAGCACGCGGGTCACCGGCAGGTAGGTCGCCGCCCACGACTGGTAGAGCCATTCCTCGCCCACGGGCCACCGGCCGTGGTTGGCGAGCCAGGGCAGGTGGGAGTGCAGGACCAGGCAGAACATCCCCCGGTCCGTGCCCGCACCGGACGCGTTGGTCACCGGTCCACCGCGGGCTTGCGGGCGAGTGCGACCAGGTCGAGGCTGGCGTCGATGTCGGCCTCGACCAGTGCGAAGTCGTCGACGGTGATGGCCTCGACGTCGGCGACGAGGTCCTGCGGCCACGGTTCGCCGGCGAGCGCGCGGTCGATCTGGGCGTCGATGAAGGACCCGCCGTGCTTGGCGTCGAGCTCGCGCAGCCGCGGACCGTGGTGCACGCCGGTCATCAGCTCCACCTCGAAGCCGGCCTCCACCAGCAGTTCGGTGAGCTCGGCGGCGTTGAGCTCGCGGGTGTGGAACGGGTTGAGCGGGGTGTCGCGGCCGGGGGAGAAGGTGATCCGGTTCGGGGTGCTGACCATCAGCTCGCCGCCGGGCTCGAGCACCCGGAAGCACTCCGCCAGGAACTGTGCCTGGTCCCAGAGGTGCTCGATCACCTGGAAGTTGACCACGGTGCCCACGCTGGCGTCCGGCAGCGGCAGGTCCGCGAGATTGCCCTGGCGCATGTCGATGCGGGGGTACCGGGCGCGCACGTGCTCGACCGCGGACTGGTCGTAGTCGAGTCCGATCACCTTCTCGGCGACATCGGCAATCATGTTGGCGCCGTAGCCTTCTCCCGAACCGGCCTCGAGCACGACGCGGCCGGCGCAGCGCGCGAGCAGCTGCTGGTAGACGACCTCGTGGCGTCGGAACCAGTAGTTCTCCTCCGGCACGCCCGGGACGGTGCGCTCGCCGGTCAGGGGGAGGGTCGCTTCGCCGGGAGGCAGGGTCGCTCCGCCGGCCTCGGCCGTGGTGCCGGGGTCGGTGGCTTGGGCGCCGCTCGCAGCGGGGGCCGTCACAGATGAGTCGCTCACCGCAGCGAGGTTAGTGCCCTCGGTGCCATAAGCGGGCGGGTGGTCCACATCACAGGTGCTCATGATCCCCCCGCGGTTATGGTGAACGGACATTCCCGCTCAAGTTACCCACCGGTAACTTAGCATGAGGTAATCTCTCGCACAGCCCATCGCGCGAGAGATGGTGGTTACTCAAGAGCTCGGCCGACCGCGGCAAAGTTCGCGAAACAGGCAGACACACACAGGAGGTCGACGTAGACCCATGACGAACATCGTCGTTTTGATCAAGCAGGTCCCCGATACCTGGTCCGAGCGCAAGCTCACCGATGGCGACTTCACGCTGGACCGTGAGGCCGCGGACGCCGTGCTCGACGAGATCAACGAGCGCGCCGTCGAGGAGGCACTGCTCATCAAGGAGGCCCAGGGCGGCGAGGTGACCGTGCTGTCCGCCGGTCCCGACCGCGCCACCGACGCCATCCGCAAGGCGCTGTCCATGGGTGCCGACAAGGCCGTCCACATCAACGACCCGGCGCTGCACGGTTCCGACGCGATCCAGACCGGCTGGACCCTGGCCGCCGCGCTGGGCCAGATCGGCTTCGAGAACGAGGAGCCGGCGGACCTGATCATCGCGGGCAACGAGGCCACCGACGGCCGCGTCGGCGCGGTTCCGGCCATCATCGCCGAGTACCTGGGCATCCCGCAGCTCACCCAGTTGCGCAAGCTGACCGTCGCCGACGGCATCGTCACCGGTGAGCGCGAGACCGACGAGGGCATCTTCGGCCTCGAGGCCACGCTGCCGGCCATCGTCTCGGTCACCGAGAAGATCAACGAGCCGCGCTTCCCGTCCTTCAAGGGCATCATGGCCGCGAAGAAGAAGACCGTTGACGTCCTCACGCTGGCCGACCTCGGCGTCGACCCGGAGACCGTGGGTGTCGCGAACGCGGGCACCACCGTCACCGCGTCCACCCCGAAGCCCCCGCGTACCGCTGGCGAGCGCGTCACCGACGAGGGCGACGGCGGCTCCAAGATCGCCGCCTACCTCGTCGGCCAGAAGATCATCTGATCGCGCCCCTGAACCAGCAGAACCACACGTAGGAGAAGTAAGCCATGGCAGAAGTACTCGTGCTCGTCGAGCACGCAGAGGGTGCGCTCAAGAAGGTCAGCACCGAGCTCATCACCGCCGCCCGCGCACTGGGTGAGCCGGCCGCCGTCGTGACCGGTCCCGCCGGCACCGCGGCCCCGCTCGCCGAGGCGCTCGCCGCGGCCGGCGCGGCCAAGATCTACGTCGCCGAGTCCGACGACATCGACGGCTACCTGATCACCCCCAAGGTGGACGTGCTCGCGTCGCTCGTCGAGTCGGTCGGCCCCGCCGCCGTCATCACCGCCGCCACCACCGAGGGCAAGGAGGTGTCCGGTCGCCTGGCCGCGCGCATCGGCTCCGGTCTGCTCACCGACGTCATCGACGTCAAGGCGGACGGCAGCGCCGTGCACTCCATCTTCGGTGGCGCGTTCACCGTCGAGGCCAAGGCCAACGGCGAGGTCCCGGTCATCTCGGTCCGCCCGGGTGCCGTCGAGGCCCAGCCGCAGGCCGCCGCAGGCGAGCAGGTCGCCGTCGAGGTGCCCGCGCAGGACGAGAGTGCCGTCAAGGTCACCTCGCGCAACCCGATCGTCGGTGGCGACCGCCCCGAGCTCACCGAGGCGTCGGTCGTCGTCTCCGGTGGCCGTGGCGTCGGCAGCGCCGACAAGTTCTCGGTCGTCGAGGAGCTCGCCGACTCGCTCGGTGCCGCCGTCGGCGCCTCGCGTGCCGCGGTGGACTCGGGCTACTACCCGGGCCAGTTCCAGGTCGGTCAGACCGGTAAGACGGTCTCCCCGCAGCTGTACATCGCGCTGGGCATCTCCGGTGCCATCCAGCACCGGGCCGGCATGCAGACCTCGAAGACCATCGTCGCGGTCAACAAGGACGAAGAGGCCCCGATCTTCGAGATCGCGGACTACGGCGTCGTGGGTGACCTGTTCAACGTCGCACCGCAGCGCCCCGCTCCCATCCCAGGGAGCGGGGCCGCCGTCGTTGCGCGGGCGGACAGTTCACCCGGTCGCCGCCGGCCTGACACCACGCCGATGCCGGGATGCCGCCCCGGCTCGTTAGACCTGGCGGCATGACGACTACGCAGGTCCTCACCCCTCCCAGCGCCACCACGCCGACCGCTCCCCGGTACCGCCTGCTGTTGTCCTCGGACCGGGAGCACCGGGTGGCGGCCCAGCGCCTCCGGTACGAGGTGTTCGCCGCCGAGCCCGGTTTCGAGGCGGCCGTCCACGGCATCGCGGACGGCCTCGACGCCGACCGCTTCGACGAGCACTGCGACCACCTGCTGGTGCTGGACGAGGTCGCCGACGAGGTGGTCGGCTGCTACCGGATGCTCACCCCGGACGCGGCGGTCGCCGCGGGCGGGCTGTACACCGAGACTGAGTTCGACCTCGCCGCGCTCGATGCGCTGCGGCCGGGGCTGGTCGAGATGGGGCGGGCGTGCGTGCGCCCCGACCACCGCACCGGTTCCGTGCTGGGGCTGATGTGGGCGGGCATCCTCAACTACCTCGAGCTCACCGGCTACCGGTGGGCGATGGGCTGCGTGTCGGTGCCGATGCGGCAGCGGCCCACCGACCTGCCCGGCGTCGACGTGCGCGGCGTGCGGGACCGGGTGCTCGCCGAGCACGCCAGCCCCCCGGACCTGCGGGTGCATCCGCTGCGCCCGGTGCCGGGGCTTGACGCGCTGGACCCGCCCGGCCGGGTGACGCTGCCGCCGCTGCTGCGGGGGTACCTGCGCCTCGGGGCGTCGATCTGCGGGGAACCCGCCCACGACCCCGACTTCGGCGTCGCCGACTTCGTGGCCCTGCTCGGCATGGACGAGGCCGACGAGCGGTACCTGAGCCGGCTGCGGGCGGTCGCGTCCGCCGTCCCGCTGGTGACCCGGTGAGTCACCCCTGGCTGCCGACCAGCCCGTGCGGCGACGGCTGCCTGCCCGGCCGGGTGCGCCGCGCCGGCCCGGCACGGGTGGTGGCGCGGTGCACGCTGCTCACGGCGCTGGCGCTCGCGTTGCCGGTGCTGCTGGTGGCCGGCGGGATCCTGCCCCGGACGCCGCGGCAGCGGCTGCAGTGCGGCTTCGCGCGGGCCGTGTTGCGCGGACTCGGCCTGCGGCTGCAGGTGCGCGACGACCGGACCGCCCCGGCGGTCGAGGCGGGCCGGGGGACGCTGGTGGTGGCCGGGCACGTCTCGTGGACCGACGTGCTGGTGCTCACCGCGCTGGGGCCGGCGGACTTCGTGGCCCGGGCCGATCTGCTGCAGTGGCCGCTGCTGGGCCGGCTGGCCGGCCGGATGCGGGTCATCCCGATCGAGCGGGAGCGGCTGGGGGAACTGCGCGGCGCCGTCGACGAGGCGGCGGAGCGGCTGCGGACCGGCGGACGGGTGGTGGCCTTTCCCGAGGCGACCACCTGGTGCGGCCGGGCGTACGGCGGCCTCCGGCCCGCGATGTTCCAGTCGGCGATCGACGCGGACGCCCTGGTGCAGCCGGTCGGGATCAGGTACTGCGGCCGCGACGGCGAGCTGGACACCACGGTCTGCTTCGTCGGGGAGCAGACGCTGGTGGCGTCGCTGCGCCGGATCCTCGGCACCAGGCGGGTGCTCGTGCGGGTGCGGTTGGCGCCGACCCAGGAACCGGGGGAGTGCCGCCGTGACCTCGCCGCGCGTTGCGACCGCGAGGTACGGGCGTTCGGCGACGCCGACACGGCCGCGGGGATCCTGCTCGAGCGGGGCCTGGCGGGGCGCCAGTCCGTCGCGGCGTGAGCGTCGCGTTGCGCAGTACCTGCCGCTGACATCAGTGGCCAGGAGCACGGGCTATCCTGGTCGAACCATGATTTCGCCCGTGCCCAGCCAGTCCGCCGAGGAATTTGCCGTACCCCCGGTCTACCTCGATCACGCCGCGACCACCCCGATGCTGCCGGAGTCGGTCGCCGCCATGACGGCGGTGCTCGCGACCGTGGGCAACGCCTCATCGCTGCACGGCTCGGGTCGCGCCGCGCGTCGGCGCGTCGAGGAGTCCCGCGAGTCCATCGCCGCCGACCTCGGGGCCCGGCCGTCCGAGGTGCTGTTCACCTCGGGCGGGACCGAGAGCGACAACCTCGCCGTCAAGGGCATCTTCTGGGCCCGCCGGGACGCCGACCCGCGCCGCCGCCGCATCGTCACGAGCACCGTCGAGCACCACGCGGTGCTCGACGCGGTGCAGTGGCTGGTCGAGCACGAGGGCGCCGAGGTGAGCTGGATGCCGGTCGACGAGCAGTGCCGGGTGGACCCGCAGTGGCTGCGCGCCGAGCTTGCCGCACACGGCGACGAGACCGCACTGGTCACCGTGATGTGGGCCAACAACGAGGTCGGATCGGTCCTGCCGATCGTCGAACTGGCTTCCATCGCAAGCGAATTCGGTGTCCCTATGCACAGCGACGCGGTCCAGTTCGCGGCGCAGGCGCCGGTGGACTTCGCGGCGAGCGGGCTGTCCGCACTGAGCATCGCGGCGCACAAGTTCGGTGGACCCCACGGCGCCGGGGCGTTGCTGCTCGGCCGTCAGGTGCCGTGTGTGCCGCTGCTGCACGGCGGCGGCCACGAGCGTGACCTGCGGGCCGGCACCCTGGACACGGCGGGGGCGGTCGCAATGGCGGCCGCGCTGCGAAAGACGGTCTCCGACTTCGGTATCCGCCGGGCCGAACTGACCCGGCTGCGGGACCGGCTGATCGCCGAGGTCCGTCGGGTGATTCCCGACGCGGTGCTCAACGGCGCGGACCCGGGTGAGCGACTGCCCGGCAACGCGCACTTCACCTTCCCCGGTTGCGAGGGCGACTCGCTGCTGATGCTGCTCGACGCGGCGGGCATCGAGTGCTCGACCGGTTCGGCATGCACCGCCGGGGTGGCCAGCGCCAGCCACGTGCTGGTCGCGATGGGGGTGGACCCCCGGGTGGCCCGCGGATCGTTGCGGTTCTCGCTCGGCCACACGTCGACCGATGCGGACGTGGACGCGCTGGTCGCGGCCCTGCCGCAGGTAGTGCAGCGGGCGCGGGCCGCGGGCCTGGCAAGCGTCGGAGCAAGGGGAGGATCGCGCTGATGCGGGTACTGGCGGCAATGAGTGGCGGAGTGGACTCCGCGGTGGCGGCGGCACGCGCCGTGGACGCCGGACACGAGGTGGTCGGCGTGCACCTGGCGCTGTCCACGGCGCCCGGCACGCTGCGCACCGGGTCCCGGGGCTGCTGCTCCAAGGAGGACGCGGGTGACGCGAGGCGGGCCGCGGACGTCCTCGGGATCCCCTTCTACGTCTGGGATTTCGCGGACCGGTTCAAGGAAGACGTGATCGAGGACTTCATCGAGTCCTACGCCGCGGGCGAGACCCCCAACCCGTGCCTGCGGTGCAACGAGAAGATCAAGTTCGCGGCCCTGGCGGACCGTGCGATCGCGCTCGGCTTCGACGCCGTCGCCACCGGGCACTACGCCCGGCTCTCCGACGGGGTGCTGCGGCGCGCCGTCGACGCCGACAAGGACCAGTCCTACGTGCTCGGAGTGCTCACCGCGGAGCAGCTGTCCCGGGCGATGTTCCCGATCGGGGACACCCCGAAGCCGCAGATCCGGGCGGAGGCCGCCGAGCGCGGGCTCGCGGTGGCGGACAAGCCGGACAGCCACGACATCTGTTTCATCCCGTCGGGCGACACCCGTGCCTTCCTGGGCGCCAAGATCGGCATCCGGCCCGGCAAGGTGGTCGACGCCGACTCGGGCGAGGAACTCGCCGACCACGACGGCGTGCACGGCTTCACCATCGGGCAGCGCAAGGGCCTCGGCGTCGACGGCCCGGCCGTCGACGGCAAGCCCCGGTACGTGACCGCGATCGAACCGGAGACCGGCACCGTGAAGGTCGGGTCCGCGGAACGGCTGCAGGTGTGGACCATCGCCGCCGACCGCGCCATCTGGACCTCCGGCGTCGCGCCGAGCGGCCCCCTCGAGTGCACGGTGCAGGTCCGGGCGCACGGCGGCCTGGCGGCGGCCGTGGCCGAGGCGGTCGACGGCGGGATCGAGGTGCGCCTGCGTGCGCCGCTCACCGGCGTGGCCCGCGGCCAGGCCGTGGTGCTCTACCGCACCGACCCCGCCGGTGACGAGGTACTCGGCAGCGGCACCATCGCCGGCACCGGGTCCGAACCGGTCACCAGGTGAGCACACCCGCCATCCCCGTCGGCATCGCGACGGGCGTCGGGTCCTGGCCGGGCGAGGATCCCCGCGAGGCCGCGGCCGTGTCGGTGGGCGAGCTGTCGGGGCTGCCGCACCTGGTGGAACTGCCGGCCCGCGGGCTCGGCGCCGACATGATCGGCCGCGCCGCCGCGGTGCTGGTGGACCTGCCGCTGGACACCTCCACCACCGGCTACCGCGTCGCGCAGCGCCCCGGCAAGGTGACCCGACGCGCCCGCGACCTGCTCTCCCGGGACCTCGACGCGATGGAGGAGGCCTGGGAGGTCGCCGGCCTGCGCGGCACCGACCAGCCGGTGAAGGTGCAGGTGGTGGGGCCGCTGACGTTGGCCTCGCAGCTCGAACTGTTCGGCGGGCACCGCGCCCTGACCGACTCGGGCGCGGTCCGCGACCTCGCCGAGTCCCTGTCCGAGGGGCTGGTCGAGCACGTCGCCGAGGTCACCCGCAGGCTCGGCTCGCCGGTGGTGGTCCAAGTCGACGAGCCCGGGCTGCCCGCGGTGCTGGCCGGCACGCTGCCCGGGGTGTCGATCCTGCAGGCACCCCGCGCGATGCCCGAGCCGGAGGCGCTCGAGGTGCTGCACTCGTTGATCGCCCGGCTCGACCGGCCGGTGCTCGTGCACTGCTGCGCCGCCGGCGCGCCGCTGGCGCTGCTGCGCCGCAGCGGGGCCGCGATGATCGGCCTGGACCTCGGCGAACTGAAGACCGCCGACCTCGACGGTGTCGGGGAGATCCTGGAGGCCGGGCTGTCGCTGGCGTTCGGCCTGGTGCCGACCACGCAGCCGGACCGGCCACCCACGTGGCGTGAGCTGGCCGAGCCCGCGGTGCGGCTGGTGGACCGTCTCGGCTTCCCGCGAACGGTGCTGGCCACCCAGGTGCTGGTCACCCCGGGCTGCGGGCTGGCGGGCGCGAGCGAGGACTGGGCCCGGGCCGCGCTGCGCGGCGCCGCCGAGGTGGCGCGGGCGTTCGCGGACGGCGCCGAGTTCGAGTAGAACTCCGCCGGGCACGTCGGGTTCGACCGTCCCGGGGCGGTCGTCGGGGGACAATGACGCGGTGAGCACAGCCGTCGTCGTCGGTGCCGGACCCAACGGGCTGGCCGCCGCGGTCCACCTCGCGCGCAGTGGCGTCGAGGTCCGGGTGCTCGAGGCGGCCGATCAGATCGGCGGCGGGACCCGCTCGGGTGAGGCGACGCTGCCGGGCCTGATCCACGACTACGCCTCCGCGTTCCACCCGATGGGCATCGGCTCGCCGTACCTGGCCACCCTCGACCTCGAGCGGCACGGACTGACCTGGCGCTGGGCCGAGATCGACTGCGCGCACCCGCTCGACGACGGCAGTGCGGGCGCCCTGCACCGGTCGCTCGTGGCCACCGCCGCCGGGCTGGGGGAGGACGGTCCGCGCTGGCAGCGGATGTTCGGTGACCTGTCCGACGGGTTCGACGCCCTGGCTGCCGACCTGATGCGGCCGGTGCTGGGCGTCCCCGGACATCCGCTCCGGTTGGCCGCCTTCGGTCCACGGGCCCTGCTGCCCGCGACCGTGACCGCGCGGTGGTGGCGCACCGAGAGGGCGCGGGCGCTGTTCGGCGGGGTGGCCGCCCACGCGTTCGGTCGGCTCGACCGCCCGGCGACCTCCGCGGTGGGGCTGATGATCACCGCGGCCGGCCACCGCCACGGGTGGCCGGTGGCGGAGGGCGGGTCGCGATCGATCACCGACGCGTTGGCGGCGATGCTGGTCGAGCACGGCGGCGCGATCGACACCGGCGTCCCGATCCACCGGGCCGGGGACCTTCCGCCCGCAGACGTGGTGCTCCTCGACCTCGCGCCCCGGGCTGCGCTGGACATCCTCGGCGACCGGGTTCCGCCCCGAATTGCCCGCGCCTACCGGCGTTTCCGGCATGCGCCCGGCGCGTTCAAGGTCGACTACGCGATCGAGGGCCCGGTGCCGTGGACCAATGCGGACTGCGGCCGCGCCGGAACAGTCCACCTCGGCGGGTCGTTCGCCGAGGTCGCCGCCGCCGAGCGCGCGGTGGCCGCGGGCGCGATGCCCGGGCGTCCGTTCGTGTTGGTGGGCCAGCAGTACCTCGCCGATCCCACCCGCTCGCGGGGAAACCTGCACCCGCTGTACGCGTACGCCCATGTGCCGCACGGGTACCCGGGGGACGCCACCGAGGCGGTCACCGCCCAGATCGAACGCTTCGCGCCGGGTTTCCGGGACCGGATCGTCGCGGTGGTCGGCACCGGACCCGCCGGCCTGGCCGCGGCCAATCCGAACCACGTCGGTGGCGACATCGTCGGCGGCGCGAACAGCGGGTTGCAGGTGGCGCTGCGACCGCGGATTGCGCTGGACCCGTACAGCATCGGCGTGCCCGGCATGTTCCTGTGCTCGGCCTCGACGCCGCCGGGTGCGGGTGCGCACGGCATGTGCGGCTACAACGCCGCCGAGTCGGCGCTGCGTTACCTGCGCAAGCAGGGGCTCGCGGCGGGCTGAGTCGTCGCACCGGTCGTGTCGGTGCGCTGGGATAACCTTCTCGGGTGGATGAGAACGAGGCCGGAACGTCGACGACCCCGGCGGCGACCGCCGACGAACGCGAAGACTGGCAGCGACTCGCGGAGGAGGTGCGCGAGCACCAGTTCCGCTACTACGTGCGCGACTCGCCCGTCATCTCCGACGGTGAGTTCGACGAGCTGCTCGGCCGGCTGCAGGCGCTCGAGGAGCGGCACCCGGACCTGCGCACACCGGACTCGCCGACGCAGCTGGTGGGCGGCGGCTTCTCGACCGACTTCACCTCGGTCGACCACCTCGAGCGGATGCTCAGCCTGGACAACGTCTTCGACGAGGACGAACTGCGTGCCTGGATCGCCAAGGTGGAAGTCGAGACCGGCCCCGACCTGCACTACCTGTGCGAGGTCAAGATCGACGGCGTCGCGCTGAACCTGGTGTACGAGAACGGCCGGCTGGTGCGCGGCGCCACCCGCGGCGACGGCCGCACCGGCGAGGACGTGACGCTCAACGCCCGCACCATCGAGGAGATCCCGCACACGCTCACCCCGAGCGCGGAGTACCCGATCCCCGCCCTGCTCGAGGTCCGCGGAGAGGTGTTCTTCCGGCTCGAGGACTTCGAGGCGCTGAACGCGTCGCTGGTGGCCGAGGGCAAGGCGCCGTTCGCGAACCCGCGCAACTCCTCCGCCGGCTCGCTGCGGCAGAAGAACCCCGCGGTCACCGCCAAGCGCCGGCTCGGCATGATCTGCCACGGGCTCGGCCGCGTCGAGGGCTGGGAGCCGGCCAGCCAGCACGACGCCTACATCGCGCTGGCGGCCTGGGGGCTGCCCGTCTCCACGCACACCGCGAGGGTGCAGGGCGCGGACGCGGTGGTCGAGAAGGTCCGGTACTGGGACGAGCACCGGCACGACGTGGAACACGAGATCGACGGCCTGGTGGTCAAGGTCGACGAGATGTCGCTGCACCGCCGGCTCGGCTCCACCTCCCGGGCGCCGCGGTGGGCCATCGCCTACAAGTACCCGCCGGAGGAGGCCACCACCCGGCTGCTCGACATCCGGGTCAGCGTCGGCCGCACCGGCCGGGTCACCCCGTTTGCGTACATGGAGCCGGTGACGGTGGCCGGGTCCACGGTCTCGCTCGCCACCCTGCACAACGGCTCGGAGGTCAAGCGCAAGGGCGTGCTGATCGGCGACATGGTCGTCATCCGCAAGGCCGGCGAGGTGATCCCCGAGGTCCTCGGCCCGGTCGTGGACATGCGCACCGGCGACGAGCGCGAGTTCGAGATGCCCACGCACTGCCCCGAGTGCGGGACCGCGCTCGCCCCGGCGAAGGAGGGCGACGCCGACATCCGCTGCCCCAACCAGCGGTCCTGCCCGGCGCAGCTGCGCGAACGCGTCTTCCACGTCTCCGGCCGCGGCGCGTTCGACATCGAGGTGCTCGGCTACGAGGCCGCGACGGAACTGCTCAAGGCCGGTGTGATCGCCGACGAGGGCGACCTGTTCTCGCTGACCGCCGACGAGCTGATGAAGACGTCCCTGTTCACCACCAAGGCGGGCACGTTGTCGGCGAACGGCAAACGCCTGCTCGACAACCTGGACTCCGCGAAGGAGCAGCCGCTGTGGCGGGTGCTGGTGGCACTGTCGATCCGGCACGTGGGCCCCACCGCCGCCCGGGCGCTGGCCTCGGAGTTCGCCAGCCTGGAGCGGATCGAGAACGCGTCCGTGGAGGAACTGGCGGCCGTGGACGGGGTCGGCGGCACCATCGCCGCGGCCGTCGTCGAGTGGTTCGCGGTGGACTGGCACCGGGAGATCGTCGAGAAGTGGCGGGCGGCCGGGGTGTCCATGGAGGATGCCCGCGACGAGTCCATCGAGCGGAACCTCGAGGGCCTGTCCATCGTGGTGACCGGTTCGCTGGTCGGGTTCACCCGCGACGGCGCCAAGGAGGCGATCCTCGTCCGCGGCGGCAAGGCCGCCGGATCGGTGTCGAAGAAGACCGCGTTCGTGGTGGTCGGGGAGGCACCCGGCTCGAAGGCCGACAAGGCCGAGCAGTTGGGCGTGCCGATCCTGGACGAGGACGGCTTCCGGGCGCTGCTCGCGGGCGGTCCGGAGGCGGTGACGTCGGCAGGCGACGGCGGCGCGGACGACTGACCGCCTGGCGGGTGTGGCCTCTTTTCTCGACGCGGTCACGGCAGCGACGCGAAACCGATCCGGGCACTGAACGATTCGCGGCTGTGGCGGACGTCTCACCCCGTCGAGTTTGACCTCGAGTCCAGTTGAGGTTTTAGCGTTCTGGGCGTGCCTGACACCGCCTTGGACCCCGTTGCCTCCGCCGCGCCGGCCGCGCACGCTGACTCCTTCCGCTCTGCCATGCGCCGCCACCCCGGCGGCGTCACGGTCGTCACCTTCGACACCCCCGACGGCCCGGCGGGTTTCACTGCGACCTCGTTCGCATCGGTGTCGATGACCCCGATGCTGGTCACCTTCAATGCGCTGACCCGCTCTACGGTCGGCACCGGCCTGGGCGCAGCCGACACGGTGCTGATCCACCTGCTCGGCGCCGAGCAGCGGGACCTGGCCGCCCGCTTCGCGGGTCCGGCGGCGGCGCGGTTCGCCGACCAGTCGGTGTGGACCAGGCTCGACACCGGTGAGCCGCTGCTCGGCGGGACGGCGACCTGGATGCGCGCCCGCGTGGATCGCCGAATCGTTCTGGGGGACCACCTGCTGGTGGTCGGACTGGTGACCGAGGTGCACGCGGATCCGTCGGGTCCGGCCGCGCCGCTCGTCTACCACGACGGCGGGTACCGCCGGCTGTTGCCGCTCTGAGCCGACCGTTCGAACCTGCGGCGCCGTCGCTCACCCGGGATCGTCGGCCGGATGCTCCCGGTGCAGCGCCTCCGGCAGGAACGCCGCCCCGGGACCGTAGCTCGCCGCCGCGTCCCCGGGGTTCGAGAGCGCGCACGTCTTCAGGGACAGGCAGCCGCAGCCGATGCAGGACTCGAGCCCGTCGCGCAGCGCCACCAGCGCGTCGATCTGCTCGTTGAGCCGGCCGCGCCAACTCTGCGACAGCCGAGCCCAGTCGTCGAGGTTGGGGGTGCGTCCGCCCGGCAGCTGGTCGAGCGCCTGCGCCACCTCGTCCAGGTGCAGCCCGATGCTGCGGGCCGCCCGGATGAACGCGATCCGGCGCAGCACGCTGCGCTGGTATCGCCGCTGGTTGCCGGCGGTGCGGGTGGCGACGATCAGGCCCTCCTGCTCGTAGTAGCGCAGCGCGGACGGCGCCAGGCCGCTGCGGCGGGCCACCTCGCCCATGGTCAGCAGGTCCGTCGTGCGCATCGGTGACCTCGCGTTCTCGGCAGCCGGACGTTCTCGACAGCCGGTGAGTTGAAGTGGACTCGAACTTCAGCATGGCCCCGGTGTCACCGCCGCGCAAGGTGTTCGTGCGGACCGTGCCCGCCGGCAAAACGCCAGGTGGCGGGGGTTCGCGGCCGATAGTGTTGAACGTCACCTTCGGTCGGTCCGGTCGCGCCAGGTCACAGTATTGCGTGGCCCCGACGGCGGTGCGCCGGGTCGCCGCGGGGTCGGTCGCGCCGGTGCGTGGTTCTTCCTGTGCGACACGCATTCCGGTCCGTCCGGCCGGGTTCGGCGGCGACCGCGACGAGTGAACGGCGGGGTGATCCCGCCGTCGTGCCTGGGCGCTGCCGTCGTCGGCCGGTGTGCCGGGTGGGTGCGCCACCAGGACGTGGGACCGCCCGTTCGCCTGGTGAACGGTCTTTGGCTGCAAGTCAATTCGAGAACTGCGGGGTGGGGTCGGTCCGGACCCCGGGTGCGGTGGCGAGTCGGTCGTGGCGCCGGGGCGGCCTCTTTGCTCGCTCGGCGTGCTCGGGAAAGTGTGTGTGCCGTCCGGGTGGATCGGGCGCCGCCGATTCGTCGGATCATGTTGTCGTGCAATGGAAATACTGCTGCCAGTGGGATGGGGGAGTTCGGTTCGCACGATGTGCGGCGAACGGACGGGCTGCCGCGTGTGGAGGCGCGGGGTGCGTCCGTCGGGTCGAGATTCCATATGTCGGAACGGTTTTGATTGCTGCGACGATGCTCCGGCCCGGAGGGGCCGCGGTCGTCGTTCGGCCCGAACGGCCGCTCGCCGGGCAGCGTGCCGGGCCGCCCGCGGGTGGCGGGAACGGGTGGCGGTTGGCGTCCGCCGGGCGGCCCGCCGACCCCGCACGAGTCGGCCCGGCCACCGCGGTGAGCAGGTACTTCGCCCGCCAGATCCGGTGCGGAAAGGGCCCGGAACTGGTTTGGGGACAGCGCTTTGTTGCTGCGATAGTGTGCCAATGATCGAGATTCGACCCGCAGGACCCGCAGACTTCGAGGCCGTCGCGGCCCTCACCATGGACGTGTACGTGAACGGTGGATTCGTTCACGAGGAAAGCGCATACGTCGAGAAACTGCAGGACACCGAGGGCCGGGCCGAACAGGCCGAGGTGGTCGTCGCCGTTGCGAACGGCGAGATCGTCGGTTCCGTGACGGTCGCCGAGCCCGAGTCCCCGTTCGCGGACGTCGCGGGCCCGGGCGAACTCGAGTTCCGGATGCTCGCCGTCGCCCCGACCGCCCGCGGCAAGGGCGCCGGCTCGGCGCTGGTCCAGTACGCCCTCGACGCCGCGTACGACCGCGGCAAGCAGGCCGTGGTCATCTCCACCGAGCCGGGCATGATCGATGCCCGCCGGATCTACGACCGCAACCACTTCGTCCCCGCCCCGGACCGGAACTGGGAGCCGGTGCCGGGCGTGCCGCTGACCGTGCTGGTGCGCGAGGTCGCGTAGCGCGCCTGAGCCGGGCCTACCCGAGCACCGTCGCGACGATGCCGGCGAGGTAGCCGAGTCGTGCGATCTCCGACGGGCGGAACTCCGGCCCGCCCGCGCGGCCGAGCAGCAGCGCGCGGCCGGAGTGGCCGAGCGGTGCCGCGGCGAGCTTGGTGTCGATGTCCTTCCAGACCGTCGGCACCCAGTCGGCCTCGGGGTCGAGGACAGCCGGCTTCTGCAGTGGCATCCACGGCATCTCGCCGGCCTGGGTCTCCGGTGCGCCCATGCTGCCGACCACCTGGAACGTCCCGTGCGGGCCCGTCCCGACCACGCTCGCCCAACTGACCCGCAGCACCCGGGCCGCGCCGTCCACCAGGACCTGCAGCCGGTCGTCGCGGGCCGTCGCGACCTGGTCGATCAGTTCGAGCTCGCGGTGCGTGTCGAGCATCCCCGAGTACGGCCGGATCGAGTCCACCCGCACGCCGTCGAGTTTCTCGGACGCGGTGATCAGGGTGTCGGGCAGCGCTCCCTGCGGCACGTCGACGACGAGGTCGTCCACGGCAAACCCGGTGCCGCGGTCCACGACATCGAGCGAGAGGATGTCGGCGCCGACCGAGCCCAACGCCACGGCCAACGCGCCCAGGCTGCCGGGTCGATCGGGCAACTGGACGCGCAGTAGATAGGACACGGTGTTCCTTTGTCTGAGGCAACGCCGGGGTCGTCGGTGCCCCCGCGCGGTCTTCATCCTTCACCATCGAGCGGCGGGTCAGTGGGGCAACGTCCCGGTGGAATCCGGCCGGGTACGGCGAAGGCCCAGCTGGCCGCCGATCGGTCATCCGCGCGACACCAACATGTTCCGTCTGCGAAACACAGCGACCGCCTCGCGCGTCCCGACACGGCGCTGCCCGCGGCGCGGTCGGGCACACGCTCTACGCTTAGGGGCGATTGCTGTCTCCGACCTGAAAGGGGCCCACGCGGTGCCTGCCATCTCCCGTGACGAGGTCGCCCACCTCGCCCGGCTGTCCCGGCTCGCGCTGTCCGACGCCGAACTCGACGAGTTCGCCGGCCAGCTCGACTCGATCCTCAGCCACGTCAAGACCGTCGCGGAGGTCGCCGCGGACGATGTGCCCCCCACCGCGAACCCGAGCGCGATCACCAACGTGACCCGCCCCGACGTCATCGTGCCCGGCCTGACCCCCGAGCAGGCGCTCTCCGGTGCGCCGGCCGTCGAGCAGGACCGTTTCGCCGTGCCGCAGATCCTGGGAGAAGAGCAGTGACCGCCGACCTCACCGCGCTGGACGCCTCCGTCCTCGCGTCGAAGATCCATGCCCGCGAGGTGTCCTCCGTCGAGGTCACGCAGGCGCACCTGGATCGGATCGCCGCCGTCGACGGCGAACTCAACGCGTTCCTGCACGTCGCCGGCGAGCAGGCGCTCACCGCGGCCAAGGCGGTCGACGACTCGCTGGCGGCGGGGAACGCGCCCGCGTCCGCGCTGGCCGGTGTGCCG
Organism: Rhodococcus sp. P4_C10; assembly: GCF_056402135.1. Classification (NCBI taxonomy): domain Bacteria; kingdom Bacillati; phylum Actinomycetota; class Actinomycetes; order Mycobacteriales; family Nocardiaceae; genus Rhodococcus; species Rhodococcus sp. P4_C10. Next base: position 4,252 of record NZ_JBFUHZ010000058.1, on the reverse strand, counting down.
TTGGCGCTCAAGGACGTGTTCACCACCACCGACATGCCCACCACCTGCGGATCGAAGATCCTCGAGGGCTGGGTCGCGCCGTACGACGCGACGCTGACCACCCGGCTGCGCGAGGCCGGCATCCCGGTGCTCGGCAAGACCAACATGGACGAGTTCGCGATGGGCTCGTCCACCGAGAACTCCGCCTACGGGCCGACCCTGAACCCGTGGGACACCACCCGGATCCCCGGCGGCTCGGGCGGTGGCTCCGCGGCCGCGCTGGCGTCGAACCAGGCCCCGCTCGCGATCGGCACCGACACCGGCGGCTCGATCCGTCAGCCCGCGGCCGTCACGGCCACCGTCGGCACCAAGCCCACCTACGGCACGGTGTCCCGGTACGGGCTGGTGGCGTGCGCGTCCTCCCTGGACCAGGGCGGCCCCTGCGGCCGCACCGTCCTCGACACGGCGCTGCTGCACGAGGTGATCGCCGGGTACGACCCCCGCGACTCCACCTCGGTCAACGCCCCGGTCCGGCCGGTCGTCGAGGCGGCCCGCCAGGGCGCGAACGGTGACCTGAAGGGCGTGCGCGTCGGCATCGTCAAGGAACTGCACTCCGAGAGCTACCAGCCGGGCGTCATCGCCTCCTTCGACACGGCGGTCGCGCAGCTGAAGGAACTCGGCGCCGAGGTGGTGGAGGTGTCCTGCCCGAGCTTCCTGCACGCGCTCGCCGCCTACTACCTGATCCTGCCCAGCGAGGTGTCCTCGAACCTGGCCCGCTTCGACGCGATGCGTTACGGCATGCGGGTCGACGACGGCAACATGAGCGCCGACCAGGTGATGGCGGCGACCCGTGCCGCCGGATTCGGCAAGGAGGTCAAGCGCCGCATCATGATCGGCACCTATGCGCTGTCCTCCGGGTACTACGACGCCTACTACGGCCAGGCCCTCAAGGTGCGCACGCTGATCGCCCGCGACTTCGACCGGGCCTACGAGCAGGTCGACGTGCTGGTCTCGCCGACCAGCCCGTTCACCCCGTGGAAGATCGGCGAGAAGGTCGACGACCCGCTGGCGATGTACCTCTCCGACCTGTGCACGCTGCCGACCAACCTGGCCGGGCACTGCGCGATGTCGGTGCCGTCCGGCCTGTCGGCCGACGACGGGCTGCCGGTGGGCCTGCAGATCATGGCGCCCGCCCTGGCCGACGAGCGGCTCTACCGGGTGGGCGCGGCCTACGAGGCGGCCCGCGGCCCGATCGCCCGGCCCTGACACTCGGTACACAAGCAGGTTCGACCCCGGCGCGKCGGTGACGCCCCGGGGTCGAATCTTCTGTGAGTGCCGCTCGCTCCGGAATCTGAAGTCCCCCGGTGCGTTGTTCTGCGGGGCTTGACTGTCCCGCGTGGGCTCCCCAATCATCCATTGAATGGCAACCACCGATTTGGTCCTCGAAGCCGCACCTCCGGGAAACTATCTGGCCGGCAACGAGTTCGTCGATGTCGACGACCAGTCCGTCCGAGCACTCGCGCTGACGCTGCGACAGAGGGCAGGCAGCGACGTGTCCTTCGCCAAGGCTGCATTCGAGTGGGTGCGAGACGAGGTAGGGCACTCGTACGACGTCCAGGATCCACGGGTTACTTGGCTGCGAGCGAGGTTCTCGCGCAGCGCGTCGGACTCTGTTATGCCAAGTCGCACCTGCTTGCGGCGTTGTTGCGATCCGAAGGCGTCCCGGCCGGGCTGTGCTACCAGCGTCTCGCGCATGGAGACGGACATGTTCTGCACGGGTTGGTCGCGATGTACCTCAACGGCGCCTGGCACCGGCAAGATCCGCGCGGAAACAAGGACGGTGTCGACGCACAGTTCTCACTCGATTCGGAACAACTTGCCTGGCACGTTGTCCCCTCTCTCGGGGAAGTCGACTATCCGAGGATCTTCGCGGCGCCGGCACCGTGTGTCGTCGAAACGCTCCGCGGCGCGACGGACGTGCTGTCGCTCTACGACGACGGCTTGCCAACCAGTCTCCAACGCAAGTGAAGGGTCGACAGTCACACCCGACTGTCGACCCTTCACTGATCTTCCACCTGCATCGCCACCCGACCGGCAACCCGATACTCGTATTTCGGCAATGGCGGCATGAGAGGTGGTCGGCTCAGACGGTCTCGATTTCCCGCTGAGCGGCCGGTGCGGACTCGGTGACGCCGCGCTTCGGCTGGGTGCGCACGTGCGTGGTGTAGATCGCCAGCCCGACGAAGACCACGCCGCCGACCAGGTTGCCGAGGACCGTCGGGATCTCGTTCCAGACCAGGTAGTCGGCGAGGGAGAAGTCGGCGCCGAGCAGCAGGCCCGACGGGAACAGGAACATGTTGACCACGGAATGCTCGAAGCCCATGTAGAAGAACAGCATGACCGGCATCCACATCACGAGCACCTTGCCCGGCACGCTCTTCGACATCATCGCGGCGACGACACCGGTCGAGACCATCCAGTTGCACAGGACGCCGCGCAGGAACAGGGTCATCATGCCCGCGGCGCCGTGCTCGGCATAGCCGACGGTGCGCGCCTCCCCGATGTGCATGATCTTCTCGGCGACGTCGTTCGGCGGGATGGAGTACCCGTAGGTCAGGATGAACGTGATCAGGACGGCCACGGTGAACGCACCGGCGAAGTTGCCGACGAAGACCAGAGCCCAGTTGCGCGCAATCGCCGCGACGGTGACGCCGGGACGCTTGTCGAGGTAGGCGATGGGGGTCAGCGTGAAGACCCCGGTGAGCAGGTCGAACCCGAGAAGGTAGAGCAGGCAGAAGCCGACGGGGAAGAGGACCGCCCCGAGTAGTGCGCTGCCCGTCTGGACGGTGACCGTGACGGCGAAGGCGGCGGCGAGCGTGAGCAGTGCGCCGCCCATGAAGCCTCGGATCAGGGTGTCACGGGTGGACATGAGGACCTTGCTCTGGCCGGCATCGACCATCGAGCGTGCCAGTTCGGCGGGTGGAACGTAGGACACGGCAAACCTCCAGGTGCGGGAATGGTCAACAGTCTGGCGATCCGGTGTGTCCTGGGTATTGCTTTCCCCGTCAGGTCGCGTTGCGCTCTGCTCAACCGTGCGACGTGGGCGGAGTGAGGGCCCCTCCGGTCGCGGGAGCCGCGCACTCGGGCAGAGCGGTGCCCTGGTCGGTGCCGTACCGGTGCCCGTGGCCGGGGGAGGTGTCCAGGGCGGTGAGCAGGTCGACGGTGGTGGCCACGAAGCTGGCCACCGGCAGCCACGGCGGCACCGGGGCGTCGGCCCGCACCGGCGGCAGGTCGGGCGGGCGCACCAGCAGGCCCGGCGACCACGACACCACGGGGTCCGACGCGTTGGCCAGCACCACCGCGCCGTCGGTGTTCACGGCCCCGGCGGGCGGCCCGGCGTAGAGGGCGCCGCAGGACCTGGCCCGCAGGTCGTCTCCGTCGCGGAAGATCGCGCTCGCGCCCACCGCGCCGAGGCTCTGGCCGTACACGTAGAGCTTCGGGCGCTCGCCGACCGGCAGCTGCCCTACCCGCGCGGACACCGCGTCGAAGAGCGCCCGCGCGGACCGTTCGGCGTCGTGTCGGCCGAACAGGAACGTCATCCAGCTCGGGGCCGCCGAGTACTGAACCCCGACCGTCGCGACGTCGCCGCCGAAGCGGCGCTCGAAGCCGGTGACGGCGCCGCGGTCGATCCACCCGGACCCCGTCGGCACCGCGACCACCACGGCGGCGCGGCGCAGGCCCCCGGCGCGCTCGAGTTCCCGCACCGCCAGCGCGACCCTGGCGTCGAGGCCGGCGGTCGCGTCGAGGCCGACGTAGGTGCGTACCGCGCCGGGGGCGGTCGGGCCGGCCACGAACCTGCGGCCGTTGGCGCCGAGCGTCCGCCACTCGCTCAGCGAGTCGGCGCTGCCCGACAGTGTGGGCGAAACCGGTTGCGGCAGTGTGGCTTCCACGGCCGAATTGGCCGCCGCGTACGAGTGTTCCAGGGCGCCCGCGGCGGCCGGGCCCAGCCAGAGCGCGGTCGCGGTGGTGAGGGTGAGCGCCGCCGCGGTGACGCGCACCCGACCCAGCCGTCGGCACCCCGCCGCCACGCCGGTGACCACCAGGGCCGCGGCCAGGGTCAGCGCACCCGCCCCGGAGAACACCTCGAGCCAGTACCCCGGACCGATCGCCGGCCGGCCCAGCGCCGCGCGCAGCGTGCCCTGCCAGCGGTCCGCGCCGACCAGCGCAACGGCCACCGTCGCCGCGCCGATCAACGCCGCGGGCAGCCGGCCGC
>NZ_JBFUHZ010000057.1:0-36353 GCF_056402135.1 Rhodococcus sp. P4_C10 | reverse complement strand
GCTCGACGAGGAGGGGGTCGATGCCCGCCCGCTCGAGAAGTCCGACCTGAACCGCGCCGAGGGTCTCCGCCGCGTGCAGGCCGGACAGCCAACCCCCTCGCTTGCCGATCGGGGTACGGACTGCCTCGACGATTACTGGTGTGCCCACAGCGGGCTCCTTTCCCTCAGTACTCTGAAAGTAGAACAGGTTCTCCCTGAAGGGCAAGGGTATGACGTGCAGACCTTTCCCTTGCGAGGGCTCTGTGATTCAATGTTTATAGAACGTGTTCCACATCACTTGCGGCAACGATCGCGAGGGCAGGAGACAGCAGTGGCACAGCCCAACATTCCCGCGGGTTTCGACTTTACGGACCCCGACATCTACGCACATCGGATCCCCGTCGAGGAGCTCGCGGAGGTTCGCAAGGCCGAGCCGGTGTTCTGGGTCGAGCAGCCCGACGGCGTCGGCGGGTTCAACGACGGTGGCTACTGGTTGGTCACCCGGCACGAGGATATCCGCGACGTCTCGATGCGCAGCGAGGTGTTCTCCACTTGGGAGAACACCGCCATCCCGCGTTTCGCGGACGACATGCAGCGCGAGGCCATCGAGCTGCAGCGCTTCGTGCTGCTGAACAAGGACGCGCCGGAGCACACCAAGCTCCGCAAGCTGGTTTCCCGCGGCTTCACCCCCCGCGCGATCAACGGGCTCAAGGCCGAGCTCAAGGACCGGGCCGAGGCCATCGTCAAGGCCGCCGCTGCGGAAGGTAACGGCGACTTTGTCACCCAGGTCGCGGCGGAGCTGCCGCTGCAGGCCATCGCCGAGCTGATCGGTGTGCCGCAGGAGGATCGCGGCAAGGTCTTCGAGTGGTCCAACCAGATGACCTCGTACGACGACCCCGAGTTCGCCGACATCGACCCGGCTGCCGCGTCGATGGAGATCCTCGGATACGCGTACCAGCTGGCCGAGGCGCGCAAGCAGAACCCGGGCGACGACCTCGTCACCACGCTCATCGAGGCGGACGTCGACGGCGACGAGCTCAGCCCGGAGGAGTTCGGCTTCTTCGTGATCGTGCTCGCGGTGGCCGGTAACGAGACCACCCGCAACGCCACCACGCACGGCATGAAGGCCTTCATGGACAACCCCGAGCAGTGGGAGCTGTACAAGAAGGAGCGCCCGAAGACCACGGCGGACGAGATCATCCGCTGGGCCACCCCGGTTGCTTCCTTCCAGCGCACCGCGCTCGAGGACACCGAGATCGGCGGCGTCGCAATCAAGAAGGGCCAGCGCGTGGTGATGAGCTACGTGTCGGCGAACTTCGACGAGGAGGTGTTCGAGAACCCGGAGAAGTTCGACATCCTCCGGAACCCGAACCCGCACCTGTCCTTCGGCGGCACCGGCGCGCACTACTGCCTCGGCGCCAACCTGGCCCGCATGGAGATCGACCTGATCTTCAACGCGATCGCCGACATCCTCCCGGACATCACCCAGGTCGGCGAGACCCGCCGGCTGCGGTCCGGCTGGCTCAACGGCATCAAGGAGTACCAGGTCGACTACAAGACCGGCGGTTGCCCGGGGCGGGCCCCCCCCGCGCSGGCGCTGCCGTCTTCGTTCCGGTCTACGGCGGCCTCAGCGGCGCAGCCATTCACCCGCGCTCATCGCAGATTTCGCGAAAATCATTGCTGAGCAAGAGGATCCGACGATTGTGCTCCTTGTCGTGCACGGGCGGTGGGCCGACGAAGAGGACCGGCGCGCTGCGGGCCAGCAGCCGGCCGGTCCAGCCGAGCGCGGTCTCGTCGCCGACGCCCGCGACGAAAGAGTCTCCGATGAAACAGATCCGGAGATCTTCCGATTGTCTGTGCACTGAATGCTGTCCTTCCGATCGCCTACGGTCGGACCCCCTGCCGTGAAACGGAAGGGACCGCACCTCGATTGCGAGGTGCGGTCCCTTCCGGCGTTCGTGCGTACTACAGCTTGACGAGCGTCTTCATCGCCCGGTCGACCTCCCAGAAGGCCCGAATCGACTGCAGCTTCCCCTCGGCGTTCACCCGGTAGACGAACACGCCTTCGGCGTCGATCTGGTTGCCCGCCACGACGGACCGGATGCTGCCGATGTAGACCATCTCGTCACCGCAGGTCAGGGTGTCCGCCACGTTGAAGGTCAACGAGTCGGTGTTGGCGATCGTCATGTCGTAGAAGCGGGCGATCGCCTCCCGGCCGTGGTGCCCCTTGCCCTCGGGGTCGAAACCCGAAGGGCCGACCGGATCCTCGACCCAACCGTCCTCCGCGAAGAGGTCCAGCCACTCCGCCTTGCGCTTGCCGCTCGCTGCCGCCTGCGAGGCACGCGACGCGATGCGAGCCGGATGTTCGACGGTCGTCATGATGCTCCCTCGGTCCTAGTTGATGTTCTCGGCGGCGAACTTGCGCAGCGAGTCCTGCTTGGCCTCGAGCGGTCCGTCGAACGGGACGCCGTCGAAGATCCACGGCACCACGATGGTGTCGGTGACCCCTGCGGCGGCGAGTTCCTGGTAGCCGTCCTTGCCGAAGCGGTCGATGCACACCGCCTGGATCTCGAAAGGCTCGTCGGCCCGGCCGTTCTCGGCCCGCAGGTCGTCGAGCTTTCGCTTGGTCTCCACCAGGTCCTTGAACTTCATCATCGCCGAGGTCCAGCCGTCACCCACCCGGGCCGCGCGGCGCAGTGCCACGTCGGTGTGTCCGCCGACGTAGAACGGCACCGGCTTGGTGGGGGCGGGGCTGATCTGCAGCTTGTCGAAGTCGAAGAACTCGCCGTGGTACTCCACCATGCCTCCGGCCAGGGTCAACTTGATGACCTCGATCATCTCGTCGACCCGGGCGCCGCGGCGCTTGAACGGCACGCCGCACCACTCGAACTCCTCAGGTGCCCAGCCGATCCCGACTCCGAAGCCGAAGCGGTTGCCGGTCAGGTTGGCCACCGAACCCACCTGCCGCGCGAGCAGCAAGGGGTTGCGCGAGCCCAGCTTGAGCACGTTCGTGTAGAAGCCGATGGTGGAGGTCGCGGCCCCCATCGCGGCCGCCGCGATCAACGGGTCCACCCACGGCGTCTCGGCGTTCCACATGCGGGAGCCGTCCGGGGTGTACGGGTAGTCGGCGGCGGCCGTCTCCATGTAGAACAGCGAGTCGGGCAGTGCGATGTTGGCGAACCCGCACTCCTCCGCGGTCTGCGCAAGCGCGGTGAGCTGGTCGAGCGGGCTCATCGCAATTCCGACGGTGAACTTCATGACTCATGCTCCTCGGTGGGTGTCAGGGCTACTCGGGTTCGTCTGCGCTCTCGGTCTACTCGGGCTCGTCCGCACCGACGACCCACATCGAGAAGTACTGTGAGCCACCGCCGTAGGCGTGACCGAGGGCCTTGCGGGCATCCTGGATCTGGTGGTCTCCGCCGCGGTTCATCACCTGAATCGCGGCCTCCGCGAAGCGGATCATGCCGGACGCGCCGATGGGGTTGGACGAGAGCACGCCGCCCGACGCGTTGACCGGGAGGCTACCGTCGCGGGCGGTCTCGCCGGCCTCGGTGAGCTTCCAGCCGGTGCCCTCCGCCGCGAAGCCGAGGTTCTCCAGCCACATCGGCTCGAACCAGGAGAACGGGACGTAGATCTCGGCGGCGTCGATCTCCTTGAACGGGTCGGTGATGCCCGCGTCCTTCCACAGGGCGGCGGCGGCGTCGCGGCCGGCCTGCGGGTTGACCTGGTCGCGCCCGGAGAACGTGGTGGGCTCGGTGCGCATGGCGGTGGCGTGCACCCACGCCACCTGGCGGCCGCGAGAGAGCATCGACTTCGCGGTGTCCTCGTCGCCGATCACGATGGCGCAGGCGCCGTCCGAGGACGGGCAGGTCTCGTCGAAACGGATGGGGTCCCAGAGCATCTGGGAGGCCTGCACCGACTCGAGCGTGATGTCGGGCTGCTTGAGGTGGGCGTACGGGTTGATGCTGCCGTTGAGCCGGTCCTTGACCGCGACCATCGCGCCGATGTGGCTGGGCGCGCCGGAGCGGCGGATGTACGAGCGCACGTGCGGGGCGAAGTAGCCGCCCGCGCCCGCGCCGACCGGCATCGTGAACGGCACCGGGATCGACAGCGCCCACATGGCGTTCGACTCGGACTGCTTCTCCCAGGACACGGCCAGCACCCGCTTGTGCACGCCGGACTGGACCATGGAGGCCGCCACGACGCCCGTGGAACCGCCGACGGAGCCCGCGGTGTGCACGCGCAGCAGGGGCTTGCCGACGGCGCCGAGCGCGTTGGCCATCGCCAGCTCCGGCATCATCGAGCCCTCGAACATGTCGGGGGCCTTGCCGACGACGACGGCGTCGATGTCGTCCCAGCTGACCTCGGCGTCGATCATGGCACGGTCGATGGCCTCGCGGACCAGGCCGGACATCGAGACGTCGGTCCGCTTGGCGACGTAGTGGGTCTGGCCGGTGCCGAGGACCGCAGCCTTGTGCTTACCACCCATGATCAGTTACGTCCTTCCATGACCGCGACCAGGTTCTGCTGCAGCGCGGGACCGCTGGTGGCGTGGGCCAGCGTGCGGCCGGCCTCGCCGGTGTGGATCTTGCGGGCGGCGTGACCGATCCGCTCGAGGCCCGCGGAGAAGAGCGGGTTGCCCGAGAGCGGGCCGCCGGACGCGTTGACGGTGACGGACTCCGAGAGCCCGATCGCCTCGGCCAGGATGAGTTCCTGGTGGCTGAACGGCGCATGCAGCTCGGCGAACTCGATGCCGCCGAGGTCGCCGCCCGTCGCGGAGCGGGCCGCGGCCGTGGTGGACGGCGAGACGGTGAGGTCACGTCCGCCGAGGGCGGGGGAGTCGATGATGTGCTCGAAACCGGTGATCCAGGCGGGGTTCTCGCACATGTCGCGGGCGCGGTCGCCGCGGGCCAGAACGATCGCGGAGGCGCCGTCCGTGATCGGCGCGCAGTCGTGTGCGCGCAGCGGGTCGGCGATGAACGGTTGCGCGAGCAGCGATTCGACGTCGTAGTCGCCGGAGAGCTGGCTGAGCGGGTTGTCCTTGGCCGCCTTGCGGCTGCGCACCACCACCTCCGCCATCTGCTCGGGCGTCCACTTGCCGGCGTCGATGCCGGCGCGGGCCTGCAGTCCGGCGACCGACAGCGAGTCCGGCCACAACGGGGCAACCAGGTGGGGGTCGAGCTGCATCGCCAGGATCTGGCGCAGGTTGCCGGCGGAGGACTTGCCGAAGCCGTAGACCAGGGCCGTGTCGACCTGGCCGGTCATGATCTTGATCCAGGCCTCGTACAGGGCCCAGGCCGCGTCCATCTCGACGTGCGACTCGTTGATCGGCGGCACTGCGCCGATCGAGTCGATCGCGGAGATGAACGAGAAGGCGCGTCCGGCGAGGTAGTCGGACGAACCCGAGCACCAGAAACCGATGTCGGACTTCGTGATTCCGAGGGTGGAGTAGAGCTCTTGGAAGATGGGGACCAGCATCTCGACACCGTTGGTGGTGCCTGCGGTCTCACGAACATGGGGGGCCTGCGCGAAGCCGACCACTGCAATCTCTGTCACGGGGTGGGCCTCTCTACAGGTGCTGCTTGTAGGTGTCGTACTCGGCGTCGGGTTCGCCGGTAGGACGGAAGTGGGAGATGGATTCGAGCGTGTAGCCGCGCTCCTCGCGGGGACGCCAGACTGCCTCGACGCGCAGGCCCATGCGCACGTCGGCGGCGTCGATGTCGAGGATCAGGTGCTGGATCGCGATGTCGGCGCCGTCGAGCAGGATGTACGCCGCGACGTACGGCGGCTTGATGCGCTGGCCGAGGAACGGCACGTTGACGATGCAGAACGTGGTGACGGTGCCGCGGTCGGCGACCTCGACCTTCTCCTTGGTCGGGATGCCGTCGGTGGGATTGGCGCCGCGCGGGGGCACGTAGACCTTGCCCGCGGCGTCGGTCCGGCCGCCGAGGATCTTGCCCTCGACGAGACCGCGCAGGTAGTAGCTCTCCTGCGCGGAGGCGGTGTGGGTGTACATCATGTCGACCGGGGTGGTGATGATGGTGACCGGTTCGGCGTCGGAAGGCGCTGCGGCGGTGGTGGTTCCGTCGCCCTCGCCCGGTGCGAAGGAGGCGATGTCCTGGATGTGCCCGACGGTCTCGTCGGCCCAGCGGATGTGCACGCGCATGCCGGTGCTCATCTCGTCGGGGGAGGAGACGTCGACGGCGTGCAGCAGCGAGGTGTCGGCCCCGTCGAGCTTGACCAGTGCCCAGGCGAACGGCCGGTCGAAGGGCTGGCCCGCGATCGGCTCGGAGACCCACGTCCACGACTGGACCGTGCCGACCGGCGACACCTCGACGAAGTCGGTGAGCGGTTCGGCGGTCGCCGGGTCGTACTCGGCGGGCGGCACGTGCACCCGGCCGTCCGACCCGCGCACGCCGACCACGCGATGCTCCCGCAGTCCGTTCACGAATGCGCCGATGGTCGGTCCGACCGAGCGCGTGTAGTTGAACGCCATGTGCAGCGGCGCGCTCAGCGGCCGCTCCTGGCCCGCCGAATCTGGTTCTAGTTCCAGTGAACTCTTCCTCATGGTCACAAAGTCGAGTAGAACAGGTTCTTATTCCACTAGCAATAGTGAGTTCTGATCACCATGTATGGAGGCAGTCGATGAAGCTCGGTTTGCAACTTGGGTACTGGGGCGCGCAGCCCCCCGCCAACGCCCAGGAGTTGGTGGCCGAGGCCGACGCGTCGGGGTTCGACGCGGTGTTCTCGGCCGAGTCCTGGGGTAACGACGCGTTCACCCCGCTGGCCTGGTGGGGTTCGAGCACCGAGCGGATCCGGCTCGGCACCTCGGTGGCGCAGCTGTCCGCGCGTACGCCGACCGGTGCCGCCATGCACGCGCTGACCCTCGACCACCTCTCCGGCGGCCGCGCGATCCTCGGCCTCGGCGTCTCCGGCCCGCAGGTCGTCGAGGGCTGGTACGGCCAGCCCTTCCCGAAGCCGCTCGCGCGCACCCGGGAGTACGTCTCGATCGTGCGGCAGGTGCTCGCGCGGGAGGCGCCGGTGACCAACGCCGGCCCGCACTACCCGCTGCCGTTCCAGGGTGAGGCGGGGATGGGCCTCGGCAAGCCGCTCAAGCCGATCACCCATCCGTTGCGCGCGGACCTGCCGATCTGGCTCGGCGCGGAGGGCCCGAAGAACGTCGCCATGACCGCGGAGATCGCGGACGGCTGGCTGGCGATCTACTACACGCCGCGTCTGGCGCCGATGTACAACGAGTGGCTCGACGAGGGCTTCGCGCGCCCGGGTGCCCGGCGCAGCCGGGAAGACTTCGAGGTCGCGGCCACCTGCCAGGTCGTCATCACCGACGACCGAGCCGGGGCGATCGCCAAGCTCAAGCCGATCACCGCGCTGTACGTCGGCGGGATGGGCGCGGCCGAGGTGAACTTCCACGCCCAGGTGTACACCCGGATGGGATACGGCGAGCAGGTGAAGGAGATCCAGAGGCTCTTCCTGTCCGGCCGCAAGGAGGAGGCGGCCGCGATCGTCCCCGACGAGATGGTCACCGACACGATGATTCTCGGCAACGTCGACGAGGTCCGCGACCAGGTCAAGGTGTGGGAGGACTCGGGCGTCACCATGCTGCTGGTGACCTGTCGGGACGTCGCGCACATGCGTCAGCTGTCCGAGGCGATCAACCCCGCCTGATGTGAGTGGAGCAGGTTCCAGGACTGGGCCCCGGGTCGCCGACCCGGGGCCCGATCCATGGGCCGGGCCAACGAGTGCCCAAGCAAAGACCCCGGCGACTCGGTGCCGAGTCGCCGGGGTCTTGCCTGCCTTGATCTGTACCGCTACTTGCCCTGGAACTTCGGGGCGCGCTTCTCGGCGAACGAGCGCGGGCCCTCCTTGGCATCGTCGCTCCTGAACACCTCGGCGCCGATCTCAGCCTCGAGCTTGAAGGCGTCTTCCTCGTGCATGCCCTCGGTGACGCGGATGGTCTTGAGGATCGCCTGCACGGCGATCGGGCCGTTCGCGGCGATTGCCTCGGCGATCTCGAGTGCCTTGGACAAGGCCTGTCCGTCGGGGACGACGTGGCCGATCAGGCCGAGTTCCTTGGCCTCGGGTGCCGGGACGTTGCGGCCGGTGAGCAGGATCTCGGCGGCGACGGTGTACGGGATCTGGCGGACCAGGCGGACCGCGGAACCGCCGAGCGGGAAAAGTCCCAGCCGGGCCTCGGAGACGCCGAACTTGGCGCTCTCGCCGGCCACGCGGATGTCGGTGCCCTGCAGGATCTCGGTGCCGCCGGCGATGGCCGCGCCCTCGACCGCGGCGATCAGCGGCTTGGTGAGCCGACGGCCCTTGAGCAGCGCCGGCAGCTTGGTCAGGTCCATGCCGCCCTTGACGAACTTGTCGCCGGGGGCGTTCTTGTTCATCGCCTTGAGGTCCATGCCGGCGCAGAACGTGCCCCCGGCGCCGGTGAGGATCGCGACCCGGATGTCGGGATCGGCGTCGACCTGGTCCCAGGCCTCGGTCATGATCGCCATCATTTCGCTCGACAGGGCGTTGCGCGAGTCCGGCCGGTTCATCGTCACGATGAGGACGTGACCGCGCTTCTCGACGAGGCAGTGCGGCGACTGTTCCGAAATGTCGGAAACTTCGGCTGTGGTGGAGGACACTTAATTCGCTCCCGATCTCGTGTGAGGTGGGTCTCAAACTGACCCTTGCATGAAACGGTAACACGTTCTATTTTGTTGGATGTGGCCCTTAATATCGCAGACTTCGTCGAGCACTCCGTTGACCTGAATCCCGACCGGGTGGCGCTGATCGACAGCACCCGTGAGTTCACCTTCTCGCAGTTGGAGGCGCGAGCCAACCGCCTTGCCCACTACCTGCAGGAACGCGGTGTGAAGCCGGGCGACAAGGTGGGCATCTACTCGCGGAACACCATCGAGGCCATCGAGGCCATGGTGGCGGTGTTCAAGGCCCGCGCGGTGATGGTCAACGTGAACTACCGCTACGTCGAGAACGAGTTGCAGTACATCTTCGAGAACTCGGACATGGCCGCACTCATCGTTGAGCGTCGCTACATCGACAAGGTCGCCGCCGTGGCGCCGAAGACCCCGCTGCTGCGCACCGTGGTGGTCGTCGAGGACGGCACCGCCGTCAACGATGTCGCCAGCTGCGCCTCCGAGAACTGCGTCGCCGTCGAGTACGAGCAGGCGCTGGCGGAGGGCTCGCCCGAGCGCGACTTCGGCGAGCGCAGCCAGGACGACATCTTCATGCTCTACACCGGCGGCACCACGGGCCTGCCCAAGGGTGTCATGTGGCGCCATGAGGACTGGTGGCGAGTGCTCGGCGGCGGCGTCAACTTCGTCACCGGTGAGGTCGTCGAGGACGAGTGGGAGATGGCCAAGGTCGGCGCCGCGAACGCCCCGATGGTCCGCTTCCCGATCCCCCCGATGATCCACGGCGGCTCGCAGTCCGCGGTGTTCCACAGTCTCTTCGGCGGCGGCACGCTCGTCATGCACCCCGAGTTCGACGGCCACGAGGTGTGGCAGGTCATCGACAAGCACAAGATCAACCTCATCTTCATCACCGGTGACGCCATGGCCCGTCCGATGCTCGACGCGCTCGTCGCCGGCAACCCCGAGACCGGTGAGCCCTACGACCTGTCCTCGCTGTACGTCATCGCCTCCAGCGCCGCGCTGTTCTCGCCGGTGCTCAAGGAGCAGTTCCTGGACCTGCTGCCGAACCGCCTGCTCACTGATTCGATCGGGTCCTCGGAGACCGGCTTCGGCGGCCTGAGCGTGATCGCCAAGGGCTTCGAGCACTCCGGCGGCCCGCGCGTGAAGATCGACGCCGCGACCGTGGTCATCGACGACGACGGCGTCCCCGTCGTTCCCGGCTCCGGCCAGGTCGGCCTGCTGGCCCGCCACGGCCACATCCCGCTCGGCTACTACAAGGACGAGGCCAAGACGGCGGAGACCTTCAAAACCCTTGGCGGCGTGCGCTACTCAATCCCCGGTGACTTCGCCAGGGTCGAGGAGGACGGTACCGTCACCATGCTGGGCCGTGGCTCGGTCTCGATCAACAGCGGCGGAGAGAAGATCTACCCCGAGGAGGTCGAGGGCGCGGTCAAGACGCACGACGCGGTGTTCGACGCCCTCGTCGTCGGCGTCCCGGACGAGCGCTGGGGACAGCGGGTCGCTGCGGTTGTCGCCGTGCGCCCGGACGTCGAGCGGCCGACCCTGGACGAGATCGTCCTGGCCTGCCGCAAGGAGATCGCCGGCTACAAGGTGCCGCGCAGCGTCTGGTTCGTCGACGAGATCAAGCGCAACCCGGCCGGTAAGCCGAACTACCAGTGGGCCAAGGAGCAGACCGCACAGCGCGAGGCGGACGACAACTACTCCAACGGGAACTCCTGATGCGTAACGCCCTGGCCGAGAAGTTCGGCATCGAGTACCCGATCTTCGCGTTCACCCCGTCCGAGCACGTGGCGGCGGCGGTGTCGCGGGCCGGCGGGCTCGGTGTGCTCGGCTGCGTGCGGTTCAACGACCCCGAGGAGCTCGAGGCCGTCCTCACCTGGATGGACGAGAACACCGACGGCAAGCCGTACGGCGTCGACATCGTCATGCCGGCCAAGATCCCGACCGAGGGTGCGGCCGTCGACCTGGACAAGCTGATCCCGGCCGAGCACCGTGCGTTCGTCAACCGGACGCTCGACGAACTCGGCGTTCCGCAGCTGTCCGACGACGTCGAGCGGGCGACGGGAACCCTCGGCTGGCTGCACTCCGTGGCCCGCGCGCAGGTCGACGTCGCGCTCCGGCACCGTCCGGCGCTGATCGCGAACGCGCTCGGTTCGCCACCGAAGGACGTCATCGACGAGGCGCACGCGCACGGGGTGCCGGTCGCGGCCCTGGCCGGCGCGGTCGGTCACGCACTGAGCCACGTTGCCAACGGCGTCGACATCGTCATCGCCCAGGGCTACGAGGCGGGTGGCCACACCGGTGAGATCGCCTCGATGGTCCTGGTTCCCGAGATCGTCGACGCGGTGGGTGATTCCGCCACCGTGCTGGCCGCGGGTGGTATCGGCAGCGGTCGGCAGATCGCGGCGGCGATGAGCCTCGGCGCCTCCGGTGTGTGGATGGGGTCGTACTGGCTCACCGCCGCGGAGTACAAGCTGGGCAGCGCCGCCGACGGGACGTCGGCAACGCAGCGTGCGCTGCTCGCCGCGACCTCGGGTGACACCGTTCGCTCGCGGATCTACTCGGGCAAGCCGGCTCGCCTGCTCAAGACCAAGTGGACGGAGGCCTGGTCCAAGCCCGGCGCACCGGACGCGCTGCCGATGCCGCTGCAGAACTTGCTGGTGGCCGAGGCGCACCAGCGGATCGTCGCCTCGGAGGATCCCGAGGTGGTCGCGATGCCGGCAGGCCAGATCGTGGGGCGGATGAACGAGATCCGGCCGGTCGCCGAGTCGATCGCCGAACTGGTCGCCGAGTTCGACGCGACCGTCGAGCGGCTGGCGAAGCTCAAGTAGGTTCCCACGCCCCCGGGCGTGGACAGTGAAGGCCACACACCGAAGGCCGGGTACGAATCTCGTACCCGGCCTTCGGTGTTGGTGAACAATTCCGGCGGGACTGCGTCACCGTCGGATCAGATGTCTGCGCTCAGCGGTCGAGTTCGGCATCGAGCTTGGCCGCGAGTTCGGCGGTGACAGGGACGAACGAGGTGGTCCCGGCGGCTCGGAACCAGGTGGGGTCGGGGGAGTTCCAGCGCTGTGCGCTCAGTGAACGGCCGAGCACCTTGTAGGTCGCGGTCTTGGGCAGGTCTGCGCTCACTCGGACAACCGTCGGCACCTGCTTGGGCCCGAGATCGGGCTGGCTGGTGAGGAACTCGGCGAACTCGTCGACGTCGAAGCCGTCCGCGACCACCAGTGCCACCGCGACGCGGTCGCCGACCTGCGGATCCGGGACCGCGTAGGCCGCGGCCTCCACGATCTGCGGATGCCGGGAGACGATGTTCTCGATCGGAGCGGTGCCGAGGTTCTCGCCGTCCACCCGCATCCACCCCGAGCTGCGGCCCGCGAAGTAGACGTAGCCGTCGGCATCGACGTAGCCGAGATCGCCGCTCCAGTACTGGCCGCCCCGGACGCGCTCGGCCTCGGCCTCGGGGTTCTTGTAGTAGCCGGCGAAGCTGCCGGTGCCGGCGGTGTTGACCAGTTCGCCGGTCGCCTTGTCGGCGTTGGTGATGTGCCCCTGTTCGTCGAACTCTGCTATGGGGCAAGGTGTTCCGTCGTCGGGATCGAGGACAGCGATACCGGCGGGCAACGGGCCCAGCGCCCCGGGTGGGGTGCCCGGCGGGCGGGAGATCAGCACCCCGCCCTCGGTGGAGCCGAAGCCGTCTACCACCCGGACGGCGAATCGGCGCGCGAACTCGGCGATCGCCGACGGCGAGCCCTCGTTGCCGTAGACGACCTTCAGCGGGTTGTCCGCATCGTCGTCCCGTTCGGGTGTGGCGAGGACGTAGGCGAGGGGCTTACCCACGTAGTGCGCGAAGGTGGCGCCGAATCGGCGCACGTCCGGCAGGAACCCGGACGCCGAGAACTTGCGTCGCAGGGCGAAGTTCCCGCCGACGGCCAGGGCGATGGCCCAGCACGCCATGACTGCGCCGGAGTGGAACAGGGGCATCGACGCGTAGGTGGTGTCGGCAGCGGAGAGCTCGAAGCGGTCCGCCAGCATCCGCCCCGGACCGGCGACCATCCTGTGGGTGACCCGCACGGCCTTCGGGTTGCCGCTGGTGCCGGAGGTGAAGATCAACATGAACAGGTCGTCGCCCGCCGCGACACGGTCCGGCACGGCGCTGCCGCGGTGGGCTGCAAGTAGGTTCGTCCAGTCCGGGGAGTCGACGGTGAGCACGCGGACCCCGCCGAGGTCGAGTCCGTCGAGCAGTTCGACAGTCGAGGAGTCTGCGACAACCACCTGGCAGTCGGCCCGGGCGATGTCGCCGGCGAGGGCCTCGCCACGGCGGGTGGTGTTCAGCCCCACCACGACCGATCCGCCCAGCGCCGCGGCGCCGAGCAGGAGGGAGAACTCGGGCACGTTGTCCAGCAGCACCCCGACGTGTCGGGGTGCTGCCGGATCGAACAGGGTCGCCAGGCCCGCCGCCAGGTCGGCACTGAGTGCGACGTGCTCGGACCACGGAACCTTCTTGTCCTCGAACAGGATTCCGTGGTCGTCGTCGTCTCGAAGCCGGAGCAGCAGATCGGTGACAGTGGGCGTGGCGATCGTCATGGTGTGCAGCCTAGGTTCAGGCCGGCACGTCGGCCAGGATCTGTCCCAGTCGGCGCAACTGCTCGGTGGCCGAGCCGAGCGCGAACTCGTTGTGCTTGGCCGCCAGGAAGTAGCGGTGCACGGGGTGTTCGCGGTCGAGGCCGACACCGCCGTGGACGTGGATCACGGTGTGCGCCACCCGGTGACCGGCGTCGGCTGCCCAGAACTTCGCGGTCCGGACCTCCTCCTCGGCCGGCAGGTTCTCGCTGAGCCGCCAGGCGGCCTGCCAGAGCGTCAGCCGGGCGCCCTTGACGTCGATGAAGGCGTCCGCGAGGCGCTGGGCCACGGCCTGGAAGCTGCCGATCGGACGGTCGAACTGGACCCGCTCGCGCGCGTACTCCGCGACCAGTTCCAGGGCTCGCTCCAGGGTGCCGAGCTGGGTCGCGCTCAGCGCGACGGCGGCGCGGGCCAGGATCCAGTCCATGATCTCGGCGCCGTTGTCGGTGCTGCCGAGCAGTCGGTCCGAACCGACCTTGGTGCCGGCGAACTCGACGATCGACTCTGCGCTGAAATCGGTGACGCGCTGGCGTTCGACGGTGACCCCGGCGTCGGACGGCTGCACCAGGAACACCGCGACACCCTCGGGAGTCGTGGCGGGAACCAGGATCAGGTCCGCGAAAGTGGCTGCGGGCACGGTGATCTTGGTACCGGTCAGCACCCAGTCGTCGCCGCTGCGCACTGCCGTGGTCACCGGCTTGGCCGGGTTGTCGTTGAGCTCCTCGGCGAGGGCGACGGTGAGGACGACCTCGCCGGCGCCGGCGCGCTGCGCCCACTGCCGCTGGGCGTCGTCACCGAACTCGGCGAGTGCCGAGGCGGCGAGGACGATCGAGGACAGGTACGGCACCGGCGCGAGGGGCCGGCCGATCTCGCGCAGCACCGAGCACTGCTCGAGGATGCCGAAGCCGCCGCCGCCGACCGATTCCGGCAGCGCCGCGGCGAGCACGCCGGCGTCGGCAAGTGCCTTCCAGAGCTTGTCGTCGAAGCGATCCTGCGCGCCGTCGAGTTCCTTGAGTCGTTCCGGGGTGGTGAGCTTCTCGGCGATGCTCCGGGTGAGCTGTTCGAGGTCCTGCTGGGCCTCTGTGTGGGTGAAGTCCATGATGTTCCTTTGACTCGCGCGGTCAGCGCAGGATGGGGGCCGGGGTCAGCGCCGGGTGGGCGGTGGCAGTCACCGCTTGGCGGGCGGCTGACCCAGTGCCGTCATGGCGAGGATGTCGCGCTGCACCTCGTTGGTTCCGCCGCCGAAGGTCAGGATCAGCGCGGACCGGTGCCACCGCTCGAGGCGGCCGCGCACGGCGACGCCCTTCGAGTCCTGGCGTAGGTAGGCCAGCGGACCGAGGACCTCCATCAGCAGTCGGTATGCCTCGGTGGCGAACTCGGTGCCGAACACCTTGCAGGCCGACGCGTCGCCCTTGCTCGGGGCGTCCGCGGAGGAGACCTCCCAGTTCAGCAGCTTGAGGTACTCGACCTTGGCGTGCACGCGGGCGATGTTGATCTGCACCCACTCCTGGTCGATGACGCGACGACCGTCGGCCAGCTTGGTGTTCTGCGCCCACTCGATCGTGTCGCGCAGCGCGCCCTGGATCTGTGCGGCGGAGACCAGCGCCACGCGTTCGTGGTTGAGCTGGTTGGTCATCAGGCCCCAGCCGCCGTTCTCCTCGCCGACCAGCGCGGACGACGGCACGCGCACGTCCTGGTAGTAGGTGGCGCTGGTGTCCGGACCCGCCATGGTGTGCACGGGCGTGTACGAGAAGCCCTCGGCGGTGGTCGGCACGATGAGCATGCTGATGCCCTTGTGCTTCTTGGCGTTCTGGTCGGTGCGCACGGCGAGCCAGACGTAGTCCGCATACGCGATGAGGCTCGTCCACATCTTCTGGCCGTTGACGATGTAGTCGTCGCCGTCCTTGACCGCGGTGGTCCGCAGGCTGGCCAGGTCGGTGCCCGCGCTGGGCTCGGAGTACCCGATGGAGAAGTGCACCTCACCCGAGGAGATCTTGGGCAGGAAGAACTTCTTCTGCTCCTCGGAGCCGTAATGCATGATTGTCGGCGCGACGGAGTTGATGGTGAGGAACGGGACCGGGGCGCCGGCGATCGCGGCCTCGTCGGTGAAGATCAACTGGTCGATCGGCGAGCGTTCCTGTCCGCCGTACTCCTTGGGCCAGCCGAGAGTGAGCCAGCCGTCCTTGCCCATCTCGCGCACGACGTCGCGGTAGACGGTGCCCGATCCGTACTCGCCGGTCTGCGCGGAGAGCGCCTCTCGGCGTTCCGGAGTGATGAGCTTGGCGAAGTAAGCGCGGAGCTCTTCGCGCAACTTCTGTTGCTCCGCGCTGTAGTTGATGTGCATCGGTGCCTCTCCGGTCTCTGACACAGGTTCTAGTCTTGCGGAAGGCCGTCGCTCCGTCCCGGGATTTTGCCGGGCGCGGCGTGCTTTCGGCCCGTCGTCGGGGGTTTTTCGCATCATTGCACAGGAGTGGAACGGGTTCTAGTCTTATGCTGGATCTGCACGCGGTTCCAGCCCGTAGAACCGGCGTTGCAGGCGTCTGACTCGAATGAGAAGTGAGGATCATCAATGAAGGTCACGGTCGATTTTGATCTGTGTGAGGCCAACGGCGTGTGTGTCGGCATTGCGCCCGACGTCTTCGATCTCGATGACGACGAGCAGCTGCTGATCACCCAGCCGGAGGACACCCCCGAGGCGGCGGCGCTGATGAAGGAGGCCGTCTCGCAGTGCCCGCGTGCGGCGCTGCGTCTCGAGGCCTGACAGTTCTTGCCGCAAACAGGAACACGTTCTAGAGTGACAGCCGTCACGAACGTGGCTGGAATCCGCGGAGCGCGCCGGTAATGCGCGGCGCGCGTCCGTCGGAGTCTTCATCAAATTCACGAAGGCAGTGGTGAGATTGGCTAGTCGCGAGGTAAGTCTGGACGGCAAGGTCGCGATCGTGACCGGTGGAGCGTCGGGCCTGGGCAAGGCCGAGGCCCTCGGTCTCGTCCGGCAGGGTGCGAACGTCGTGATCAACGACCTGCGCGCCGACGAGAACGCGGACGCGGTACTGGCGGAGGTCGAGGCCCTCGGCGGCAAGGCGCTGTTCGTCGCCGGCGACATCGGGGAACGCGCGACGGCCGACGCGCTGATGGCGGCCGCCACCGAGCAGTTCGGCGGCCTCGACATCGTGGTCAACAACGCCGGCATCGTCCGCGACAAGATGCTCTTCTCCATGTCCGACGAGGACTGGGACCTGGTGCTCAAGGTGCACCTGCGTGGCCACTTCCTGCTCTGCCGCAATGCCGCCGTGCACTGGCGCGCCGAGTCGAAGGCGGCGGGCGCCCCGGTCTACGGCCGCCTGATCAACACCTCCTCGGAGGCCGGTCTGCTCGGGCCCGCCGGGCAGCCGAACTACGGCGCCGCCAAGGCTGGCATCACCGCGCTCACGCTGTCGGCCGCACGTGGTCTCGAGCGCTACGGCGTCCGCGCCAACGCCATCTGCCCGCGGGCGCGCACGGCGATGACGGAGAACGTCTTCGGTGACGCGCCGGAGGACGGCATCGATCCGCTCTCGCCCGAGCACGTCGTCAACCTGGTGTCCTACCTGGCCTCGCCGGCCGCGGAGGCGATCAACGGTCAGGTCTTCGTCGTGTACGGCCCGATGGTCGCGCTGATGGCGGCACCGGTCGTCGAGCAGCGTTTTGACGCCGACGACGCGCAGTTCAGCCCGGCCGCGCTCGCGGACAAGCTGGGCGGCTACTTCGACGGTCGCGATCCGGGTCGGATGTTCGCCGCCACCGCGGCGGTCAAGTCCCTGGGCTGACGAAGCCTCGTTAGTTGTGCGAGCAATCTCCCGATTCGGAACACGGGACCTTGCAACCTGGGACAAGATGGTGCTCGGGGGCGGGGAAGTGGGGAGTTGACTTCCCCGCCCGCCGCGCCGTGTTCGAAGGCCTCCGCCGCCGAGCGGTTCCTGCTCGAGTGGTGTTGGTGAAAAATCAAGGGGGGCAACGTGGTAGGTCGAACAGGGCTGCGGCGGTCGCTGTCCAACCTGTGTGCGGTCCTGGGCCTCACCCCGGTGGACGACGTGACCCGCGCCCCTTGCTCCCCCATGCTGAACGAAGT
Organism: Rhodococcus sp. P4_C10; assembly: GCF_056402135.1. Lineage (NCBI taxonomy): Bacteria > Bacillati > Actinomycetota > Actinomycetes > Mycobacteriales > Nocardiaceae > Rhodococcus > Rhodococcus sp. P4_C10. Next base: position 18,962 of record NZ_JBFUHZ010000057.1, on the reverse strand, counting down.
CCGGGTTGCCGCGGTGTCGGCCGGCCCGAAACCCGCAATGACCCGCCCGAATGGCTCGAAGGGTGACCGGCTTTGACACAAGAACACGTTCTAGTTAGTATGACCCGGATCACAGACTTTCGGGGGGAATTCTTGCGACCCCCGACGAGTCTCGTGCACGAGAACTGACGAGGAGGACCGATGAACGACCTCCTCGAGGTGCCATTGCGCGCCGTGGGCGGATTCTTCGCGATGACGGGGGAGACCTTCCGCGCGATGGGCCAACGCCCGTTCCAGCGCCAGGAATTCATCGACCAGTCCTGGTTCGTGGCCCGGGTCTCGATGGTGCCCACCGTTCTGGTGGCGATCCCGTTCACCGTGCTGGTGAGCTTCACCATCAACATCCTGCTTCGCGAGATCGGCGCCGCCGACCTCAGCGGTGCCGGTGCCGCACTCGGCGCCGTGACCCAGGTCGGCCCGATCGTCACCGTGCTGATCGTCGCCGGTGCCGGCGCCACCGCCATCTGCGCGGACCTCGCTGCGAGAACCATTCGCGAGGAGATCGACGCGATGAAGGTGCTCGGCATCAATCCGATCCACCGGCTGGTGGTGCCGCGGGTGCTGGCCTCGACCGTGGTCGCGCTGCTGCTCAACGGCCTGGTGTCCACCATCGGCATCGTCGGTGGCTTCCTGTTCTCGGTATTCCTGCAGGACGTGAACCCGGGCGCCTTCGTCAACGGCATCACGCTGCTGACCGGCTTCGGTGAACTCCTGCTCTCCCAGCTGAAGGCCGGCCTGTTCGGCATGATCGCCGGCCTCGTCGCCTGCTACCTGGGTCTCAACGTGAAAGGCGGGGCAAAGAGCGTGGGTGACGCCGTGAACCAGACCGTCGTATTCGCCTTCATGGCGTTGTTCGTGGTCAACGTCCTCGTCACTGCCATCGGCATCAAGCTGACGGCGGGCTGACGGCATGGCACTGGCACTGACCGGACGCTTCCGGGGCACCCGGCGTCGGGCGCGCAAGTTCTCCGGCGCCATCGACTCCATCGGCGACCAGGCGCTGTTCTACTGGCGCGCGGTCGCGTGGGCGCCGCGGGCGCTGATCCACTACCGCAAGGAGACGATCCGGCTGATCGCCGAGATCGCCATGGGCACCGGTGCCCTCGCGGTCATCGGCGGCACCGTCGTCATCGTCGCCTTCCTGACTCTGTTCTCGGGCGGCGTGATCGCCGTCCAGGGTTTCAGCTCGCTGGGCAACATCGGCGTCGAGGCGCTGACCGGCTTCTTCGCCGCGTTCATCAACGTGCGCATCGCAGCGCCGGTCATCGCGGGCATCGGTCTCGCCGCGACGATCGGGGCCGGTTCGACCGCACAGCTCGGCGCGATGCGGGTCTCCGAGGAGATCGACGCGCTCGAGTCGATGGCGATCCCGTCGATCCCGTACCTGGTCAGCACCCGCGTGATGGCCGGCATGATCGCGATCGTCCCGCTGTACTCGCTGGCCGTGATCGCCTCGTTCATTGCCAGCCGTTTCGCCACGGTGGTGATCAACGGGCAGTCGCCGGGCGTCTACGACCACTACTTCTCGACGTTCCTGATGCCCACCGACATCCTGTGGTCGTTCGCTCAGGCGATCGTGATGGGCCTGGCCGTCATGCTGATCCACACCTACTACGGCTTCACCGCCAGCGGCGGCCCGGTCGGCGTCGGCATCGCGGTGGGCAACGCGGTGCGCACCTCCCTGATCGCAGTGGTCACGGTGACCCTGCTCATCTCGCTCGCCATCTACGGCGGGTCCGGCAACTTCAACCTTTCGGGATAGCGGGATGGCTGATTCGAGTCTCAAGAAGAAGACCGCGGCACTGGTCCTGGTCGGCAGCCTGGTCGCCGCCGCGGCGGTGGCGCTGACCATGTTCTCCGGTGGCTTCACCTCCTCCGAGTCGGTGACGGTCACCGCGCCGCGCTCGGGCCTGGTGATGGACCCGGACGCCAAGGTGAAGTTGCGTGGCGTCCAGGTGGGCAAGGTCGCCTCGATCGAGGAGGACGACGGCCAGGCCCGGTTGGACCTGGCGATGGACCCGTCGACGATGCACCTGATCCCCTCCAACGCGAAGGTGGAGATCAAGTCCACCACCGTGTTCGGCGCCAAGTACGTCAACTTCGTGGTGCCCGAGAACCCGTCCTCGCAGTCGCTGTCCGCGGGCACGAACATCGAGGCCGACTCGGTGACGGTGGAGTTCAACACCCTCTTCCAGAACCTGTCGACGCTGCTGCAGCAGATCGAGCCGGAGAAGCTCAACGCCACCCTCGGCGCCATCTCGTCGGCACTGAACGGCCGCGGCGAGCAGCTCGGCGAGCTGCTCGAGGAGACGGACCAGTACCTGAAGACGATGAACCCGGTGCTGCCGCAGCTGCAGGAGGACCTCGGCAAGGCGGCCCAGGTCACCAACCTCTACGCGGACGTGACGCCGAACCTGATGCACCTGCTCGACAACGCGACCGCCACCAGCGGCACCATCGTCGAGGAGCAGGCGAACCTCGACCTGCTGCTGATGAACGTGACCGGGCTGGCGAACACCGCGACCGACGTCCTGACCGAGAACGAGGCCAACCTGACGAAGGCACTCGCGGACCTGCGGCCCACCACGGCGCTGCTCGACCAGTACTCGCCGTCCATCGCCTGCCTGATCACCGGGATGAACAAGGTCCTGCCGGACGCCGAGAAGGCCGTCGGCGGCCTGCAGCCGGGATTCGCCCTCAGCACCAACTTCCTGCCGGGAGCGAAGCCCTACACCTACCCGAAGGACCTGCCCAAGGTGAACGCCAGCGGCGGCCCGAACTGCTGGGGCCTGCCGGACTTCCACCCGAAGAAGGACGGCAACGCCAAGTTCGTCGTCGCGGACACCGGCAACGTGCCCTACCAGCCGTCCACCGAGACCGGCGTGAGCGTGCCGAAGATGTTCCAGTGGCTCTACGCCGGCGTCCCCGTAGGAGGGCAGAAGTAATGCGGGCGACCACGGTCAAACTGCTCGTCTTCACCACGGTGATGGCGCTGATCTTCGCCGGCCTCGCCGTCGTGTTCAGTCAGGTCCGGTTCAGCAGCTCGGAGAGCTACCAGGCCGACTTCACCGACGCGTCCGGCATCAAGCCCGGTGACAAGGTGCGGATCGCCGGGGTGCCGGTGGGTGCGGTCGAGGGCGTGCAGATCGGTGACGACAACCTCGCCGAGGTGAGCTTCAGCGTCGACACGAAGTATCCGCTGCTGCAGAGCACCAAGGCGACGGTGCGCTACGAGAACCTCGTCGGCGACCGCTACCTCGAGCTGCTCGAAGGCGCGGGCTCGACCGAGGCGCTGGCCGACGGCGACACCATCCCGGTGTCGCAGACCGCGCCGGCACTCGACCTCGACCTGCTGCTCGGCGGGTTCAAGCCGCTGCTGCGTGGCCTCGACCCGAACCAGGTCAACGACCTGACCGGGGCCCTGCTGCAGGTGTTCCAGGGTCAGGGCGACACGCTGGTCTCGCTGCTGGGCAGCACCAGTTCGTTCACCACCACACTGGCCGACCGGGACCAGCTGATCGGCGAGGTGATCACCAACCTCAACGCCACGCTGACCACGATCAACGACAAGGGCGATCAGTTCTCGACCACCATCGACCAGCTGCAGCAGCTGGTCAGCGGCCTGGCACAGGACAGCGACCCGATCGGCAACGCGATCCCGAAGATCGCCACCGCGACCGGCGACCTCGCGACGCTGCTGCAGGGCGCACGGCCGGACCTGCAGAGCACCATTGCGGAGGCGAACCGCGTCGCGACCCAGGTCAACCTCGGCGAAGACCAGGTCGACTGGGTGCTCGAGCGACTGCCGGAAACGTACAAGAAGCTGATCCGAACCGGTTCCTACGGCAGCTTCTTCCAGTTCTACACATGTGCGGTCAATTTCAAGTTTTCCGGTCCGGACGGTAAGGACCTCACCCTGCCGGCTCCGGTGGCCCCAGAGCAGACGACGGGAAGGTGCGAGCCGCTGTCATGAACAAGCCTCGTGAAAGAAACCCCGTGCAGATCGGGATCATCGGACTTGTCGTCGCGGTCTCGCTGGTACTCGCCGGCCTGCAGTACGACAAGCTGCCCTTCCTTTCCGGCGGGGCGAGCTACCAGGCGCAGTTCGCGGACGCCGGCGGCCTGATGGTCGGCGACTTCGTGACCGTCGCCGGCGTCAATGTCGGCAAGGTGGAGAAGGTCGAGCTCGACAACACCAACGTCCTGGTGACCTTCACCGTGGACGACGGCGTGGTCCTCGGCGATTCCACCGGCGCCGACATCAAGACCAACACCATCCTCGGGCGGAAGTCCCTGAAGGTGGCGTCGGACGGCTCCGGCACGATGCACGTCGGGGACACGATCCCGCTGGCGCGCACCAACTCGCCGTACTCGCTCAACGACGCGCTGGGCGACCTGGCGACGACGGCATCGGAGCTCGACACCGACCAGCTCAACAACTCGCTCAACGCGATGTCCGACGCTCTGGCGGACACCCCGCCCGAGCTGCGGACCGCGTTGGCCGGCGTCACCCGGCTCTCGCAGAGCATCAACACCCGTGACGAGAGCCTGCGTGACTTGCTCGCAAAGGCTGAGAGTGTCACCGGGATCCTCGGCGAGCGCAGCGGCCAGATCAACTCGCTGCTGGTCGACGGCAACCGCCTGCTCGCCGAGCTCGACCGTCGCCGCAACGCGATCAGCGAGCTCATCGTCAACGTCTCGGCGGTGTCCCGGCAGCTGACCGGGCTGGTCCAGGACAACGAGCAGCAGATGAAGCCGACCCTGGAGCAGCTGAACCAGACGGTGGCGATCCTGCAGCGGAACAAGGACAACATCGGGCAGGCCCTCGACGGCCTCGGCCCGTACGCGACCACGCTCGGCGAGGCGGTCGGCAGCGGGCCCTTCTTCATGGCCTACGTGGCGAACTTCGGGGTCGGCCAGCTGACCCAGACCTTCACCGACTCGCTGCTCTGGCCCGAGAACGTGCCGAAGGACCTGCAGCAGTTCCCGGTGCCGAAGATTGAGCTGAAGGACCCCAACCGATGAGCGAGCCGATGGCCGACCGTAAGAAGTGGCTGCTGCGTGGCGGCGTGGCCGCCGTGGTGATCGCGGCGCTCGTCGCGGGGGCGCTCGTCCTGTTCCCCGGACTCGGGAAGAACACGATCACCGCGTACTTCCCGACCACCACCGGCATCTACGCCGGTGACGACGTGCGAGTGCTCGGTGTCACGGTCGGCAAGATCGAGAGCATCGATCCCTCCGGCGACAGCGCCAAGGTGGTGATGAACGTCGACCGCTCGGTGGAGATCCCCGCCGACGCGAAGGCGATCATCGTCGCGCCGAGCCTGGTGGCGGCGCGCTTCATCCAGCTCACCCCGGTGTTCTCGGGCGGCGAGGAGATGACCGACGGCGCCGAGATCCCGGTCGAGCGAACCGCGATCCCCGTGGAGTGGGACGAGATCAAGACCGAACTGACCAAGCTGTCGACGGCGCTGGGCCCGCAGGGCAGCGCCGACCAGGGCTCGCTCGGCAACTTCATCGACACCGCCGCGGACAACCTCGACGGCAACGGCGACTCGTTGCGGGCCACACTGCGCGAACTCTCGGACACCATGAAGACCCTCTCGGACGGCCGTTCGGACCTGTTCTCCACCATCCGGAACCTGCAGACGTTCGTGACCGCGCTGTCGTCGAGCAACCAGCAGATCGTCCAGTTCGGCGGTCGCCTGGCCTCGGTGTCGTCGCTGCTCGCGGAGAACTCCGACGAACTCGGGACGGCGCTCACCGACCTGGACGTGGCCATGGGCGACGTGCAGCGGTTCGTCTCCGAGAACAGCGAGGGCATCACCGAGCAGGTGGGCCGGCTTGCCGATGCCACCCAGGTGCTTGTCCAGAAGCGGCCCGAGATCGAGCGCGTCCTGCACATCGCGCCGAACGCACTCGCGAACTTCAACAACATCTACAACCCCGCGCAGGGTTCACTCCAGGGCGCACTGGCGACGAACAACACCGCCAACCCGATCAACGCTGTCTGCGGCATGATCCGGGGACTCGAGAACAACAACTCGGATCGCAGCGCGGACCTGTGCACCGAGTTCTTCGGCCCGGTCCTCAACTCGGTTGCGGTGAACTACCCGGGATTCCTGACCAACCCGGCGCTCGGCGCCGGCGCGCTGCCGGGTCAGATCGCGTACAGCCCGCCCAGCCTCGCGGGTTCGGTGCCGGACCGGACCGCGAAGCCCATCGCCGGTCCGCTCGCCGGACTGCCGACCGTCAACGTGCCCAAGGACCTCGAATCCCTGCTGACCCCGGGAGGCGGCCGATGAACCGCAGGACAAGCCGGCGCCGGACCGCGATCGCGGCGGTGGCGATCGGACTGACGCTGACCCTGACGGGCTGCGAATGGAACGGGCTGAACTCGGTCCCGCTGCCGGGCACCGAGGGCGGCGAGGACGGCGCCTACACGGTCAAGATCGAGATGCCCAATGTGACTACGCTGTCGCAGAATTCGCCCGTCCGGGTGAACGACGTCACCGTCGGCACCATCTCGGGCATCGAGGTCGACGGGTGGCACGCACTGGTGACGGTGTCGCTGAACCAGGACGTCGAGCTGCCCGCGAACGCGACCGCGAAGATCGGCCAGACCAGCCTGCTCGGCTCGCAGCACCTGGAGCTGGCGCCGCCGATCGGGATCGCGCCGCAGGGCACGCTGCAGGACGGGGACCTGATCCCGATCGAGCGGGCCGGGGCCTTCCCGACGACGGAACAGACGCTGTCCTCGCTGTCGGTGGTGCTCAACGGCGGCGGCCTGGCCCAGTTGAACGACATCACCACCGAGCTCAATGCGGCCCTGCTGGGCCGGGAGGACTCGGTGCGGGACCTGCTGCCGCAGCTGGACCAGCTGGTCGGCAGCCTGGACAACCAGCGCACGCAGATCGTCTCCGCGATGGAAGGCATCGACCGGCTCTCGACCACTGTCAACCAGCAGAGCGACACCTTGACGGCGGCGCTCGACGCCGTACCGCCGGCGTTGGAGGTGCTGGTCGGTCAGCGGCAGAACCTCACCAATGCGCTTGTCTCGCTGGGTGAGTTGAGTGACGTCGCGACTCGGGTGATCAACCAGAGTGGGGACGACCTGAAGGCCAACCTGCATTCCCTGGCACCGCTGCTCAACCAGCTCGCCGGTACCGGAAACGCGCTCACCAATGCGCTTTCCGTCTTGCTCACCTTCCCGTTCCCGATGAAGAACCTGGACCAGGTGGTCCGGGGCGACTACGCGAACCTGATGATGACCATCGACATGACCAACAAGCGGTTGGACTCGAGCTTCCTCACCGGCACCGCGCTTGGCGGCACCCTCGGCGGCGTCGAGGGCGCCCTCGGGAAGACGGCGGGCATTGCCGGGCAGGCGAGCAACCCGCTGGCCAGTCCGAAGCCTAAGCCGGCCGCACCCGCAGATGCCAAGGCAGAGCCGAAACCGACAGCAGCACCGTTGATTCCGGGCCTTTCGGACATCCCCGGGCTGTCCCAGATCCCCGGCCTGCAGCAGCTAGGAGCGACCACGCCATGATGCTCACGAAGTTCGTCCGCATCCAGCTGGCAATCTTCTCCGTCCTGACGGTGATCGGACTGGTGGTGATGTCCACCCAGTACGTGCGGCTGCCGGCCCTGTTCGGGATCGGGCAGATCGGGGTCACGGTGGAGCTGCCGTCCACCGGCGGCCTGTACCCGCACGCCAACGTCGCGTACCGCGGCACCAACGTCGGCACCGTCGAAGAGGTGGTGCTCACCGAGACCGGTGTGGACGCCAAGCTCACGATCAGCAGCAGCTACGACATTCCGGCGGACCTCGACGCGCAGGTGAAGAGTGTCTCGGCCATCGGCGAGCAGTACGTGGATCTGATCCCGCGGACCGACAGCGAGCCGTACCTCGACGACGGCGACGTGGTCCCGTTGGACCGGTCCTCGATTCCCCAGGAGATCGGATCGATGCTCGACCAGGCGAACACGCTGGTCAAGAGCATCTCCGACACCAGGCTCAAGCTGGTGGTGGACGAGGCATTCAAGGCCTTCAATGGTGCCGGACCGGACCTGCAGCGGCTGATCGACTCGGCTCGCCTGTTCGTCCAGGAGGCCAACGCGAACGCGGACGCCACCAAGGTTCTGATCGACCAGGCCGGGCCGCTGCTCGACACGCAGGTGGTCAGCAGCGACGCCATCCGGTCCTGGACCAAGGATCTGGTGACGTTCTCGGACCAGTTGCGCGCCAGCGACCCGCAGCTGCGCAGCCTCCTGGAGAAGGGGCCGGCGGCCGCCGCGGAGGCGAACGAGCTGTTCCAGGAGCTCAAGCCGACGCTGCCGCTGCTGCTGGCCAACCTGGTCAGCGTCGGCGAGGTGGGCGTGATCTACAACAAGAGCGTCGAGCAGGTCCTGGTGCTGTACCCGCCCCTCGCCACCTCGTTGATGACCGCGTTCTACGGGGCGCCGATCGACGAGGGCGCGCTCGTGAACTTCTACCTCCAGGTGAACGACCCGCCCGCGTGCACCACCGGGTTCCTCCCGGCGGACCAGTGGCGCGACCCCAGCGAGACGAGCACCCCGGCGACCCCGTCGGACCTGTTCTGCAAGGTGGCGCCGGACGATCCGAGCGTGGTGCGCGGCGCCCGGAACTCGCCGTGCATGGAGTTCCCCGGCAGGCGGGCGGGGACGCCCGAGGAGTGCCGTAGCGAGGCCGGTTACGTTGCCCAGGGCAACAACCCGCCCAACGGGCCGGTCCAGGATCCGTCTGTACCCTCGTACACGACAGTTCCAAGTTCTTACGAGGGAACGTCCGGGGTGCCCGCCACGGCACGCCCGTACGACCCGACAACGGGCAAGTACACCGGCACTGACGGCCGCCTGTACGCCCAGCCGGCGCTCGCGACCGGGGGCAAGCCGAGAGAGGATTCGACGTGGCAGACGATGATGACACGTCAGCAGGGTTGACCCCCGAGGACAGCAGGCCGGCGCCGCGTAGGCGCGCCGGCCGGCCCGCGGGGCCGCCGAAGGACGTGCCCGCGGGTGCGGCATCGGGCGAGAGTGCTTCGGACGCAAGGGCCGATCTCGCGAAGTCCGAGCCGAAGACCGTCGAATCAACGACGGTTGAACCGAAGGCAGTCGAGCCGGCGGCAGTCGAGCCGGTGAAGCCCGAGCCGACCAAGCCCGATCTGACGAAGCCCGAGCCGACGGTGGCCGAGGCCGAGCCGACGAAGAGCGCGGCCGAGGCGGCCGTGGACGAGGCCGTCGCGGACGAGGAGACGCCGCCGGCCGCACAGGGCCGTCGGCGCCCGCGGCTCGCGGCGATCGTGGCCGGAGTCCTGGTGGCGGCGCTGGCCGTCGCCGCGGTGCTCCTGCTGATCGACCGGAACTCCGCGAACGAGCGCGATGCCCGGCGAAATGCGTTCGTGCAGACCGCGCGTCAGACCATGCTGAACCTGACCACGATCACGCCGGACACCGCGAAGGAGGACGTCGAGCGCATCCTCGCGGGGGCCAGCGGCGAGTTCAAGTCCGAGTTCGACGGCCGTGAGGACCCCTTCGTCAGCGTGGTCAAGGAGGCCTCGGTGACCACCGAGGGCTCGATCGTCGAGTCCGGTCTGGAGAGCGAGAGCGACGACGGGAAGTCCGCCACGGTGCTCGTCGCGGCGCGTGCGAACGTCACCATGCCCGACAAGTCCCAGGGCGGTCCGCGTGACTTCCGCATGCGGGTGACGGTGACGGACGACGGCGGGACCATGACGGCGTCGAAGGTGGAGTTTGTGCCATGAGTGAAGACGACAAGTCGGCCGAGTCCGTGACCGCGGCCGAGCCCGACGAGGCGACAGGACCCGCCAGTCCGGCCGGTGGTCGCGGTCCGCTGCGGATCGTGCTGGCGGCTGTGGCCGCGCTGCTGGTCCTGGCGCTCGCGGTCGGGGTGGGGGTGCTCTTCTACCAGCACCGCCAGGACGTGGCGACCGAGCAGGCCCGGACGGATGCCGTCAGGGCCGCGAGCGAGCAGGCGGTCGCGATGCTCTCCTACGACTACAACAGGGTCGACGACCAGTTGGCGGCCGCTGGGGACGGGCTCACCGGCTCCTTCCGGGACGACTACCAGAAGCTCGCCGACGAGATCATCGCGCCGGGCGCCAAGGAGAAGAAGCTCACCGTCCAGGTGAGCGTGCAGGGCGCGGCCCCGGTCTCGGCGAGCCCGGACGACGCGGTGGTGCTGCTGTACCTGAACCAGGTCACCACGAGCGCGGACGCTCCGGATGCGGCGACCACCGGCAGCCGGGTGCGGATGGAGATGCAGAAGGTCGACGGGCGTTGGCTCACGGAGCGACTGACCCCGATCTAGCCGATCGACCGCAACAACATGACAACGGCGCCGGCCGCGGGATCAATTCCCGTGGCCGGCGCCGTGTTTCGTCGTCTCTAGGCCTTGATCTCGTCGACCAGCAGTGCGGAGCCGGCCACCGAGTCCCGGGCCAGCGCGCTGAGGAACGACTTGGCCCAGCGGTCCACGTCGTGGGCGAGAACCTGGCGGCGCAGCGCGCGCATCCGGCGTCGGCCCGCCTCGCGGTCCTGGGTCAGCGCCTCGACCATCGAGTCCTTCACGCCGTCCAGGTCGTGCGGGTTGGTCAGGTAGGCCTGGCGCAGTTCCGCTGCGGCGCCAGTGAATTCGCTGAGCAGCAGCGCCCCGCCGAGGTCGCTGCGGCAGGCCACGTACTCCTTCGCGACGAGGTTCATGCCGTCGCGCAGCGGCGTCACCAGCATCACGTCCGCGGCGACGAAGAAGGCGACGAGTTCCTCGCGGGGGATGGGCCGGTGCAGGTAGTGCACCACCGGCCGGCCGACCTGGCCGAACTCGCCGTTGATCCGGCCGACCTGCTGCTCGATGTCGCCGCGCATCTGGATGTAGCTCTCGACGCGCTCGCGGCTGGGGGTGGCGAGCTGCACCATGATGTTCTCGGCTGGGTCGATCCGACCCTCCTCGAGGAGCTCACGAATGGCGTTGAGCCGGACGTCGATTCCCTTGGTGTAGTCCAACCGGTCCACGCCCAGCATGATGCGCTTCGGGTTGCCGAGCTCCTTGCGGATCTGCTTGGCGCGGTCGCGGACCACCTTGGTGCGGGAGAGCTCGTCGAGCTTTCCGGAGTCGATCGAGATGGGGAAGGCGCCCACGCGCACGTTCCGGAAGCCCACCTGGACGACGCCGAGCTTGGACCTGACGCCGACGTTGCCGCGTGAGGTCGGTTGCCCCGCCAGCCGCCGGGCCAGGTACAGGAAGTTCTGGGCGCCACCGGGCAGGTGAAACCCGATCAGGTCCGCGCCCAGCAGGCCCTCGACGATCTCGGTCCGCCAGGGCATCTGCATGAACAGCTCGACCGGCGGGAACGGGATGTGCAGGAAGAACCCGATGGTCAGGTCCGGCCGCAGCATGCGCAGCATCTTCGGCACCAGCTGCAGCTGGTAGTCCTGGATCCAGACCGTGGCGCCCTCGGCCGCGGCCTCCGAGGCGGCCTCGGCGAACCTGCGGTTGACCTCCACGTACGCGTTCCACCAGGACCGGTCGTAGACGGGCTTGACGATCACGTCGTGGTAGAGCGGCCAGAGGGTGGCGTTGGAGAAGCCCTCGTAGTAGTCGGCGACTTCCTGGGAGCTCAGCCGCACCGGGTGCAGCTCGATGCCGTCCTCGACGATCGGCCCGAGATCGGTGTCGGGCACGCCGGGCCAGCCGACCCAGGCGCCGCTCTTGCCGCGCAGGATCGGCTCGAGCGCGGTCACCAGGCCGCCTGGACTCCGTTTCCAACGCGTGCTGCCGTCGGGCAGAGTCTCCAGGTCGACGGGCAGGCGATTCGCGACAACGACAAACTCCGAGGCTCCAGCGCCCACAGTCTTCCTTCGTTCGAGAGCCGGAACCGCGTGCAGGTCAGCGCCGGCGATCTAGTCGTTCTTGGCCGAAGGGCCGATCCCGAGCATAGACAGCAGCATCCGGCATTCGTCGGCATCGGTCGCATATGCGGCGACGACGCGCTGAGCCTGCCGCGCGGTCTCGTCGGCTACGGGCTCGAGCTCCTCGTCCGCGATGTCGTTCTCGGTGGTCGGCTTGGTGGACATGCGCTTTGTTCCTCCCGGGCGAGCTGCGGGCTGCGCAGCGGGTCGTTCTTGCTGAGCGACTCTATGAGAACGGTGCTGTCCGGCGCTACTTCCGGGTCGTTTAGGGTTCACTAACATCAACCATGGATGGAGGCCCGATGGGGCGCATTCCCGACCGCGCCGGTGGCGCGGCGGTCCTACGTCGGACTCTGGCTCGTAACCGCGGACGGCTCACGGTCGGCACCGCGCTGCTGGTGGTGCACCAGGTCGCCGAGACGATGGTGCCGATCGCGATCGGTGTGATCGTGGGGCGGGCGATCTCCACCGGCGACACCGCGGCCATGATCTGGTCCGTCGCCGGCCTTGGTGCACTGTTTCTGCTGCTCACGGCCGCGTGGCGAATCGGTGCCCGGCTGATCGTCTTCGCCATGGAGCGCGAGGCGCACCGGTTGCGGGTCGAGGTGGCCGGCCGGATCCTGCATCCGCAGGGAGTGCGGATCGACCTGCGCTCCGGCGAACTGCTCACGGTCGCCACCTCTGACGCCGAGCGTGAGGCGTGGATTCTCGACGCCGTCCCGCGGGCCGTCAGCGCGGTGGCCGCCGCCGTGGTCGCGGCCGTCGCACTGCTGGTGATCGACGTGACGCTGGGGCTGGCGGTCCTGATTGGCACCCCGGTGATCCTCGGGCTGCTGCAACTGGCGGCGCCGCTGATCACCCGCCGGGCGACGGACCAGCAGGCGGCCACCGCGCGGGTGTCGGGGATGGCGACCGACCTGGTGAGCGGGCTGCGGCCGCTGCGTGGGCTGGGTGCGGAGACGGTCGCGGCGCAGCGCTACCGCGCGGCCAGCCAGGAGGCGCTCGGCGCGACGCTGCGGGCCGCCCGCACCACGGGCGTGTACATCGGGACGTCGGTGACGGTCAGCGCACTGCTCGCCGTCGCCGTGGCGGGTTTCGCGGGCCTGTTCGCGCTGCAGGGCCGGATCGGCGTCGGCGAACTGATCACCGTCGTCGGGCTGTCCCAGTTCGTCATCGAACCGCTGGGCAGCCTTTCCCGGGTGCCTGGTGCGCTGGCGACCGCGCGGGCCTCGGCGGACCGCCTGGCGCTGGTACTCGACGCCGACGAGCTGGTGCCCGCCGGCTCCGGCCCGGCGCCGCAGGCCGCGGGCGTCGCCCTCGAGGACATCCGCTACCGGTCGCTGAGCGGGCTGACGCTGCACGCGCGACCGGGGGAGCTGCTCGCGGTGCTCGCACACCGGCCACAGGACGGTGAGGCGCTGGCGCAGCTGCTGTCCGGGCACGTGCCGCCGGAGGACTACGCCGGGACCCTCTCCGTCGGCGGCGCGGAACTGGCGGAGATGGATCTTGCGCACGCCCGCCGGGCACTGCTGGTGGAACCGCACCACACCGACCTGTTCGCGGGCACCCTGCGGTCCAACGTGGTCGCGGGCCGTCCCGACGCGGAGGCCGACGAGGTGCACCTTGCGCTGACGGCCTCGGCGTCCACCGATGTCGTGGACGCACATCCGCAGGGACTCGACCTGGCCGTCACGGATCGCGGCGCCAGCCTGTCCGGCGGTCAACGGCAGCGGGTCGCGCTGGCGCGCGCACTGGTCGCCCGGACCCCGGTCCTGGTGTTGCACGACCCGACCACCGCGGTCGACGCGATGACCGAGCAGGCCATCGCCGAGGGGATCTCGCGGCTGCGACACGGGGAGGCCGATCCGTTGCTGCACACGACCGTGCTGATCACCAGCAGTCCGGCGCTGCTGGCCGCCGCGGACCGGGTGCTGGTGCTGGGCGAGGGCCACGTGGTCGCCGAGGGCACCCACACCGGGCTCATCGAGTCCGATGCCGACTACCGGAAGGCGGTCCTGCGGTGAGTGAGTCGCACCGGGAGTTGCTCCCGATTGCCTCGGCCGCACAGAGCTGGGCATGGCTGCGCGCGGAGTTCGGCCGGCACCGGGGGCTGACCGCGCTGGCGCTGGGCGTCGCGCTCGTCGGCTCGGCGGTCTCGCTCGTGCCGATCTACGTCTTCGGCGTCCTGGTCGACCGGGTGCGCGAGCAGGCGCCGACCGAGATCATCATCGGGGTGGTCGCGGTGATCACCGTCGCCGCGATCGTCGGCGGGGTGTTCGCCGGGTGGGCCTCGGTACTGATCAGCCGGCTCGGCGAGACCATGCTGGCGCGGCTGCGGGAGCGGACGGTCGGCCGCGCGCTCACTCTGCCGCTGTCGACCGTGGAGCGGGTGGGGAAGGGAGACCTGCTCTCCCGCGTCGGCGACGACGTCTCGGTGATCGGCAAGGCGGTGGCGGACGTGGTGCCCGGACTGGTCGCCGCCGTGCTGCTGGTCGGGCTGAGCCTGGGCACGATGCTCGGCATCGACTGGCGGCTCGGACTGGCGGGCGCGGTGGCACTGCCGATGTACGCGCTCGGGCTGCACTGGTACCTGCCGCGGTCGGGGCCGATGTTCGCGGCCGAACGGGTGGCGATGGGGGACCGGTCGCAGGCGTTGGTGAGCAGCATGACGGGTGCGCGCACGGTGCGGGCCTACGGGCTCGAGGACGTGCACCTCGCGGAGATCGACCGGGCGTCGGGGCGGGCCCGCGACCTGGCAACCGGGGTGTTCACCCTGTTCACCCGGTTTGCCGGGCGGGGCAACCGGGCCGAGTTCGTCGGCCTGTCGGCGATCCTGGTGGTCGGGTTCGTGCTGGTGAAGGGCGATCTGGTGACCGTCGGCGAGACCACCGCCGCGGCGCTGCTCTTCCACCGGCTGTTCAACCCGATCGGCATGCTGATGTTCACCTTCGGGGAGATCCAGTCCGCCGGGGCGAGCCTGGCGCGACTGGTCGGCGTGGTGAACATTCCGGAGGAGCGGCTCGGTGCGGGCGAGACGCCGTCGTCGGCGGAACTGCGGCTGACCGGCGTCCGCCACAGCTACGACGAGGGCCGGGAGGTGTTGCGCGGCATCGACCTCCACCTCGAACCCGGACGCCGGGTCGCGCTGGTGGGGTCCACCGGCGCGGGCAAGACGACGGTGGCCGCGATCGCCGCCGGCTCGATCGAGCCGACCGGCGGGGTGGTCTCGATCGGCGGGGTTCCGTTGCGGGACCTGGGTGACGACCTGCGGCGCCAGGTCGTGATCGTCAGCCAGGAGGTGCACGTGTTCTCCGGCCCGCTCATCGAGGACCTGCGGCTGGCCCGGCCGGAGGCCACCCCCGCGGAGGCGGAGGCGGCGCTGGCGACGGTCGGCGCGCTGGACTGGGTGCGCGCCCTGGACGACGGGCTGGACACGGTGGTCGGCGAGGGCGGGCACCTGGTGACGGCGGCGCAGGCGCAGCAGTTGGCGCTGGCCCGCCTGGTGCTGGCGGACCCCGCGGTCGCGATCCTGGACGAGGCGACCGCGGAGGCGGGCAGCGCCGGGGCCCGGGACCTGGAGGAGGCCGCGGCGGCCGCCACCCGGGGACGCACGACGCTGGTGGTGGCCCATCGGCTCACGCAGGCGGTCACCGCGGACCGGGTGCTGGTGCTCGAGCAGGGGGCGGTGGTCGAGGACGGTCCGCACGCCGAGTTGGTCGCGGTCGGTGGGCGGTACGCGCAGTTGTGGGCGGCCTGGGAGGGGCGGTAGGGGACGACTCGCGTCGGTTCGACGGTTGACCTTGACGTTGGGTCATGGTTGACACTGGGCCCATGAGAATCGGCCAGCTGGCGGATGCGGCGGGGACCACCACGAGGACGGTGCGGCACTACCATCGGCTCGGCCTGCTCGAGGAGCCGCGGCGTCGCTCCAACGGGTACCGCGAGTACGACGTCGGCGATGTCCTCCGGCTGATGAGGGTCAGGTGGCTCGCAGACAGCGGGGTTCCGCTGGCCGCGGTCGCGAGCATCCTGTCCGACGATGCCGCCGGCGAGGGCAGCAGCGACCCGGCGGCCGACCTGCGGGCCTTGATCGGCGCCCTGAACGGAGAGCGGGAACGCCTGGCTCGTCGGCAGACTCGCCTCGCCGCGATGCTTGCCAATGTCGAGTCCGGTCGTCCGCTTTCGGCACTCCCCGCCGAGGTTGTGGACGCGCTCGCGGCGGCGGTGGACGGCGCCGAGTCGCCCGCCGTAGTCGCGGCCCTTCACCGCGAGCGGGACCTGCTCGAGATGCTCGCGCTCTCCGGAAGCGTCCCAGAGAGCTATCTGTTCTCGTATGCGGCGACGGTGGCCGATGACGAGCGGCGTCCCCGATATCTCGCGCTCCTCGCGGACTGGTCTGATCTCGAAGGGCGGGACCCAGATTCGGCGGAAGCGGAGATCGACGCGCTCGCCAGGCGACTGGTCGACTACTTCGCGGACGAGAACGTGGCGGCAACGCTTCAGTCCGGGGTCGTCGACACTCGTGCCGCAGGGGAGATGGCGGTGGGCCTCGCGGAGGTCATCCCCGATCCGTCCCAGCGTGAGGTCGTTCTCCGGGCACAGCGAGCTCTCGCCGGATGCATGCCTGAGGATGGTCAGGCGCGATGAAGGTCCTGTGCAGCAGGCGCTTCCATTGGACGGCACAGTTGGTGGCTCTCGTCGCACTCACGGTCAACGGCTTGTTGCTTGCGACGGCGTCGATTTCGCCGCGTACCTCGGTGCTGCTCGTCGTGGTGGTGGAGCTTCCGCTCGTGGGCGTCGTGGTCATCGGCGTGCTGGCAGGAATCGCGGCGCGACGACGCGGTGGCGCCGGTGCGCGGGACTCGATCACGGCAGTGCTGGGTGATTCGCCATTCTGGCCGCTCGTCCGCGCGGAGATCCTCGGGTACCGCTCGTTGTGGCTGTGGATGCGCGGCCGTACCGCGGGCGTGGACGACGGGGCTGTTGCGTTTGGCGCGAGCCGCGGATCAGCGGTGGTACCAGTCGCATTCGCGGCCGCCACCTTCGTCGAGGTGGGAGCGCTGCACCTCTTGCTGCCCTGGGCCTGGCTTCGGGTCGTCGTCGCAGTGCTCTCGATCTGGTCCCTGCTGGCGTTGCTGGGTTTCCTTGCAGCTCAGCGTGTCCACCCGCATTACCTGACAGATACCCACCTGGTGCTCAGGCGGTCGGGCGCGGTGATCGCAGCCGTCGATCGTGCGGACGTGGTGTCGGCCGTCCGGCGCCTGCGGTTCTCGGAGACGGCACCGACCGTGGTCGACGGCAGACTGTATCTGCCCACTGCGGACGGGACGACCACTGACATCGAACTCGGCCGTCCCGTGCGCGCGAATCTGCCGGCGCTGCTGCCGAGTAGGCGCAAGGTCGAACTCGTGGACCGCATCAGCGTGTACCTCGACGAACCCGCTCGTCTCGTGTCTGCGCTGCGGGGAGATGTAGAGACGGTTCTGGGAGACACTCCCACGCGACATCAATGAGTACTTTTGGTCGCCAGAGCTACCCAAAACACGCACAGGCCACAGGCCGTTCACCAGGCGAAACATCATTGTCATCGAATGCACGTGCGAGTAGAATTCGATGTATGAAACTCGACGCCATGCTCACCGACCCCGCCGGGGTCGAGGCATGGCGACTGGACGAAACCGAGTTGGCCGCGGCGGTCCCGGAACTGTCGGAGAGGATCCTCGAACTCGAAGCCCTGCGCGTCCGGTTGGTGCACGAGGCCGACCAGCAGTGCCTCTCGAACCACCTCGGTGCCGCCGACACCGCGTCCTGGCTCGCGGATGCCACCCACATGACCGCCGGCCAGGCGGGCAGGATCGTCCGGCTCGGCCGCGAACTACCCCTGCACCCACGGATGGCCGCCGCACTCGATGCCGGGCGGATCGAACTCGGCCACGTCCAGGTGATCATCAACTTCCTCGCCCGACTCGAAAAACTCACCGCCGACCAGCCGGTCGAGTCCGTGGAGACCGACTGGGACCACCCCGACCCCGAGAGCGGACACCCCGACGACTGCCAGGCCTACCTCCTGATCGCCGCCCGCCTCGAGAACGTCACCGTCCTGCGCCGACGCGCACGCGCGTTGGAACTCCTCC
This sequence comes from Rhodococcus sp. P4_C10, assembly GCF_056402135.1. Lineage (NCBI taxonomy): Bacteria > Bacillati > Actinomycetota > Actinomycetes > Mycobacteriales > Nocardiaceae > Rhodococcus > Rhodococcus sp. P4_C10. The sequence continues at coordinate 840 of NZ_JBFUHZ010000057.1, read as the reverse complement.
TGCAACTCGACGGGACCGTCCCACCCGACGGCGAGAACCCCGAACTCAACGAGTTCTTTGCCAGTACAACGCTCGGTGGGAGGGTGCTCGTGACAGGCAGCTTCGACGCCGAGACCGGCGAAGCCCTCCAGACCGCGTTGTCGGGCCTGTCGAGGCCGCACCCGACGACCGACGACGACGGCCACCCGATCCGGGACGACCGCTCCGCCGCCAGGCGCCGCGCCGACGCGTTGGAGCAGATCATCCGCGGACACCTCGACAACGCACGCGGACCGATGGAAGGCGGCGAACGACCCCACGTCACGGTGACGATCGACGTCGACGCACTACGGGATGCGGTGTCCGCGACAGCGAAGGTGCCCGTGACCGGGGCATGGGTCGGAACAGGCTGGGACTACCACTCCGACAACGCAACCGGACCCATCAGCGGCGAATACTGCGACGGCTGCACCGACGTCAGACCCCCGCGGCACTACCGCCGACGCCGGCACGCCACCATGCCCTGGGCCGGGCCGATCTCCGCCGCCATCGCCGCCCGCATCTCCTGCGACGCGCAGGTCACCCCAATCTTCGTCGATCGGGGCGGCAACCCACTCGACATCGGCCGAACCACCCGCGTCATCTCCCCGAAACTACGGAAGGCGTTGGTGGCCAGGGACTGCGGCTGCGCGTTCCCCGGCTGCGGGCGCCCCGCCGCCTGGACCGACGCCCACCACATTCGGCACTGGAGCGACGGCGGTCCCACCGCCCTGTCCAACCTCGTGCTGCTCTGCAAGAAGCACCACACGATCATCCACAGGAACCACTGGGCCGTGCAGATCGAATCTCGGACGGGTTCCC
>NZ_JBFUHZ010000056.1:0-22743 GCF_056402135.1 Rhodococcus sp. P4_C10 | reverse complement strand
TGGCGAGCCCGTTCGGGGTGTCCGGTGAGCGGATGTACCGGACTGGTGATCTGGTGTTCTGGAACGACTCTGGTGAGCTGGATTACATCGGTCGGACGGACTTCCAGGTGAAGTTGCGTGGTCTGCGGATCGAACTCGGCGAGATCGAGACCGCCATGCTGGCGTTGCCGGAGGTCGCGCAGTCGGTGGTGACGTTGCACCACGACACGCGGACGGGTGAGGCGTTGGTGGCCTACCTGGTGCCGTCGGCGGGCTCGGCGATCGACCACGGTGCGGTGAAGGCGGCACTGACCGCGGCCTTGCCGGCGTACATGGTGCCGTCGGCGTTCGTGGTGCTCGACGAGTTCCCGCTCAACGCCAGTGGCAAGCTCGACCGGAAGGCGCTGCCGGCGCCGGTGTTCGAGGCGAAGGTGTTCCGGGCGCCGTCGGGCCCGGTCGAGGAGATCGTGGCCGCGGTGTTCGCGGATCTGCTCGGGGTGGAGCGGGTTGGTGCGGACGACGACTTCTTCGAGCTGGGCGGCAACTCGCTGATCGCGACGCAGGTGACGGCGCGACTCGGTGCGGCCCTGGACACGACGGTGCAGGTGCGGACGTTGTTCGAGTCGCCGTCGGTTGCGGCGTTGGCGGTGGCAGTCGAGCAGCACGCCGGGCAGGGTGGGCGAAAGGCGCTGGTCGCGCAGGAGCGCCCGGAGTCGATTCCGTTGTCGCTGGCGCAGCAGCGGATGTGGTTCCTGAGCCGGTTCGACTCCGAGTCCGCGGTGAACAACATCCCCGCCGCGATCCGGCTTTCGGGCGCGCTGGACGTGCCGGCCCTGCAGGCCGCGATCGCCGATGTCGTTGCCCGGCACGAGATCATGCGGACCGTCTACCCCGAGCACGAGGGCGCCGGGGTGCAGGTGATCCTGCCCGCCGGCGAGGTGGTTCCGGACCTGACGCCGGTGGCCGTCGGTGCCGACGAGCTCCTCGCGCGGGTGACCGAGTTCGCGACGGTCGGGTTCGACGTCACCGCGCAGGTGCCGGTGCGCACGACGCTGTTCCAGGTCGGCGAGACCGAGCACGTGCTGGTGCTGGTGATCCACCACATCGCCGCCGACGGGTTCTCGATGGGCCCGCTGACCCGCGACGTGATGATCGCCTACGCGGCCCGTTCGGCCGGCGAGGCGCCCGGTTGGGCGCCGCTGGCGGTGCAGTACGCGGACTACAGCCTGTGGCAGCGGGAGGTGCTCGGGTCGGAGGACGATCCGGAGTCGCTGATCGCCGGCCAGCTCGAGTACTGGAAGTCGGAACTGGACGGCATTCCCGCGCAGCTGGACCTGCCGAGCGACCGGCCGCGGCCGGCGGTGGCGTCCAACGTGGGCGGCACGGTCGAGTTCGCGGTGGACGCGGATCTGCATGCGGCGCTGTCGGACACGGCACGCGGCAACAACTCGTCGCTGTTCATGGTCGTGCACGCGGCGCTGGCGGTGCTGCTGGCCCGGCTGTCGGGAAGCGGCGACATCGCGATCGGCACCCCGATTGCCGGCCGCGGCGAGGCCGCGCTCGACGACCTGGTCGGCATGTTCGTCAACACCCTGGTGCTGCGCACCGAAGTGGACCCGGCGGCGTCGTTCGCCGAACTGCTCGGCGGGGTCCGGGAGACGGACCTCGGGGCGTTCGGGCACGCGGACGTGCCGTTCGAGCGGCTGGTCGAGGTGCTCAACCCGGCCCGTTCGCAGGGGCGCCACCCGTTGTTCCAGGTGGCGTTGTTCTTCCAGAACCACACCCAGCCCACCCTCGAGTTGGGCGGGCTTTCGGTGTCCGGTGTCGACTTCGACGCCGCGATCGCGAAGTTCGACCTGCAGGTCACCCTGACCGAGAGCGTCGACGAGTCGGGCGCACCCGCCGGGATGGCCGTGGAACTGACCTACGCGCGGGACCTGTTCGACGAGGCCACCGCGGTGATGTTCGGTGAGCGGTTCACCCGGGTGCTGCGGGCGGTCTCGGCCGATCCCGCGGTCGCGGTCGGAGACGTCGAGTTGCTCGGCGACGACGAGCGGGCGCTGGTGCTGGCCGGGTGGAACGACTCGGACCACGTGGTCGAGTCGGGGGACCTGCTGCTCGACGCGTTCGACGCGCAGGTCGCGGCGACCCCGGACGCGACGGCGCTGGTGTACGAGGGCGCGGAACTGACGTACGCGCAGTTCGACGCCCGGGTCAACCGGTTGGCGCGGTTGCTGATCGCGGAGGGTGTGGGCCCGGAGTCGCTGGTGGCGTTGGCGATCCGTCGCTCGCTGGACCTGGTCGTCGGCATCTATGCGGTGGTCAAGGCCGGTGGCGCGTACGTGCCGGTGGACCCGGACCATCCGGCGGAGCGGATCGGGCACATTCTCGACACCGCCGATCCGGCGTGTGTGCTGACCGTCTCGCGGGACGGTATCGAGGTTCCGGGGGAGCGGTCTGTCCTGCGGATCGACACGGTCGACGTGTCGGGTTTCTCGGCGGCGACGGTCACCGACGCCGACCGGGTCGCGCGGCTGTCGCCGGATCATCCGGCGTACGTCATCTTCACCTCCGGTTCGACGGGCAAGCCGAAGGGTGTGGCGGTCAGCCACCGGGCGATCGCCAACCAGATCGCGTGGATGCTCGCGGAGTACCCGCTCGGCGCGTCGGATGTGTACCTGCAGAAGACGGCGACGACGTTCGACGTGTCGCTGTGGGGCTTCTTCATGCCGCTGCGCGCGGGTGCGACGTTGGTCGTCGCGACGCCGGACGGACACCGGGACCCTGCGTACGTCGCGGAGACCATCCGGGCGCGGGGTGTGACGGTCACGGACTTCGTGCCGTCGATGCTGACGGTGTTCGCGGGCGCCGTTGCCCGTGAGGATCTGTCGTCGCTGCGGTACGTGTTCGTGATCGGCGAGGCGTTGCCGGCGGAGACGGTCCGCGACTTCGCGTTGGTCTCCGGTGCCGGGGTGCACAACCTGTACGGGCCGACGGAGGCGGCGGTGTCGATCACGTACGCCGACGTCACCGACACCGCGGTCGGCGGGGCGGTCTCGATCGGCCGGCCGGAGTGGAACTCGCAGGTGTTCGTGCTCGACGGCCGGTTGCGGCCGGTGCCGGTGGGTGTGCCGGGCGAGCTGTACCTGGGCGGCGTGCAGTTGGCGCGGGGTTACTACGGTCGGGTGGACCTGACGTCCGACCGGTTCGTGGCGAACCCGTTCGGCGACAACGGTTCCCGGATGTACCGGACCGGTGACCTGGTGACGTGGCGGGCCGACGGCGAGATCGACTACATCGGTCGCACGGACTTCCAGGTGAAGTTCCGTGGTCAGCGGATCGAGCTCGGTGAGATCGAGACGGCCCTGCTGGCGCACGAGTCGGTGCTGCAGTCGGCGGTCCTGGTGGTGCCGACGGCGACGGGTGATCACCTGGTGGCGTATGTGGTGCCCGTGCAGGGCGCCTCGGTCGAGGTGGACGGGCTCAAGGAGTTCGCGGCTCGGTCGTTGCCGTCGTACATGGTGCCGTCGGCGTTGGTGGTGCTCGAGGCGTTCCCGTTGAACTCCTCCGGGAAGTTGGATCGGAAGGCGTTGCCGGCGCCGGTGTTCGAGGCACGGGAGTTCCGGGCGCCGACGAATCCGGTGCAGGAGATCGTCGCGGGTGTCTTCGCCGGTGTCCTCGGGGTGGGCCGGGTCGGTCTGGACGACGACTTCTTCGAGCTGGGCGGCAACTCCCTGGTTGCCGCACAGGTGATCTCGCAGGTGGGCGCCGCACTGGACACCCGGGTTCCGGTCCGGGTTCTCTTCGAGGCCTCGACGGTCGAGGCGCTCGCCGCCCGTGTCGCCGAACTTGCCGGTTCCGGCGGCCGCGCCGCGCTGGTCGCCCAGCAGCGGCCGGAGCGGGTGCCGCTGTCGATGGCGCAGCAGCGGATGTGGTTCCTCAACCGCTTCGACACCGCCTCCTCGGCGTACAACATCCCGATGGCGATCCGGTTGACCGGCGACCTCGACGTGGCCGCGATGGCGGCCGCGCTGGGCGACGTGTTCGCCCGGCACGAGTCGCTGCGCACCCGCTACCCGGAGACCGAGGACGGCCCGGTCCAGGTGATCGAGCCCGTCGCGTCCGTGGTCGACCTGACTCCGGTGCGGGTGAGTGCGGACGAGCTGCCGCAGCGGCTGTTCGAGCTGGCCACCACGGCATTCGACGTCACCGCCGAGGTCCCGGTGCGGGTCGTGCTGTTCGCGGTCGACGGCGGAGACTCCGAGTACGTGCTCGGGTCTGTGGTGCACCACATCGCCGCAGACGGTGCGTCGATGGCCCCGTTCGGGCGGGACATCATGACCGCCTACGCGGCGCGGACGCAGGGCCAGACCCCCGGCTGGACCGAACTGCCGGTGCAGTACGCCGACTACGCGATCTGGCAGCGCGAGGTGCTCGGCTCCGAGGACGACGTCACGTCGGTCGCGGGTCAGCAGCTCGACTTCTGGCGCACTACGCTGGCCGGGCTGCCCGACCAGCTGGACCTGCCCGGTGACCGCCCACGGACGGCGACCCGCTCCCAGCAGGGCGGGCGGGTCGCGTTCGAGATCGGCGCCGACCTGCATCGCGGGCTGGGCGCGCTGGCCCGCGAGCAGGGGGCGACCCTGTTCATGGCCGCGCACACCGCGCTGACGGTGCTGCTGGCCCGGCTGTCCGGCACCGACGACATCGCAGTCGGTACGCCGATCGCGGGCCGCGGCGAGGCCGCGATGGACGACCTGATCGGAATGTTCGTCAACACGCTGGTCTTCCGCACCCATGTCGACGGATCCAAGTCGTTCGCGGATCTCCTTGCGGCGGTGCGCGAGTCGGACCTGGCGGCCTTCGGCCACGCCGACGTCCCCTTCGAGCGACTCGTCGAGGTGCTCAACCCGACCCGTTCGACGGCCCGGCACCCGCTGTTCCAGGTGGGTTTCTCGTTCCAGAACCTGGCCCAGAGCAGCGTGGAGCTGCCCGGACTCACGGTGGCCCCGTTCGAGATCGACACCCACATCACGCAGTTCGACCTGCAGCTGTTCCTCACCGAACGTTTCGACGCCGACGGAACTCCCGCCGGATTCGACGCGATGTTCCACTACGCCACGGACCTGTTCGACCAGTCCACGGTGGAGCGCTTCGCGGAGCGTTTCGTGCGGATCATCGCGGCCGCGGTCGCGAACCCGGCCGAGACGGTCGGCGACCTCGACTTCCTCGACCCGGCCGAGCGTCAGCTCGTGCTGTCGGGCTGGAACGACACGGCGGCCGAGGTCGCGGACGTCACCCTCTCGGACCTGGTCAACGCGCAGGTGGCCGCCGGCCCGGACGCCCCGGCGCTGTGGTTCGAGGGCACCGAGCTGAGCTACCGCGAGTTCGACGCCCGGGTCAATCGGCTGGCCCGCCGGCTGATCGCGGAGGGCGTCGGACCTGAGTCGTTGGTCGCGTTGGCGATGCGTCGCTCGGTCGACCTGGTCGTCGGCATGTACGCGGTGACCCAGGCCGGCGGCGCGTACGTGCCGGTGGATCCGGATCACCCGGCCGAGCGGATCGGCCACATCCTCGAGACCGCGGCGGTGGCGTGCGTACTGTCCACCGCGCGAGACGGATTCGAGGGAGCAGGGGACAGCTCTGTCCTCCTGCTGGACGAGATGGAGCTGTCGGGTTACTCCGAGGCGCCGGTGACGGACGCCGAGCGGACCCGGCCGCTGCGTCCCGAGCACCCGGCGTACGTGATCTTCACGTCCGGTTCCACCGGTCGGCCCAAGGGCGTGGCGGTGAGCCACTCGGCCATCGTCAACCAGCTGCTCTGGATGACCGAGAAGTTCGCGCTCGACGGCTCGGACTCGGTGCTGCTCAAGACCGCCGCGACCTTCGACCTGTCGGTGTGGGAGTTCTGGTCGGCCCTGGTCTCCGGCGGCCGAATGGTGATCGCCAAGCCCGGCGGCCACCAGGACCCGGACTACCTGCTCGACCTGCTCCGCAGTCAGGCCGTGACCACGCTGCACGCGGTGCCGTCGACGGTGTCGATGCTGATGGTCGCGGCCGCCGGTGGCGCGCTGTCGGATTCGCTGCGTCGGGTGCTCGCGATCGGTGAGGCACTGCCCGCCGCCACCGCGCAGACCTTCCGCGGCACCAACGCAGCAGCGATGTTCAACCTGTACGGCCCGACCGAGGCCGCGGTGTCGGTGACGGTGCACGAGGTGCTCGACGGCGACACCGGTTCGGTGCCGATCGGTGTGCCGGAGTGGAACACCCGTGTCTACGTCCTCGACACCCGCCTGAACCCGGTGCCCGCCGGCGTCGGCGGCGAGCTCTACCTGGCCGGCGCCCAGTTGGCCCGCGGCTACCACGCCCGCCCGGACCTGACCGCGGACCGGTTCGTCGCCGATCCGTTCGGCGCCACGGGGGAGCGCATGTACCGCACCGGTGACCTGGTCACCTGGCTGCCGACCGGTGAGCTCGAGTACCTGGAGCGCAGCGACTTCCAGGTCAAGGTGCGTGGCTTCCGGATCGAGCTCGGCGAGATCGAGTCGGCGCTGATGCGCGACGAGTCCGTCGCGGCGGCGGTTGTCACCGCCAAGTCCGACGAGCGCACCGGCGGCCGTCTGGTCGCCTACCTGGTGCCCGCGGCCGGCGCGGACCTCGACGTGGCGCGGCTCAAGGCCGACGCGGCGGAGGCGCTGCCGAGCTACATGGTGCCCGCGGCCTTCGTGGTCCTCGAGGCGCTGCCGCTGAACATCAACGGCAAGCTCGACCGGAAGGCGCTGCCGGATCCCGAGTTCGAGGCGGCCGAGTTCCGGGCGCCGACCACGGACGTCGAGCGACTGGTCGCCCAGGTCTTCGGCGACGTCCTCGGCGTCGAGACAGTCGGCCTCGACGACGACTTCTTCGCGCTCGGCGGCAACTCCCTGGTCGCCACCCAGGTCGCGGCCCGCGTGGGTGCGGCGCGCGAGACCCAGATTCCGGTGGCCTGGCTGTTCGAGGCGCCGACCGTCGGCGAACTGGCCGTGCGGGTGCAGGCGCATGTCGGCGGCGGCGACCGGATCGCCCTGGTCGCAGGTGAGCGTCCGGAGCAGGTTCCGCTCTCGCTTGCGCAGCAGCGGATGTGGGTGCTCAACCGGATGGCACCCGAGTCGGCGGCATACAACATCCCCGGCGGCATCCGGCTGTCCGGGCGACTCGACGTCGCGGCGCTCGAGGCCGCGGTGCTCGACGTGCTGGCCCGCCACGAGGTGCTGCGGACGGTGTACCCGGCCGCGTCCGACGGTCCGGTTCAGCGGGTCGTGCCGGTGTCGGAGACGACGCTCGACCTGACCCCGGTCCGGGTCGACGAGCGGGTGCTGGCGGCGCGGGTCACCGAGGCGGTGGGCACCGGCTTCGACGTCACCACGACCGTGCCGGTGCGGGTGCAGCTGTTCGAGCTGAGCGAAACCGAGCACGTGCTCGTCGTGGTCGTGCACCACATCAGCGCCGACGGCTTCTCGATGGGGCCGCTGGCCCGGGACATCGTGGTGGCCTACACCGCACGTGTCGCCGGCGCGGCGCCGACCTGGGCGCCGCTGGCGGTCCAGTACGCGGACTACAGCCTGTGGCAGCGCGAGGTGCTCGGGTCCGAGGACGACGCGTCGAGCCTGCTCTCCCGTCAGCTCACGCACTGGCAGGACGTGTTGGCGGGGATGCCCGACAAGCTCGACCTGCCTGCGGATCGTTCCCGGCCCGCAGTGCAGACGTTCGGCGGCGCGCGGTTCGAGTTCGACGTTCCGGCGGGCACCTACGGTGCGCTGGTCGAGTTCGCGCAGGCACGCGGCGTCACGCTGTTCATGGTGATGCACGCGGCGCTGACCGTGCTGCTTTCGCGGCTGAGCAGGACCACCGACATCGCGGTCGGCACGCCGATCGCCGGCCGTGGCGAGCAGGAGCTCGACGACATGATCGGCATGTTCGTCAACACCCTCGTGCTGCGGACCGAGGTCGACGGGGCGGCCTCGTTCGAGGCATTGCTGGCGCAGGTGCGCGAGCGCGACCTCGCCGCCTTCGGGCATGCCGACGTGCCGTTCGAGCGGCTCGTGCAGGCACTGAATCCGGACCGCTCCACGGCGCGTCACCCGTTGTTCCAGGTTGCGCTGGCGTTCCAGAGCACTGCCGCGGCCTCGATCGAACTCCCCGGGCTGACGGTCTCCACCGAGGACGCGAACCTCGACAGCTCCAAGTTCGACCTGCAGCTGACGCTGCAGCCGGCAGGTGCGGCCGAAGGTCCGATGCGTGCCGAGTTCACCTATGCAACAGATCTTTTCGACGAACCGACGGTGTCTGTGTTCGCACAGCGCTTCGTCCGGATTCTTGATGTGATCCTGGTCGAGCCCGCCACCCCGGTCGGCGACATCGAGATCATGTCGGCGGTCGAGCGGTCGGACCTCGCCGTTCGTCAGGCTGCGGCCGCGGACCCGATCGTGCCGCTGCCCGAGCTCCTCGCGGAGGCCTCCGCGTCGAACCCCGACGGCATCGCCGTCCGGTTCGACGGTCGGCAGCTGACGTATCGGCAGATCGACGAGTGGTCGTCGCGCCTGGCTCGGGTGATGATCGGTTCGGGCGTGGGTCCGGGCGCGTTTGTCGCCCTTGGCATTCCGCGGTCGATCGAGTCGGTGCTCGCGGTGTGGGCCGTCGCCAAGACGGGTGCGGCATTCGTTCCCGTCGACCCGAACTACCCGGCGGACCGGATTGCGCACATGGTGTCCGATTCGGGAGCTCGTTTCGGTCTGACCATCGCCGGTTCGGTGGAGGCACTGCCCGCATCGGTGCAGTGGCTCGTCATCGACTCGCCCGAGCTCGAGCTGCACTGCGCGTCGATGTCCTCTGCCCCCGTCGACGAGGCCGAGCTGGTCGGCACGTTGCGGCCGGAGAACACGGCATACGTGATCTACACGTCCGGGTCGACGGGCACGCCGAAGGGTGTCTCGGTGAGCCACGGCGGGCTGTCGAACCTGTCGGCTGAGCAGCGTGACCGGTTCCGGATCACCCCCGAGTCGAAGACCCTGCACTTTGCCTCGCCGAGCTTCGACGCGTCGATGCTCGAGCTGCTGCTGGCGATCGGGGCCGGGGCAACCATGGTGATCGTTCCGCCGTCGGTGTACGGCGGCGACGAATTGACCCGGTTGCTGCGTGAGGAGCGGGTGAGCCACGCCTTCATCACCCCGGCGGCGCTGGCATCGCTCGATCCCGAGCAGCTACCGGACCTGGAGTCGGTCATGGTCGGTGGCGAGGCATACACGCCTGACCTGATGTCGCGGTGGGCGAGGGGCCGCCGGTTCTTCAACGTGTACGGCCCGACCGAGACGACGATCATCGTCACCAGCAGCGATCCGCTGGTGCCGGGTGGGACCATGCCGATCGGTGTGCCCCTGCGCGGGGTTGCCGCGCGGGTGCTCGACGTGCGGTTGCGCCCGGTTCCGGTGGGGGTCGCGGGTGAGCTGTACCTGGCGGGCCCCGGTGTGGCGCTGGGCTACCACCATCGTGCGGGGCTGACCGCGGACCGGTTTGTCGCCGCGACATCTGGCACCGCGGGCGAGCGGATGTACCGGACCGGAGACGTCGTGCGGTGGGTCCCCGGCGCAGACGGGCTGGTGATCGAGTACGTCGGCCGCAGCGACTTCCAGGTGAAGGTGCGCGGTTTCCGCATCGAACTCGGGGAGATCGATTCGGCTCTGTTGGCGCACGAGGACGTGGAGTTCGCCGCGACGATGGGGCACACCAGCTCCGCGGGTGCCACCTCGCTGGTGTCGTACGTGTTGCCGGCCGCCGGACGCACCGTCGACCCGGCGCAGCTGACGGAGTTCGTGGCGCGGTCGCTGACCGCGTACATGGTGCCCGCATCGATCATGGTGCTCGACGAGATCCCGCTCACGCCGGTGGGCAAACTGGATCGAAAGGCGCTGCCGGAGCCGGTGTTCGCCGCTCGGGAGTTCCGGGCGCCGACCACTCCGGCCGAGGAGGTCGTCGCGGGCGTGTTCGCCGACGTGCTCGGGCTCGAGCGGATCGGCCTGGACGACGACTTCTTCGCCCTGGGCGGCAACTCGCTGATCGCCACCCAGGTGACCGCACGTCTCGGTGCCGCACTCGACACCACCGTGCCGGTGATCGCGCTGTTCGAGGCCTCGACGGTGCGGGATCTGGCGGCGGCACTGGAACAGCGGGTCGGCCTCGGTGGCCGGGCCGCGTTGGAGGCGCAGCCGCGCCCGGACGTCCTGCCGCTCTCACTTGCGCAGCAACGGATGTGGTTCCTCAACCGGATGGATCCGGATTCTGCGGCGTACAACATTCCTGTCGCGATCAGGCTCACCGGCGACCTCGACACGGTGGCCCTGCAGGCCGCGGTCGTGGACGTGCTCGAGCGTCACGAGTCGCTGCGCACCGTGTTCCCCGAGGTCGACGGGGTCCCGCAGCAGGTGATCGTGCCGACCGCGCAGGTGGTCCCGGACCTGACCCCGGTGGTCGTCGCCGAGGACGAGATCCACGACCGGGTGTTCGCGATGATGTCGGCGCCGTTCGACGTGGCCGGCGAGGTGCCGCTGCGTGCCGCGCTGTACGCGACGAGCGAACGGGACTACGTGCTCGTCCTCTCCGTTCATCACATCAGCGCCGACGGCTGGTCGATCGCGCCGCTGACCCGCGACGTGATGGTGGCCTACGCGGCGCGCAACGCTGGGCAGGCGGGCCCGGGTTGGGCCCCGCTCCCGGTGCAGTACGCGGACTTCGCGATCTGGCAGCGTGGACTGCTCGGGTCCGAGGACGACGCGGACTCGCTGATCACCACCCAGCTGGACTACTGGCGCGGTGCCCTGGCGAATCTGCCGGACCTGTTGGAACTGCCCACCGACCGTCCCCGCCCGGCCGTCGGGAGCAGCCGTGGGGCGAAGCTGTCCTTCGAGATCGGAACAGAACTGCACGCCGGCATGGGCCGGATCGCCCGCGAGCACGGCGTGACGCAGTTCATGGTCGTGCACGCAGCCTTCGCGGTGCTGCTCGCGCGCCTGTCCGGCAGCGGTGACATCGCGGTCGGCACACCCATCGCGGGCCGAGGGGAGGCCGGACTCGACGACATGGTCGGCATGTTCGTCAACACCCTGGTGCTGCGCACCGAGGTGGACCCCGCGGACACCTTTGTCGAGCTGTTCCGTCGAGTCCGCGACCGCGACGTGGCCGCGTTCGGTCATGCCGACGTGCCGTTCGAGCGGCTGGTCGAGGCGCTCGCCCCGATCCGGTCGCAGTCGCACTCACCGCTGTTCCAGGCGTCTCTGACGCTGCAGAACCTCGAGCGCAGTGACCTGGAGTTGCCGGGCCTGACCGTCGGCCTGCTCGAATCCGATGTCGCGGTCACCCAGTTCGACTTGGACCTCATCCTCGCCGAGGCGTTCACCGCAACCGGCGAACCGAACGGATTCGAGGCGTGCTTCACGTACGCGTCCGACCTCTTCGACGAGTCCACCGTCGCCGGGTTCGCCGCGCGCTTCGTGCGGATACTCGAGGCGTCCGTGACGAACCCGGCCGTTGCGGTCGGTGACGTCGAGATCCTGGCGGCCGACGAGCGCGAACGGGTGCTGCGGGAGTGGAACGAGACCGCGGTCGATCTCGCGCCGATGACATTGATCGACCCGTTCGACGGACAGGTGACGCGCACCCCCGACGCGATCGCCGTGGTGTTCGAGGGACAGAGCCTCACCTACCGCGAGTTCGACGAGCGTGCGAACCGACTGGCCCGCAAGCTGATCGCCGACGGGGTCGGACCCGAGACGCTGGTCGGCCTGGCGATGAGTCGCTCGCTGGAGTTGATGGTCGGCATGTACGCCATCGTCAAGGCCGGTGGCGCGTACGTGCCGATCGATCCGGAGCATCCGGCCGAGCGCACCGGGTACGTGCTCGAGTCGGCGGCACCGGTCTGCACCGTGACCACCAGCCGGGACCAGGGCTGCCTGCCCGCCGGCTGCACGAAGATCGTGGTGGACGAGGTGGACCTGAGCGGGTACTCGGCCGCCCGGGTCACCGACGGTGACCGGCGATCGCCGCTGCGCCCGCAGAACGCCGCGTACGTGATCTACACATCGGGTTCGACCGGCCGACCGAAGGGCGTGGCAATCAGCCACGAGTCGATCGTGAACTACCTGGCCTGGCTCACCGACCGGTACGAGATGACGGTGACGGACCGGGTGGTGCAGAAGGCGCCGACCACGTTCGACGTGTCGGTGTGGGAGTGCTTTGCCGCGCTGCAGGTCGGCGGTCGGGTGGTGCTCGCCGTGCCCGGCGGACACCGTGATCCCGACTACCTGGCGGCGTTGATCGACGAGCAGTCGATCACGATCGCCGAGTTCGTCCCGTCGATGCTCAGCATGTTCCTCGCGGCGGGCAAGGCCGACGGACTGGACTCGTTGCGGGTCGTGTTCGCCGGTGGCGAGGCGCTCGCGCCGAACGTGCTGCGGGACTTCGTCGCGGCGACCGGGACGACCATCGACAATGCCTACGGTCCGACCGAGACCGCAGTCGGCATCCTCTACGAGCCGGCGGTCGAGCGGTACGCCGGCGAGGGCACCACCGTCCCGATCGGCGGGCCCAGCTGGAACGCGGCCGCGACGGTGCTCGACACCCGCCTGCATCCAGTTCCCGTCGGCTCCGCGGGTGAGTTGTACCTGTCGGGTGTCCAGTTGGCCCGCGGATACGTCGGTCGGGTGGACCTGACCGCGGAGCGGTTCGTCGCCGACCCGTTCGGTCAGCCGGGTGACCGGATGTACCGCACCGGCGATCTGGTGCGCTGGAATCGTGACGGACGGTTGGAGTTCCTGGGCCGCACCGATTTCCAGGTGAAGCTGCGTGGCCTGCGGATCGAGCTCGGCGAGATCGAGGCGGTGCTGACGCGAGCGGACTCCGTCGCGCAGGCCATCGTGACCATGGTGCGCAGCGCGCGCGCCGGTGAGCACCTCGTCGGCTACGTGACCCCGCGGCCCGGCACGGCTCCGACCGAGGCGGACCTGCGCGCCGCGGTGGCCGCCGACCTGCCGGCCTACATGGTGCCGACGCGGATTGTGGTGCTCGACGAGTTCCCGCTCAGCTCTGCGGGCAAGGTGGACCGCAAGGCGCTGCCGGAGCCGGACTTCGCGGTGGCCACCACCGAGTTCCGCGAGCCGGCAACCGAGGCGGAGGCCGTCGTGGCCGCGGTGTTCGCCGAACTGCTCGGCGCCCCCCGGATCGGCGCCGACGACGACTTCTTCGCGCTCGGCGGCAACTCGCTCCTCGCGATGCGGCTGGTGTCTCGGATCAACGCGGCGCTCGGCTGCAACCTCGGCGTCCGTGCGGTCTTCGAGGCGTCGACGGTGACCGGGCTGGCAGCACAGGTCGAAACGGCCGCAACGGCACCCGGCGCACCGGCGCTGGTGGCCGGACCGCGACCGGACCGGATTCCGTTGTCCTTGGCACAGAACCGGATGTGGTTCCTCAACCAGTTCGATCCGGACTCGTCCGCGTACACCATCCCGTTGGCGATCAGCCTGCGCGGGCGCCTCGACGTCGAGGCGTTGGGACTCGCGGTCCGCGACGTGTTCGAACGCCACGAGTCGCTGCGGACCGTGTTCCCCGACGACGGACAGGGGCCGGTCCAGGTGATCCTGCCCGCCGATCGGGTCGAGCTCGACCTGACGCCGGTGGACATCGACCCGCAGGATCTGCCGGCCACGGTGGTCGAGATCCTCGGTGCCGGTTTCGACGTGACGGCGGCGGTCCCGGTGCGCGGCTCGCTGCTGCACACCGGTCCCGACGAGCACGTGCTGGTGATGGCGATCCACCACATCAGCGCGGACGGCGTCTCGACGGCGCCGATGGCCCGCGACCTCATGTTGGCCTACGTGGCACGCACCGCCGGAGCGGCTCCGGCATGGGCGCCCCTGCCGGTGCAGTACGCGGACTTCACGCTGTGGCAGCACCGGGTACTCGGCTCCGAGAGTGACCCGGAGTCGTTGGCCGCGCAGCAGATCGGGTTCTGGAAGGACACCCTCGCGGGGCTTCCGGACGTGCTCGAGTTGCCGACGGACCGGCCCCGACCGGCGGTGGCGTCCGGTCGTGGCTCCCGGCTGCCCTTCGAGATCGACCCGGACGTGGCCGCCGGCATCGAGGCACTCGCCCGCGAGTACGGCGTCACCACCTTCATGGTCGTGCACGCCGCGTACTCGGTGCTCCTCGCGCGCTTGTCCGGCAGTGCCGACATCGCGGTCGGTACGCCGATCGCCGGCCGCAGTGAGGCCGCGCTGGACGACCTCGTCGGGATGTTCGTCAACACCCTGGTGTTGCGAACCGAGGTCGACCCGGCCGGATCCTTCGGCGAGCTGCTCCAGAAGGTCCGAGTGGCCGACCTGGCCGCGTTCGGGCATGCCGAGGTTCCGTTCGAGCGACTGGTCGAGGCACTCAACCCGGCTCGCTCGCAGTCACATTCGCCGTTGTTCCAGGCGTCCATGACGTTGGAGCTCAACGAGGACTCCACCCTCGAACTGCCGGGGCTGACCATCAGTGGTGTCGACTACGAGGCCGACACCACCCAGTTCGACCTGACGCTGATCGTCACCGAGGGCGTCGAGGTCGGTGGCCGACCCGGTGGGATGGCTGCCGCCCTGCGGTACGCCACCGACCTGTTCGATCGGGCGACAGTCGAGTCGTTCGCGGACCGGTTCGTGCGGATCCTGCGCGAGGTGGTCGCTGCTCCCGACGTGCTGGTCGGCGACATCGAGCTGCTCGGCGACGCCGAGCGCGAGCGGGTGCTGTTCGACTGGAACGCGACGGACGAACTGATCTCCCCGCAGACCCTCGTGGACCTGTTCGAGGCGCAGGTCGCGGCGACGCCGACAGCGGCGGCGCTCACCTTCGACGGCGAGTCGCTGACCTACGCCGAGTTCTCGGCGCGAGCGAACCGGTTGGCCCGGCACCTGATCTCGATCGGTGTCGGT
Source organism: Rhodococcus sp. P4_C10 (assembly GCF_056402135.1). Lineage (NCBI taxonomy): Bacteria > Bacillati > Actinomycetota > Actinomycetes > Mycobacteriales > Nocardiaceae > Rhodococcus > Rhodococcus sp. P4_C10. Next base: position 7,771 of record NZ_JBFUHZ010000056.1, on the reverse strand, counting down.
CCGGAGTCGCTGGTGGCGCTGGCCGCGCGCCGGTCGTTCGACCTGCTCGTGGGCATCTACGCGGTGCTCGAGGCCGGTGGCGCCTACGTGCCGATCGATCCGGATCAGCCGGCCGACCGGATCGGCCACATCCTCGACTCCGCGGACCCGGTGTGCATCCTGTCCACGACGCGGGACGGATTCGAGGTGCCGGGGGACAGGTCTGTCCTGAACATCGACGCGCTCGAGCTGTCCGGCTTCAGTTCCCGCCCGGTTGTCGACGCCGATCGCATCGCGTCGCTGGCCCCCTCGAACACCGCCTACGTCATCTTCACCTCGGGATCGACCGGCCGCCCGAAGGGCGTCGCCGTCAGCCACGGGGCAATCGTCAACCGCCTGCTGTGGATGCAGTCCGAGTACCGGCTCGGCGGCACGGACGCGGTGCTGCAGAAGACTCCGGTCACGTTCGACGTGTCGGTGTGGGAGCTGTTCTGGCCGCTGCAGGTCGGCGCGCGCCTGGTGATCGCGGTGCCGGACGGCCATCGGGATCCGGCGTACCTCGCACGAGTGATTGCCGCGGAGTCGGTGACCACCGCCCACTTCGTGCCGTCGATGCTGGCGCTGTACGTCGCGGAACCTGCCGTCGCGTCGGCGTCCTCGCTGGTTCGCGTGTTCGCCTCCGGTGAGGCGCTGCCGGCCCAGACCGCAGACCGGCTGCGCGAGGTGGCGCCGCAGGCGCGGTTGCACAACCTCTACGGCCCGACCGAGGCCGCGGTCGACGTGACCTTCCACGAGGTCACCGAGGCGGACCGGGTGGGCGTGCCGATCGGCGCACCGGTGTGGAACACCCAGGTGTTCGTGCTGGACGCGCGGCTGCGGCCCGTTCCGATCGGGGTGGCCGGCGAGCTGTACCTGGCAGGGGACCAGTTGGCCCGCGGGTACGTCGGCCGGCCCGACCTGACCGCGGACCGTTTCGTGGCCAGCCCCTTCGTGGGCGGGGCCCGGATGTACCGCACCGGGGACCTGGTGAAGTGGATCGGCAACGGTGAGATCGACTACCTCGGACGCACCGACTTCCAGGTGAAGCTGCGCGGCCTGCGGATCGAGCTCGGGGAGATCGAGACGGCCCTGGTGGGCCTCGATTCCGTCGCACAGTCGGTCGTCACGCTGCACCACGACGACCGTTCCGGTGAGGCGCTGGTCGGCTACCTGGTGCCCACCGCGGGCGCCTCGGTGGACCTGGCCGACGTCAAGGCCGCGTTGCGCGAGAGCCTGCCGGCCTACATGGTGCCGACGGCCTTCGTGGTGCTCGAGGCCTTCCCGCTGAACGCCTCCGGCAAGCTGGACCGCAAGGCGCTGCCGGCGCCGGTCTTCGAGGCGAAGCAGTTCCGGGCGCCGTCGACCCCGGTCGAGGAGATCGTGGCCGGCGTGTTTGCGGAGCTGCTCGGTATCGCCCGGGTGGGCGTCGACGACGACTTCTTCGAGCTCGGCGGCAACTCGCTGATCGCGACCCAGGTGGCCGCGAGGCTCGGTGCTGCGTTCGACGCCGCGGTGCCGGTGCGGACCGTGTTCGATGCATCCACCGTCGAGGCGCTCGCCGCGGCGACGGGTGTGCTGGCCGGCAGCGGCGGCCGGATCGCGCTCACCGCGCAGCGGCGACCGGAGCGGATCCCGATGTCCCTGGCGCAGTCTCGGATGTGGTTCCTGAGCCGGTTCGACAGCGAGAGCGCCGTCAACAACATCCCGGTCGCGGTCCGGCTGACGGGCGAACTCGACGTGGCCGCGCTGCGGTCCGCGGTCGGAGACGTGCTGGCCAGGCACGAGATCCTGCGGACGGTCTACCCCGAGCACGAGGGCGCCGGCTTCCAGGTCGTCCTGCCGGTCGACCGGGTCAGCGTGGACCTGACGCCGGTCGCGGTCGCGTCTGACGAGCTGCTCGCCCGCGCCACGGAATTCGTCGCCGGTGGGTTCGACGTCACCGTCGACGTGCCGCTGCGCGCCCTGCTGATGAGCATCGACGGCGGCGAGCCGGCCCCGGGGACCGACCACGTCCTGGTGTTCGTCGTGCATCACATTGCCTCCGACGGATTCTCGATGGGGCCGTTGGTGCGGGACGTGATGATTGCCTACTCGGCACGGAAGTCGGGGGAGGCGCCGTCCTGGGCACCGCTGGCCGTCCAGTACGCGGACTACAGCCTGTGGCAGCGCGAGGTGCTCGGGTCGGAGCAGGACACCGACTCGCTGATCGCACGCCAGCTCGGGTACTGGACCGAGACGCTGGCGGGTCTGCCCGCGCAGTTGGATCTCCCGTCCGATCGCCCGCGTCCCGCCGTCGCCTCCAACCGTGGCGCGTCGGTCGGGTTGGACCTCGACGCCGGCCTGCACGCCGCGCTCGGCACGGTTGCGCGTGCCCACGGCGCCACCCCGTTCATGGTGGTGCACGCGGCGTTGGCGGTGCTGTTGGCACGGCTGTCGGGTACCACGGACATCGCGATCGGTACGCCGGTCGCGGGTCGCGGTGACGCCGCGCTCGACGACCTGGTCGGCATGTTCGTCAACACCCTGGTGCTGCGGACCGAGGTCGATTCGGCCGAGTCCTTCGCTGACCTGCTGGGCCGGGTCCGCTCGGTCGACCTCGGGGCATTCGGGCACGCGGAGCTGCCGTTCGAGCGGCTGGTCGAGGTGCTCAACCCGGTCCGTTCGCAGGGTCGGCACCCGCTGGTGCAGGTCGCCTTGTTCTTCCAGAACCTCGCGCAGTCGAGCCTCGAGCTCGACGGGCTCGACGTCTCGGCGGTGGAGTTCGACGAGGACATTGCCAAGTTCGACCTGCAGGTCACCATGTCGGAGTCCCATGGGGAGGACGGGACGCCCACCGGGATGCGGGTGGACCTGAACTATGCGACCGACCTGTTCGACGAGCAGTCGATCCGCAGGTTCGGCGACCGGTTCCTGCGGATCCTCGCAGCCTTCGTCGCGGATCCCACCGCGGTCGTCGGGGACGTGGAGCTGCTCGAGGTCGCGGAGCGAACGGTGCTGCTGGAGAACTGGAACGACTCGGCCCGCGAGTTGCCGTCCGGTCAGCTGCTCCTGGACGGGTTCCGCCGCCAGGCCGAGGCCACCCCGGACAACATCGCGGTGGTGTACGAGGGCGAGTCGCTCACCTACGCCGAGTTCGGAGCGCGGGTGAACCGGCTGGCACGCCTCCTCGTCGACGAGGGCGTTGGTCCGGAGTCGTTGGTGGCGTTGGCTGTTCGACGTTCGTTGGATCTGGTCGTCGGCATCTACGCGGTGCTCGAGGCGGGCGGCGCCTACGTGCCGATCGACCCGGACCACCCGATGGAGCGGATCGGTCACATCCTGGACACCGCGGATCCGGCCTGCGTGCTGACCACCGCGCGAGACGGGTTCCAGGCGCCGGGAGGCCGAGCCGTCCTGTGCATCGACACGGTCGACGTGTCGGGCTACTCGGCAGCGCCGGTTCTCGACGCGGAACGGTCCACGGTGCTGCGTCGTACGCACCCCGCCTACGTGATCTTCACGTCGGGCTCGACCGGCAAGCCCAAGGGCGTCGCAGTCGATCACGGCGCGATCGTCAACCAGATGGAGTGGATGCAGGGCGAGTACCTGCTCGACGGCTCGGACGTCTACCTGCAGAAGACCGCGACCACCTTCGACGTCTCGCTGTGGGGTTGGTTCATGCCGCTGCGGGTGGGTGCGCAACTCGTGGTCGCGACCCCGGACGGCCACCGCGACCCGCTCTACGTCGCGGAGAAGATCGCCGAGCACTCGGTCACTGTCACGGACTTCGTGCCGTCAATGCTGACGGTGTTTGCCGATACGGTGTCCTCGGCCGGCGCGTCACTCGCCTCGTTGCGGCACGTGTACGTGATCGGTGAGGCGCTGCCCGCGGAGACGGTGCGGGCGTTCTCGGCAGTCAGCCCGGCCAGGCTGCACAACCTGTACGGTCCGACCGAGGCCGCCGTGTCGATCACCTACCGTGAGGTGACCGGCGAGGGCAACTCTGCCGCGGTGGCCATCGGGCGACCGATGTGGAACTCGCAGGTGTTCGTGCTGGACTCGCGGCTGCGGCCCGTTCCGGTGGGTGTGCCCGGTGAGTTGTACCTGGCGGGCGACCAGTTGGCGCGCGGATACTACGGCCGGGTCGACCTCACGTCTGACCGGTTCGTGGCGAATCCGTTCCGCCCCGGTGGCGAGCGCATGTACCGCACCGGCGACCTGGTGTTCTGGGGCGCTGACGGGGAACTCGGCTACATCGGACGCACCGACTTCCAGGTCAAGTTCCGCGGCCAGCGCATCGAACTGGGCGAGATCGAGACGGCACTGCTGGCGCACGACGCGGTCCTGCAGTCGGCCGTGTTGGTGGTCTCGACGGCGACGGGCGACCACCTGGTCGCCTACGTCGTGCCCATGCAGGGTACGCAGGTGAACTCGGAGGACCTGCTCGGTTTCGCGTCGACGTCGTTGCCCACCTACATGGTTCCGTCGGCAATCGTCGTACTGGCGGAGTTCCCGTTGAACCCGTCCGGCAAGCTGGACCGAAAGGCGTTGCCGGCTCCGGTGTTCGAGGCGCGCGCGTACCGGGCGCCGCAGACCGGGTCCGCACGACTGGTCGCCGAGACCTTCGCCGAGGTGCTCGGGCTCGAACAGGTGGGCCTGGACGACGACTTCTTCGAGTTGGGCGGCAACTCGCTGGTCGCGATGCAGGTCGCGGCGCGGCTCGGCAGTGCGTGTCGCGTTGACGGTGTGGGAGCGTCCGGAGCGGATTCCGCTGTCGCTTGCGCAGTCGCGGATGTGGTTCTTGAACCGTTTCGATTCCTCGTCGTCGGCGTACAACATTCCGGTTGTGGTGCGGTTGTCGGGTGTTCTCGATGTCGATGCGTTGGGTGCTGCGGTGGCCGATGTGGTGGCGCGGCACGAGGTGTTGCGCACGGTGTATGTCGACTTCGACGGTGCCGGTCATCAGGTGGTGTTGCCGGCCGGTGAGGCGGTGATCGATCTGACGCCGGTGTCGGTGGATGCGGAGTCGGTGGCCGGTGCGGCGGTGGAGTTCGTCTCGGCGCCGTTCGACGTGACCGCGGAGGTTCCGCTGCGGGCGCGTCTGTACGAGGTGGAGTCGGGCGTCGAGTACGTGTTGGCGATGGTGGTCCATCACATCAGTGCCGATGGTTGGTCGGTGGCTCCGTTGACGCGTGATGTGATGGTGGCGTATGCCGCTCGGCGGGCCGGGCGGTTGCCGGAGTGGGCGCCGTTGCCGGTGCAGTACGCGGACTACACGTTGTGGCAGCGTGAGGTGCTCGGTTCCGAGCAGGATCCGGGTTCGCTGGTGTCGGCTCAGTTGGACTACTGGATTGCTGCGCTGGCGGGTGTTCCGGATGTGCTGGAGCTTCCGACGGCTCGGCCGCGTCCGGCTGTGATGTCGAATCTCGGTGCGTTGCAAGAGTTCACGATCGACGCCGAGTTGCATGCGGCGCTCGATGCGGTGGCTCGGCGCAGTGGTGCGACGTTGTTCATGGTGATGCATGCGGCGGTGTCGGTGCTGTTGGCGCGGTTGTCGGGGACCGGTGACATCGTTGTCGGAACGCCGGTGGCCGGTCGTGGCGACGCCGCGCTCGACGACCTGGTGGGCATGTTCGTCAACACGTTGGTGCTGCGCACCGAGGTCGACGGTGGTGCCTCGTTCGACGAGGTCGTTGCGCGGACCCGGGAGACGGACCTGGGTGCGTTCGGTCATGCGGACGTGCCGTTCGAGCGGGTTGTCGAGGTGCTCAATCCGGTTCGGTCGCAGGCGTACTCGCCTCTGTTCCAGGTGTCGATCTCGTTCCAGAATCTCGAGTCGCCGGAGTTCGAGCTCGGTGAGCTCATGGTGTCGGGTGTGGATTCCGATGTGGTGTTGGCGAAGTTCGATCTGGACTTCGCGTTCGCCGACCGCTACGACGGTGAGGGCGCTCCGGACGGTGTGTCGGGTGTGCTGACCTATGCCGCTGCACTGTTCGACGCCGCCGGCGTCGAGCGCATGGTCGACGGTTTGTTGCGGATCCTGCGTGCGGTGACGGTCGACGCCGAGTTGCCGGTCGGCGACATCGATCTGCTCGGCGACGGTGAGCGGGAGTTGGTGCTGCGGGAGTGGAACGGTTCCGACGCGCCGGTGCCGGCGGGGACGTTGGATTCGTTGTTTGCCGATCAGGTCGTGCGGTCTCCGGGTGCGGTCGCGATCGTCGACGAGTCGATGGCCTTGACCTACCGGCAGTTCGATGCCCGGGTCGATGCGGTTGCTCGGTATCTGATCGGGGCCGGTGTCGGGGTCGAGTCGCGGGTGGTGCTCGCGATGCGCCGGTCGGTGGAGCAGGTTGTCGCGATGTACGCGGTGGTGCGTGCCGGTGGTGCGTATGTTCCGGTCGATCCGGATCAGCCGGCGGAGCGGATCGGGTACGTGGTCGAGACCGCTGACCCGCTGTTGGTGCTCGCCGATGCCGGTCTGTCCTCGGACGTTGTGTTCGGGTGCCCGGTCGTCGATGTTGCGGGGATCGACCTGGCCGACAGTCGGCCGGTGACCGCGGCGGATCGGGTCGGGGTGCTCGGTCCGCAGAACACGGCGTACGTGTTGTTCACCTCGGGTTCGACCGGGCGGCCCAAGGGCGTCGCGGTGACGCATGCGGCGGCGGTGAACCAGTTGGTGTCGATGCAGGCCGAGTACGGGCTCGGCGAGCGGGATTCGGTGCTGCAGAAGACGCCGGCGACGTTCGATGCGTCGGTGTGGGAGTTCTTCTGGCCGCTGCAGGCCGGTGCCCGGTTGGTGCTGGCGACCGCGGACGGTCATCGTGACCCGCAGTATCTGGCGCGGGTGATGGTGGAGCAGTCGGTGACGACGGTGCAGTTCGTGCCGTCGATGCTGCCGATGGTGTTGGCGGCGTTGCCGGAGTCGGGGACCCCGGCGTTGCTGCGGGTGTTCGCCGGTGGCGAGCCGTTGCCGGCCGTTGTTGCGGCGGAGTTCGGGCGGGTCACCGGTGCTGCGGTGCACAACCTCTACGGTCCGACCGAGGCGGCGATGCAGGTCACCCGCCGCGAGGCGGCCGAGACCGATGCGGCGGTGGTGCCGATCGGTGGTCCGGTCGAGGGCACGAAGGTGTTCGTGCTCGACGGGCGTCTGCGTCCGGTTCCGGTGGGTGTGCCGGGTGAGTTGTACCTGGCGGGTGTGCAGTTGGCCCGCGGCTACGAGTCGCGGCCGGATCTGACGGCGGAGCGGTTCGTGGCGAATCCGTTCGGTGGTGGTGAGCGGGTGTACCGGACCGGTGACCTGGCGCGCTGGACGTCGTCGGGTGAGCTGGAGTTCTTGGGGCGCACGGACTTCCAGGTGAAGTTGCATGGTCTGCGGATCGAGCTCGGCGAGGTGGAGGCTGCGTTGGCGGCGCATCCGTCGGTGGGTCAGTCGGTGGCGGCGGTCGTGAGCACTGCGTCGGGTCAGCATCTGGTCGGTTATGTGACGGCGGCTCCCGAGGCCGTGGTCGACGTCGTCGAGGTGTCCAGGGCGGCGGCGGATCGGTTGCCGGCTTACATGGTGCCGTCGCAGGTGATGGTGCTCGAGGAGTTGCCGGTCACCTCGAGTGGCAAGGTGGATCGGAGGGCGTTGCCGGCTCCGGTGTTCGAGGTGGCGGAGTTCCGTGCTCCGGTGACCGGGGTCGAGCGGGCGGTGGCGTCGGTGTTCGAGGAGTTGCTCGGGGTCGAGCGGGTGGGTCTGGACGATGATTTCTTCGCTCTGGGCGGCAACTCGCTG
>NZ_JBFUHZ010000055.1:0-30689 GCF_056402135.1 Rhodococcus sp. P4_C10 | reverse complement strand
GGCGGCTACCAGGGACTCCTCGTGCCGCACGGAGGCGAAGAGTCACGCCGCCGCCGAATTTCGGTTAGCGCCCCTTGCAAGAATTCAGATCGCATCGGGCTGGGTGCCGCTTTGCGCTCTGACCCCACGGTGGCGGGCAAAGCCGGCAGTCGCCCCGAGCACGACGACCACCACTCCGATCACCACGGTGAAGACCGTCGGAGTCGGGTTGAAGTTCCTCCACCATGCGATAGCCATACCCGCCCCGATGCTCAGGGCTGCTCCCACCGGAAGMAGTACGGAGAGCCACCGAACCGTCGACGATGCCTGAGGATCGTGACGAAGCGCGATCCACRCAAAYAKCAGGGCGCACAGATARGCAAAGASGCCTGMCGACGCRTACAAGGGCAGGACGAATGGCCCCAGATCGATGGTCGGACGACCCGAGAACCCTGCGAAGACAGCGAGCAGGATCACCGCCAGGCCGGCCGACATGCCGAGTAGAGCGGCGGGAACGACTAGCCCCAGCCGCAAAGCGCGACCGCACAGTCCCCGCTCGTCCGCCCACTGCCGGAGGGTCTGCGAGCTGTCATCACCGAGGACCGCTSTCGCGTCGTGGCCGTCCTGGCGTGCGCCGCCGATTTCCGCTTCCAGTTCGGAGAGCAGCGCCTTTCGGTCCGGGCCACGGACGCCGGCGCGTCGCCAGAGGCGGTTCGCTTCCCTGAGGGTTTCCTGGAKCTCGCTGYTGTCGACCTGCGTGATTGTGGTGTTCATGCGACGCCCGTTCCGTTGTTGGTAGCTCGGCCTGGTGACTGCAGTAGTGAGGTGACGCTGGTGGAGAYTGCSAGCCACTCCGAAGTGCCACTCGCAAGCGCATTCACGCCGATCTCGCTGAGCGAGTAGTACTTCCGCGGCGGCCCTGACGGCGACGGCCGCTTCTCGGAAACCACGAGGCCGCCCTTCTCCAAGCGGGCCAGCAACGGGTAGGCCGATCCTCCAGCGACGAGCAGATCTTGCTCGGCCAGTCGCTCTGTCAGTTCGTAGCCATACACCGGCCGCTCTCTAAGTAATGCCAATAAGCAAAGGTCCAGCACGCCTCGAAGTACTAGGCTTCGTCTCTCCACCGCACTCATGCTTAACAAGCTAGCGACCGCTAGCTTGTTAAGCAAGAGACTCGGGGTGACAATTTCTCAGGGCTTCGGGCTTGCGCCGACTGGCCCCAGATCCTTCCCACCGAGACGCGTGACATGTCTGTGCGCGAGGTCGGATAGCCCGAGGTCACGGCGACGCATAAGTTGATCCCGAAACCGTGTGTCGAAAGAGACTTCGCGGGAACAACTTTCGGTTCGCTCGCTTCGTAAGACTGACGTATGCGCGGGTATCGACGAATAGGCGAGTCCACGAGCGGCAAGGTCAGAAGCCCTCACAGCGGCCGGGTATCGCCGGCAGGTCCACGTGAACCGCAAGTCCGGGGCGACCACCGCACATCCCTGCCTGACGGCGCTGCTGGGTGCGATTGCTGCATTCAAGTCCGCAAATCGACGTACTGACCGATTCGGACGCCCTACCCGATACGGTGACTTGATGATTGGCGATCCCCCTGTTGGCCATGCCTGAACGGCCGACGGGCCGCGAGGCCGGAATACGCACCAAGGCAGCCAAACTCGCCGCGCCGCTGGCGATCCTGGCAGCGGCTGGCGCCGTCCTCATCGCATGCAACGGCGACTCCGTGTCCTACCGCCCACCGAAGGCTGCGATCGCCGAACGAGCCGACTGTCACGCCGCGGACATCGACAGCAGGCTCTCGGCACTGAACCTCGACAGCATCGCGACTGGCCCGCCCGCTGCTGGGGTCGGGTATCCGCCCAGAGAATTCACGCCCGTCGCCGTCGTGCGTTGCGAGCGTGGCGAGAACGGGGCCGGCGCGTTGACGATCGACAGTGTCCGGCTCGAGGGCGACGTCAAGGCTGCGTGGGATGCGTTCCGCGTCGACTCCGAGCGGTTCCCGGACAACGTTCAGGCCAGCTGCGCGGTCTTCGAAATTCCGCCAGCTGGACTGTGGTTCGTCGACGCGGACGGCCAAGCGGTCCGTCCCGCCTGGCCCGCTTCCCCGTGTGGATTGCAGGACCACCCGATCGCCGTCCTCGCGAAGCTGCACGAGGTCGATCGGCAACAGCAGGCGAAGGAGCTGCCCGCGGACAACCCGGGGGTCTGCAACGAAAAGTACGGGTCGGGCTTCAGTACGACCACCGACACAGACGTCGCAGTAGCCGAGAACACCGACCGGCGATCTCTCCTCGCCGAGACCTACGCCCTGGCGTTCCCGATCGAAGACGTCGGCCGGCTGCAGGTGTGCCGGTACATCGAATCGGCGGACAGCTCATCGCAACAATCACGGTCACGGCTGACAACCCGACAGAGCCTCGATCTGGTGCGCGAGATCATCGAGGCGCCGCCCGCGCCGCCATGCGCGGTCACCGCCACGCGAACCGCACAGATCCCGCTGTACCGCGCTGACGGATCCGGCGGCGCACAGATCGACATCGAACTTGACGGATGCCGCCGCGCCAGCGGCACCGGCATTCCCTTCGTCACCGCATCCGCCACCGTGACCGCCGTCGTGGACGAAGCACCCCAGTAAACATCAGCGAGGCCGCCAACTCCCGGCTCCAACGAGTCGTCGACCTTTCCACTTCGGAGGCTCACGGCGTGGTCGCCCGTTGGTCGCCCTGAAGGCACGGCCCATCCTGCTGGGCTCGCTCCCATTCGAAGTCAACCGTTTCGCCGACGACGGCGCCTCGAAACCCGCCGCCTATCACCTGAGACTGACCCGGGCTCAGCTCAGGCAACTCGTCGGACGACAGGTGGCTGCAATACGCCCAACCACCTGGTGTGTCGTTCGATTCGATGACGCCCCAGCCTTCCTCGCTGTGCCACGCCACCACGGTCCCAACACTCATGATCCGATGCTCGCAAAACAACCAGTCGGAGCTGAGACGTGCCGATGACATGCGGCCGCCTCGTACCGAATACTCTTCGTCTCGCGCACGTGCCAACAACCTGGAAACTATCCAGATTTGTATGATCTGGTGCCGTCCTTAAGTGTGATTACCGACTGGTCAACCTATCCAATCTGCATCCCAGCCCAGTACGAACCGCCATTGGTGAACGCCCCTCTACAATCCACTCCGGGGGTGTTCACCCATCAATGCCGATCGGGTTCACCTATCAACCCGCCGGTGACACGATCCAGGCATTTTCGGCTGAGTTTTCGGATCAGCGCCGAGGACCAGCCGGATATAGAACTTGGGTGGGCGCTTCTCGGTACGCGCACCCCCGAATTCACGCCTCAATGGCCAGCTTTCGGCATGTGACTCACGACACTCCCCTGGCCGACGCCGCTGTCGGCGCGGTGCGCGGTTCACAGGTACTCCGCGTCGCGGTGCACGGCGCCCAGATCGCCGACGCGAATCTGATGCGGTTCTACCTTGAGAAGCACCCGGACGCCGAGATCGAGCTCATCATGATGGGCCCGTCGAAGACATCACGGGACGCAGTGATCAACGGCCGGGTGGACGTCGCCTTCGCCCGCGAGCACTGGAGCCCACATCCATTGCCGGCGCATGTCACTGCGGCACCCGCCTACCTCGACGCACTGCATCTGCTCGTCGGCAACAGCCATCCACTCGCAGGCCGCGACCACGTCGACCTCGACGAGCTCGACGGACTGACCGCGTGGGTGCCCGGAGCCGGATTCGACTCCGAAGTAGGCGACTTCTACGGTCGGCTCAGCGACAGTTGCGGCGTCACAATCGATACCGAGCGGCACCCCGACGGCATCGGATTCGCGAACATTGTCGATCGCATCGCGGACTCGACCACGCTGGTCACCTTCGGTAGAGAAGGAACCACAACGCCATGGCATCCGAACATTCGCCGCATACCCATCATCAACCCCACCCCCGCCTACCCCATGGCACTGCTGTGGCGGAAGACAATCACTACCCATCCACAGTTCAACTCGTTGATCGACTTCGTCACCGGCTGCTACAACGGCAACGCAGTCAGCACCATGTGGATACCAGAGACAAATCGTGCCTTGTTCCCGCGTTGACCACGCCATCGGTGAACTCGACGCCGTTCAGCTAACTGGTGAACGGCGGCCGACGCGAACGCACCCGTTGTCCCCCGACAACGCTGCCGAAATCATCCCCGCCTGGACGCGCTGCAGAAGGTGTTCCCCGGCGGCCCGTCGGCGTGGATGGCTGCCCCCCCCCGCGTCGAGTTCGACGGACGCACCCCACTGCAGGAGATCCTCGCGCACGGCCCCACCGGGTAATCGCCCACACTGCACGCCTCACAGCCGCGGCATAGTGAAGTCGCTCGGCTCGGAGCAGCCGCACCCCCATTGCCACCAACCGTCCTGAGCAACACGGCTCCCAGCCCTAGATACCTTTGCTATCAATGGGGACAGCCCCGGCAATCACTGTGATCTAATCGGCCGGTGATGACCTTCGTGCAGCTCTGGTGGCCGCTTTCCCCGCGGCCCTGAACTGTGCACTTCCGGCCGCCTCTCGTGCGGCCGACGATCCTCGCCAGTATTACGGCATCCGTCCCGGTTGACGCGGTGAGGTGGCCTCCTACCGAGAGGACCACCCCATGACCGACAATCCCGTTCGCACCCACGGCATCGGCGGCGAGATGCTGATCAGTTCCCGCTCGCTCGACGAGTACCGAGCCATGTTCAACCTCACCGGCGCCGACCTGGCCCGGCGGATCCTGGACTGCCCCGGCGGCGCCGCCGGATTCACCAGCGAGGTGAGCAGTCTCGGCGGCGACGTGACCGCCTGCGACGTAGCCTATTTCGAGCACGGAGCCGACGACCTCGCCGCCCTCGCAGCAGCCGAGACCGATCGCGGGAACCGCTACGTCCGCGCACATCCGGAACAGTACGAGTGGACTTTCTTCACCGACCCCGACGAACACCAGCGCACCCGGCAACACGCCGCCCAGCAGTTCGCCACCCACATTCGCCGGCACCCGCACCACTACGTCGCCGGGCGGTTGCCTTCACTGCCGTTCGCAGATGCCAGCTTCGACCTCGCACTCAGCTCCCACCTTCTGTTCAGCTACTTCGACGTACTCGATCACACCTTCCATGTCAGCGCGATCGGCGAGCTGATGCGCGTCGCCCGGGACGAGCTGCGAATCTTTCCGCTGGTGGCCGTCGGATCGTCGGCGCCCTATCCACGACTCGACGAGCTGCTCGCAGACCTGCGGGCCCGCGACATTGCCGGCCGAGTCGTCGAGGTCGACTACCACTTCCAGAGCGGCGGAAACCACATGCTGGTGTGCCGCCACGCCCCGTCCTCGGTCGTCCGGTGACTCACCCGCATGCCAACCAAAGCACGCCGCACGCACCCCACAGATGACGAAAGAGGAAGCATCACAGCACCGTTGGAGGATATTCATCCCGATGTCGACGCGCTCGAACTCGGTCCACCACCGACAGTGCTCTCTCGACGTGTAGGTGACCGGCGGACATGGATCAGCTCCGGTTCACCATTCGAGGCCACGACCGGGTTCTCCCGGGCGATCCGTTCCGGGTCGCGAGTCCTGGTGTCCGGCACCGGGCCGGTGTGGCCCGACCACTCGTGCCCGGACCATGCAGGCGTCCAGGCCCGCCGCTGCTTCAAGATCATCGGGCGGGCGTTGGCCGAGGCCGGCGTCGGATGGAACGACGTGCTCCGCACTCGCATGTTCGTCACCGACCTTGCCGCCTGTGAGCAGGTTGCTGCCGTGCACGGAGACTTTGTTCGGTGAGATGCGTCCGACGGCGACGATAGTCATCGTCGCAGGGCTGCTCGATCCGCGATGGAAGGTGGAAGTCGAGGTCGAAGTGGAGGTTCCGGCCTGAGACCTTCCGCCTGCGACCGCGCCACTTCGCCGAGGCTGCGGTCAAGGCGGGGTCGGCCACCGTGGAAGCGAGGATCTCCGAGTCACGGTGGCCGACCGGTGAGAGTGAGGACTGCTGCCGGTTGCTTTACACATTGACAGATCCCACTGGATCGGAACTGTCACAACGGAATCCTTCACCAAGAGGAAGCGGCATCAAACCCGGAACGGTTCACTCATCTCGCGCGCCCCTTGGCCTCGTTGTATCGCTTGGCTACGCTAGCCCTCGCGAAGACGAGAGGCGCTGCGACGGACACTGTCCGCCACGCTCGACTTCGAACCACATGATCAAGGGCGTCTCCGATCCGAGGAGACGAACTTGAGCAACCCGGCGACGACATGGGGTGTCGGCGACTACCCCCTGATGGCGCAACATCTCCGGCCCGCGGCGCTGGCCGCTGTCGAGGCAGCTGCAATCTCGCCGGGCGATCGAGTGGTCGACGTGGCAACCGGAACAGGGAACGCGGCACTACTGGCAGCCGAGCGCGGCGGCAAGGTTGTCGGCATCGACTTCGAGCCGGCGCTGCTGCGGCTCGCTGAAGAGCGGACCCAAAGCACAGGAATCGAAGTCGGATGGTTGTGGGGTGACCTGGAAGCCTTACCTGTCCCAGATCACTCGGCCGATGTCGTACTCTCCACCTTCGGCGTGATGTATGCAGCCGATCATGTGATCGCAACCCGGGAACTCGCGAGGATCGCTGCCCCCGGCGCCAGGGTGGTGCTCGCATCGTGGGTGCCGGGGAGCCTGATGCCGGCGATGGGGCAGATTCTGAGCGACTACCTGCCGCCACAGCCTGCCAGCAGCGGACCGCCCAGTCGCTGGGGTGACTCCGTTGCGCTCGCCACCATGCTCGAACCCCATCAGCTGCAGCTCACCGCCACTGTGCCCGGGCGGATTACCCCGCGTTTTTCTTCCGCCGACGACGCGGCCGACTTTCTGATTCGCACTGCGGGCCACGTAATGAGCGAGCAGGACAGGCTGATCGCCGATGATCGCTGGGACGAATTGCATCAGGATCTGCGCCAATTCATCGAGCAACGAGCAGAGCACAGCGGCAACGACCTCGGCCTACCGCTGGACTACCTTCTCGCCTCAGCTATCAGGACGCTGGACTAGTGTCCCTCGCCGGACTCTTCTCATTACGCAAGAACAAGTTCCGTGAAAGTAGGTGCCCCCCAACTCGGCTTGGCCACCTGGATGCCGTGCTCTATTCGTGGCACTAAGTGCCACGAATAGAGCATGGCTGGTATCCAAAGGCAGCCAGTTGGGACATATAGGCTGGATTCATGACAAGTGTGGGACATATAGGCCCGGAAAAGGCCAACTGGATCCGGAACCTACAACTCATGTAGGTTCCGGGCCAACTTGTCCGATCGACCTCTGACTTCAAAGGTCTTCCACGGTATTTGTCACTCATATTCCGCGCGAAGATGTCCTTTTCCGTAACCCCAGCAGGTCCCCTCCCCCACATGGTCACCGCTGCGGATCTTCAGCTCTGGGTGTCATCAATCCGTAGCAGTCGACGTTGCCACCGCGGCACCGGGTGCCAGGAGAGGCCGATCAGAGGTGGCCCCGGACTTCTTGTCCACGTACACGTACGCCCGATCGATCAACCTCCCTTCGCGCCGGCTCTCCCGCAGCAGCGAGAACCACATCGACCATTCATTCCTGGTTCTCTGGCGAGAACGTCGCTTGCCACACGGGATCCGAGCGCATCTTCTCTACTCGCAGCACAAGCCACTTCAACCCTCGCGCAGCCCGAATGAGCACGGTCGCCGACACTGCTCGGACCATGCCGCACACGTTGCGCCCGGTCGACGTCGGCTACGACACCCCTACCGAACTCGGAGTGCTCGCCGGGTTCGACGACGACCTCACCGGCAAAGCCACGGGCTCGGACGGTCGGACACACGACCGGCGGTCGCGCCGGAGCGCGAGCTGCAGCCGGTGCTGATGCTGTTCTGACCCGCTAGACGAGGTAGCGGGGCCGCCCGGCGTCCACCCAGGCGCGGAAGCGGGCGTCAATCCGGTCCGCGATCACGGTGTACGTCTCCCAGCTGTCCTCGACCCGGTAAATGTCCGCCGCGGTGGTGTCGAACGCGTCGAGGTAGTCGTCGATGAATCGGGAGTCGTCATTCTCGCCGACGTAGTACGCGACGGCGAAGGCGCTGCCGTCGGCGGTGAGATCGTCGCTGACGAACTTCTCGTCGAGCACCTTCATCAGAAAGGCGCCGGGCGTCGCCTCCCGCGACTCGAGCGGTTCGCGCTCGTCCTCGACGTCCTCCCCCGCGAAACCGCTCAGCAGGCACCACGCTACGAACATGCCGATGTGAGTGCCACCGGCAGCATTCGGCAGATCGTCGGGAAACTCGCCGCCGTAATGCCAGGCGGCGTCGTCGTACGTCGTCACGGATTCACTTCCTTCGGTTCGGCCCGCGTTGCTGTGCCCCACGAACGACATGGCCGCCGCAACTCCTCGAGAGAAGTGTTGTGGAGACCATCTGTGCCCCGCTGGGGCGGGGGACTGTAAAGCCCGACCGAAGGGAGGACCGCCCGCGAAGCCCAGCGCTGCCTCAACAGCCAAATCGTCAGACTGTCAAGGCGAACCATGTGCCCTGATCACCGCCGATGCAATACGGGCCAAACGCAGGTCGAGGAACCTGTGGTGTGAGGGGTTGCAGCGGATGTCATCCCCCAGTCTGATGACACGACAAGTCCGCCACAGCAACCATGTCAATGCAGACACGAAACGCCCCACCCTGTGGGCAAACAGGAAAGGACATCACCATGTTGGGAATCACCACCTTCGGATTTGTGGCGATCGCCGCCTGCGCAGCCGTCCTCGGTTATGCAGTGGCGCAGGCTATCTCATCCAGATCGGGCCGCAGGTACTGGGCGGTCAGCGCAGCGGTGATCGGACTTGGCGTACTCGCGTTGACGGGGTACGTCGCCAACCCCGGCGAGGTGACGCCGGACGGAGCACTCCACGAGCCCTTCTTTGCACTCGCACCCCTCGGGTTCTTGCTGATGCTTGTCGGGGCCGGAGCGGTTCTGGCTCGGTTGGGTCACCAACTGGGCCACCGCACGCTGGCCGCTACATAGATGTATGAGGGCATGACGTTGGTGACACCGGCCCGAAGCTTGCTCTCGGGTGGCCGGTCGCCGGCGGCAGCGGGGGGTCAATGGTAGTTGTACTGGACGTTCCACACGCGTAGCGCCTCGGAGCGTTGCCGTCCGTTGGCCCATTTGCGGACGTAGAGGAACTCCTCGTCCAGGATTCGGTTGTAGCGTTCGACCTTCCCGTTGCGACGCGGTATGTACGGGCTGATCCGCTGAGCACGATGACCCTAGCCCCGCACTTTCACACTTACTGACCGGAAGCCCGCTTCCCCGACCACGAGACGCTGATGCCGACAACCCGCTGATAGTCGACATCGACGCCACCCTGGTCACCGCACACTCCGACAAAGAACAGGCGGCACCGACGTTCAAGCGGAGCTGCGGGTTCCACCCGCCGTGCGCGTTCGTCAACCACGGCCCGGGCGATACCGGCGAGCCGGTCGCGATGCTGTTGCGTCCCGGCAACGCCGGATCCAACACAGCCACCGACCACGTCGCAGCCGTCAAGGACGCACTGGCACAACTGCCCTCTGACCCCGACTACCCGGTCAGACACAAGATCCTGATCCGGACCGATGGCGCCGGCACCCACGCGTTGATCGAATACCTGACGAAACGCCACCTGGGGTACTCGATCAGGTTCGGGCTCATCGACACCATGGTCGACGCCGTCGCCCTGATCCCGAAGACCGCGTGGCCGCCCGGCCTACGATTCGAACGGCCAGGTCCGGGATGGTGCCTGGGTCGCTGAACTGAGCGGCTTGCTCGACCTTTCGAGGTGGCCGACACGACTGCGGGTGATCGTGCGAAAGGAACGTCCACATCCCGGGGCGCAACTGTGGTTCACCGATACCGACGGGGCGTCAACGCGAATCCGAACCTACGGCGCCCGCCGCAGTCGGATGCGCGCTTGCCGGGCGGCGCCGATTCGCACCCCAGTTCTCGCAAGAATCGCAGCGGGTCCCGGTCTTAGCGCGCCCCGCGCGGCACCGTACGAGAACCGAAGCCGGCACCCGATATTGGACGTCACTTCCGCGGATCGGATCACGGTCTGACCCGAACGCTCGGTCCTGAACGCAGGATCATCCAACTCAGTCGGCGATTCCGGCGAACTGGCGGACTGCACGACGAAGGCACAGAGCAAGTTCGTTGTCAGTACGCGCTGCCGGCGCCACTACCGTGTTCAACTCCGGACTCCACAGCACCAGCGTGTCGACTTCCGCCGCGGCGCAACCCAAGCCGATCACCCAGTCCTGCAAGACACTTCGATCAAGAAGAGGGTCCCACGCGAGAAGCCAGCTCGACAGGGCTTCCCAACGAAGCTCAGGGATCTCAACCGCCCGCGACTTCATACGACCATGCTGCACAAACGACCCGGACCAAGGTTCACCCTCCACGGGTGGATTCATCCTGAAACTGTTCGATATTGCAACACCGAGTCCAGCCCACCATGGGTTTCATTCGAGCCCGAATGTCCACACGACGCCGACGGTCGCAATCGCGAAACCGGTGACCAAGACATTCCCGGCCTTCCGCGCGAGGCAGTTGCCATTGAGCAGTTCCGTCGATGCACTCTCAGGCGTAAGCCAGCGGCATCCTGTCGACCATCTCGGCAGAGACGTAGACCTGGCAGCCCGCAAGCTTGCCCTCGCGATCGGCCGTTTCGGTACTGAGCAGGGCACTGGTCTCCCGGTCGATCACCAGTCGGTCGACGTAGCCCTCCTCGAAGGTGAACTCGAGGACGTCGCCGGGCCGCCCGGTCCGGTCCGCGCCGACACCCCGGTCACGTGCCTTGAGTGCCTTGAGGTTGAGCCCGGCCAGGACCCGGTAGATCCCCGCCTTGATCTCGGGGGTGACTTCCGGGTCAGGGAGCAGTTTGGTCGCCAACCGGTAGAGCGCCCGATCGGGCGCCTCCCCGGGATACCCCAGCCCCAGCTCGCTCGACAGGCTCAACATTCGTGTGCGCAGCTGGTAGGGGTCGGTCGGCAGGCTGGCCAACTGCGCGCGCGTCAGGTACCCGGAGGTTTCATGGAGGTCACCCCCAGCCTTGCCGACGAGGGCCGTTCCATCCGGACGCACGTATGCCTCGTACGTCGGGTGATCGACGTCGGTGAGGTTGGTAAACCTCAGGTGCCGGAACGGTCCGGTCCCGACGGGAACGGACAACTCCGCGACCACGGCAGCCTGCTGCAGGGTGAACTGCGGGCCGGCTGCAACGACCTGTGTCTGCTCGGGCGTGCCGAGTCCGTCGGGTCCGACGACGAATGCCGACGCGGCGACAGCAACGCAGGCGGCTGCACCCACTCCCGCGATAACACGCCGTACCCGCCGACGCCGGTCGTCGAGGCGAACGACCGTGTCGCGGGAACCGGGGGCCAGGGCGGCTGGTGGCGTCGTGGACGCTTCGTTCTCGATAGTGCGCATCAGGCTCTTTCTCGCTCGGAGGACGACCTCGTCACGAGGAGGCTGTGGCTCGGGTCGCCGACCACGGATCTCCGTGAAGTCACCCATGTACGTCTCCTTGC
This sequence comes from Rhodococcus sp. P4_C10, assembly GCF_056402135.1. Taxonomy (NCBI): domain Bacteria; kingdom Bacillati; phylum Actinomycetota; class Actinomycetes; order Mycobacteriales; family Nocardiaceae; genus Rhodococcus; species Rhodococcus sp. P4_C10. The sequence continues at coordinate 19,109 of NZ_JBFUHZ010000055.1, read as the reverse complement.
CGCGACTCGGTCAGTTGTCGCCCCGTTCTTGCGAGTTCGTCGCGTTCCGGTTCACGCAGCTTGCGTCGGACCCGGTTCAAACGGGATCGCACGGTCCCGACCGGGATCTGCAGCGCCTCGGCGATCTCGGAGTAGCTGAGGTCCTCCCACGCGTGGAGCAGCAGCGTGTCGAGATCGACCCGCGGCAATTGCCGCAGGCGGCGCTCGAGTGCCCGTAGTTCGCGCCGGGCATCGAGCGCGGTGTCGACCTGTTCCTGGAACGGCACCGGGCCGTCGGGCCTCGGATGACGGGCGAGCAGTGCGACGTCCCGGTTGAGGCGGCGACGGTTTCCGTGCAGCAGGTTGCCGGCGATGCCGTACAGCCAGGGCAGGGCCTGCTCGTAGTCCAGGTCGAAACCCGCCCGCCGACCGAACGCGATCGTGAACACGTCCGAGGCCAGATCGTCCGCGGCGTCCACCCCGGCCCGCCGAGCGAGGTAGCGATGGATCGTGCCGAAATGACGATCGAAGATGCCCGCGAAGGCGTCCGGGTCCGTCAGCGACCTGGCGATCAGCTCATTGTCTCGCGGGGCAGGGACCTCGCGGAGTGCATCAGTGTCCACGTGCCTATTTGTCACGACGCTGATCCCGGTTCACGGTCTGCGCGGCCAGCTCGGAGCCACGCAACCGGCCATCGCCGCCGCCGAATGACAGGGCCGTTGTTCTGCATGTTCCCGACTCTCGGTGAGTACTGTCTCGTCCGTGTACGGAACGTGTCTTGACTGTGTAACAACGGTGGGGCGGCAGCGTCGATGCCGGTGAATGCCTGGATACTGGTTGCCTGTGGCTCAGATTTTGCTTATTGAGGATGATGACGCGATACGCGAAGGACTCACTCTGGGGCTAGGTCAGCTCTCTCACGTCGTACAAGGAGCCGTGACCGGCCATATGGGTCTCGACTTTCTCCAGCTTCAACCGCCCGACATCGTCATCTTGGATCTCATGTTGCCCGGCATGGACGGTTTCGAGGTCTGCCGAAGAATCCGTTCCGCCAGTAGTGTTCCGATCATCATGCTGACCGCCCGCGGCGACGATGTGGACATCGTGAGCGGGCTCGAGGCCGGGGCCGACGACTACGTCGTCAAGCCGGTCCAGCCTCGGGTTCTCGATGCGCGAATCCGGGCGGTGCTCCGTCGCGGCGAGACGCAAGCCATGTCCACGCCCGCGGCCAAGCACGGCGAACTGACGATCGATTACGCCTCCCTGATCGTGGCGAAGCATCGCGAGCCGCTGACGTTGCCCCCGACGGAGCTGCGTCTGCTCCTCACCCTGTCAGCGACCCCTGGGCAGGTGTTCAGCCGGCAACAGCTGCTGCAGGCCGTGTGGGAGCACGAGTACCTGGGTGATTCGAGACTGGTCGACGCCTGCGTGCAACGGCTGCGCGCCAAGATCGAAGACGACCCCGCACAGCCCGTCTACATCCAGACAGTACGCGGGTTCGGCTACCGCTTCGGACCGGTGTAGCGGGAACAGCGGATGCGGATACGAATGCGGCTGCCAGGGTGGCGCGGCGGCTTGCGGGCTCGCCTGGTGATCGCCTTCACCGTGGTGACTCTGGCTTCCATAGCCAGTGCCGCCGCGGCCGGCTACATCTCCGCGCGTAACTCCCTCCTTGCTTCGGATCAGGACCGCGCCATCCTCGACCTACGGCAACGCGTCACCGCACTCGCCCCCGAGCTGCTGTACCCACCCGACCAGGAAACACTGAACGCGTTCGCGGCGCAGCTACCAGGAAACACCACGGTGACCTACCGTGATCTGCAATCCGACTCGGACTCAGCGCAGGCCACTATCAACCCCGAGCTCCGAGACGCGGTACGCGACCACACGCGCATCCAGGTGCAGCATGTCTCCACCCCGACCGGGCCCGAGTTGGTGATCGGTATGCCGCTGACGATCTGGCAGCCCGCCGGCGCGAGTCAGCCGTCGGGGCTGGAGGTGTATTCCAGCCATGATCTTGCCCCGACCTACCAGCAGGTCCAGGTGCAAAGTCGGACCGCATGGCTGGTCGGTGCCGTGGCGGTGCCGTTCGCCATCTTGGTGGGATTCTTGTCCTCCAATGGTGTACTTCGCCCGGTACGAGATCTCCGTCAGGCCACGCGGCGATTGTCCGCAGGAGATCTCACGGCACGCCTGCACGTACGGGGAACCGACGAGCTGGCGGACCTGGCACACACGTTCAACGAGACCGCTGACGAACTCGAGCGGACGATCGCCGAACTCCAGCGACTGGAGGCAGACGCCCGGAGGTTCGTTGCCGACGTCTCTCACGAGCTACGCACACCACTGAGCGCGATGCTTGCGGTGACCGACGTGTTGGAAGCAGACGTCCCGCGAATGCCCGACAACGCCGCACGGTCCGCTGGACTGCTGGTGAGGGAAACCCGCCGGATGACTCGGTTGGTCGAGGACCTCATGGAAGTGTCCCGCTTCGACGCGGGCACTGCGCCGCTGATCCTCGAAGAAGTGGACGTCGGCGAGGCGACTCGGGCGACACTGGCGGCCCGCCACTGGGAAGACACGGTCGAGCTGGATGAGCCGAGAAGTGTTCGGGCCCAAGTCGATCGGCGCAGGCTCGATGTGATCGTCGCAAACCTGGTCGGAAATGCCCTGCGACACGGGCGACCTCCGGTCCGTATGCTGGTTCAGGCCGACGCTGATTGGTTCGAGGTCGTCGTCACCGACCACGGCGACGGAATCGCCGAGGACGCGCTGCCGCACATCTTCGACCGATTCTTCAAAGCGGACACGGCCCGCAGTCGCTCCGAGAGCAGCGGATTGGGGCTCGCCATCGCACAGCAGAACGCGCGGATGCACGGCGGTGACATCGAGGCCGGAAACATCCCGGGCGCAGGGGCACGTTTCGTGGCTCGGCTGCACCGGAACCCCGATACCTCGTAGGCTCAGGCCGGCGAGGGTTCACCGACGGTGTGGCGGGCTGACCGGGCGCTCACAGCACCAGGCATGCTCGGTGCAGAAGTCTGTCGCCGATTCCCTTGTGCAGCAACACGTCGACGGTCTTCTCGGCCCCCGGGTTGCCGCGCGCGCCGTCGACCGCGAGGGCTGTGCACACCACCTGATCGACCGCCAACGGTGAGAGATCGTAGACCGGTAGGGACACCGTGACGACGGTCTCGGTGACGGTGACGTCGATGTCCGCCAGCGAGGCCCCCATCCGAGGCACCTCGTTGCGAAACTCGCGGGTGTCGTCACGCAGTTCCCGGCCCGCACCCAGGCCGAGCAACTGGATGGCACGGCGAATGTCGCCGAGCTTCCCATACGGCTCATCCCAGACGGTCCCTTGCGGTGCCGTCACCGGGCGCAGCGCGGTCCCGTCGAGGTAGTACAGAGTCGGGCCGGTGGCAATTCCTACCGGAGGCTCGCCACCATCAGTGACTCCGCCGCTGGTGGGGAGCGTGCTGCAACCCACTGTCAGGGTCAACCCCATCAACACCAGCAGGAGAGCACGCAGCGAGACAACCGGCACCTGGTTCACCCCTCGCACATCGACTATCCTCCCATGGGCATGCCGAACGCGGTTCGGGCAGGTTGGAGTGCGGCCATTCTGGTGGCGACCTGTCGGGCTAAGGCTGTTCATCGCGACTGCTGCTCGATGGCGCGCGTCAGCAGGTCGACGTACAGCCCGGTGCCGGTGGGGCTCCGCGGATGAGTGTCGTCCTCCCAGAACATCTCCGGCACGCTGTGGGCGGCGCGATTCCAGTTGACGATCACGGTGTTGGGCTAGCGGCGCTGTGCGGTGTCCAGGGCAGCATTGACAGTGTCCTGCCATGACCTGGGCACGCTGACCTCGATCATGATCACCCGACGGGACGGCCCAATCGTTCGCAATGCCGCATCGAGGGCAGACTCGTCGAATGCGCCATTCGTGCCCAACCCGATCACCACCACCTGCCCGAGTCGTCCGACGTCGCGCAACCGGGCAACGAGGCCGGGCAGATCCCACATCTGCCGACCGATCTCCGCGTCGACGTCCGCGCCGGGCAGGCGCTCTCGCAGTTCACGCCCGGCCGCCGCCGTGACGGAGTCGCCGATCGCGGTCAACCCGACCAGGCATTGGTTTACCTTGCAGTGCTTGAATTTTGGTATCTCGGAACGGATGATGCGCGGCGTCTCGAGATCCGATTCCGGTCGGCTTCGGTGGTACCACCCCAGACTCCGAATGGTTCCCGGGCAGTGAGGGCGTGGAGTCGACATGACGGTAGGACAGGACATGCTGCGCAGATGGCCTTGGCGTCACGTTCGCGGCGGGCCCGCGCTCCGCGTTCCTCGCCGTCTCGGGGGAAGAACAGGTTGGGGTCCATGTTTCGACATCGGGCACGGAGTCGCCAGTCCCATACCTCGCTGACAGGGGGTGGGAGGGGTGGGAGGGGTCCGGGCATCACGGTGGTGTCCTCTCGGGGCCGTTGTGTCCCACTGCCACACCTCCTGCGTGTCAGTGGTCGCGGCGGAGGCCGGGCTGAGCCAGCCGGGTTGTGCAGAGGTCGTCGAGTTGGTGTACGACGTGCTCCGGCAGATACGCGGATGCGCCGTTGTGCAGGTAGGCCTGGAGTCGCTGGAAGTACCTGGCCGGGGTGATGCCGAACTCCACAAAGATGTCGGCCGACGAACCTCCTCCCCAGTGTCTCCACTTCAGGGCGAACGCTAGGAGGTGGTCGTTGTCGGTCATCATGCCTCCTAGGATGCTTGCGCTGTCAGTGCGCTTGTGCGGCTGGGGAATTGCTAGTCCCTGAGTGTGGTGGGGCGTCTGCGATCGAGGGGATGGGTGTCGACGAATCAGTCAGTCTGCTGGGTGGTGGTCGTGAGTACGCTGCCCGAGCGTTGTTCGACCAGGTGATCACACCTTGACTGGACGGCGTTGTCGGGCAAGTGAAATGCGGGCCGCGCGGCCGCCCGGCTGCTCGGCTCCGGGCGGCCCGATCGTGTGCGGATGTCCGTGACGGGACGTCCGCGGCTCGGTGCGGCCGACGAAGGTCAGAGGGTGGCGATGGCGTATCCGTGAGCCTCGCCCGCCGTCGATATGGAGGGAGAAGGTCCGTGGCGGAGAATCCGTGCGGCACAGAGTTCCGACGCGGTGTCTGTGCAAGACGTGGTCTGTGGCGCAACCGTGTCACAGAACCACCGATCCGCGAACACGACGGCGTTGTGGAGCATGCACTCACCGCTCACCGCTCGCCGGTCTCGTCCTGGAAGGCCGCCGCGCGGGCCATCTGCACAGGCCGACGGCGAACAATCGCCCATGCCACACCCAGCACCGCAAACCACACCGGGGTGACCAGCAGCGCGTGGAGAGTGTCCTCCTTCTGGGTGAACGCCCAGATCAGGAATCCGAAGAAGGCCAGCACGACGTAGCACATCGGGATGCCGCCGGGCATCTTGTACGTGGAGGCCTCGTGCAGGTGCGGGCGGCGCTTGCGGTACACGATGTAGCTGATCAGGATGATTGTCCAGACGAAGATGAAGCAGAGCGAGGAGATGGTCGTCACGATGGTGAACGCCTCGATGATCGAGCTTCCGACGGCGACCATCACGACACCGGCCAGCAGGAACACGCCCGAGAGGTACAGGGCGTTGGCCGGGACTCGGCGGGAGGTCAGCTTGCCGAACAAGGCCGGCGCGTCACCCTGCCGGGCGAGGCCGTACACCATCCGCGACGTCGAGTAGATACCCGAATTCCCCGACGACGTCGCCGAGGTCAGGACGACGAAGTTGATCACCGAGGCGGCGATGCCGAGGCCGGCGAGAGTGAACATGGCCACGAACGGGCTGCGGTTGGCGCTGATCTCCCGCCACGGGGTGACCGAGATGATCACCACCAGGGCCACCACGTAGAAGAGCATCACACGAACCGGGATCGAGTTGATCGCCTTGGGCAGGTTCTTCTCCGGATCCTTGGCCTCGGCAGCGGTGGTGCCGACGAGTTCGATTCCGACGAACGCGAACGTCGCGATCTGGAAGCCGGCGACGAAGCCCATGAACCCGGTCGGGAAGAACCCACCGTCATTCCACAGATTGGCGAAGGAGGCCTCCGCACCGCCGGGCGCGGTGAAATGACTGAAGACCATCGCAAGGCCGACGACGATCAGGCCGACGATCGCAATGATCTTGATCAGCGCGAACCAGAACTCGGTCTCACCGAAAGCCTTCACGCTGGGCAGGTTCAGCCCGATCAGCAGCGCCACCGCCGCGAGCGCCGGGATCCACAACGGCAGCGAGCCCCACCAGTACGACACGTAGCCGGCAATCGCGATGACGTCGGCGATGCCGGTGACGATCCAGCAGAACCAGTAGGTCCATCCGGTGAAGAAGCCGGCCCACGGTCCGAGCAGGTCCGCGGCGAAGTCGGCGAAGGACTTGTATCCGGTGTTCGAGAGCAGCAGCTCCCCCATGGCTCGCATGACGAAGAACAGCATCGTGCCGATGATCATGTACACGAAGATCACCGACGGACCGGCCAGGGAGATCGTCTTGCCGGACCCCATGAACAGGCCGGTGCCGATCGCGCCGCCGATCGCGATCAGCTGGATGTGACGGTTGGACAGTTGCCGCGACAGCCCCGGCTCGTTCGACTCGTCGGCTGTGTCAGTAGTTGACGCGGACGTGACTCTTGGCTTCGTGTACTCGGACACAAGATGCTCCTAGGTTGGGATGAGCGATGCACAGCAACAACAACTCTGGGTCCACGGACGGCGCCGATACACAGCCCGGCTCGACTGGTCGGATCGATCGAAGCTGGGGTGCCCCGAGAGAGCACGGGTGCGCTTCCCAACTGCTCGGATGCCAAGAGACGGCCGCGACTCCTCGACAACTCCGATCATTGCCAATCGAGACTCCTCCGGCATCTACCCGATGGAGAGTGGTCGCAAGCCCTCACTGCGACTGAAGGACGTTCCGGCCCTTGGCCTCAGCGTCTCGCACCTGAGGTCTGTGCCGCGGATCACACTGTAGGGGCGGCGGGGCCGTAGCGCAACGGTCGAATCAAATCGAGAGTCCACATGGATGCACGGTGACCCCACGATGTTTCGGCAAATTCTGACCAAATCCGCAGTGCAACAGTGTCTTACGGAACCAATGCTGGTTCCACTCATTTCACCCACAGCCACAGGTTCGGCAACGTCCCCGCAGCGGACCGTTTCGGCCGCCGGCGGACGAAACGGTGCAAACTCGGCCCACATTTTCATAGCGCATCACCGAAGGTGCATCGCACACTGCCGCTATGACCTCGGCCATGTCACCGCTGGTCAGGGGGCTGATTGTGCTGTTAGCACTGACTGCAGGAGAAGTGTTGGAAGGACAGCACCGTGACTTACCGCACGACCCATTCGAAGATTGTGTGACGGCCACCACGTTCGAGGAGAGGTACTTCATGAGGCTCAGTTCCACGGCCCCACAACGCGTCGGCATCGTTGGTGCGGGAATGGTCGGGCTGTCGACAGCATGGTTCCTGCAGGAGCGGGGAATCGAGGTTACGGTATTCGACCGCAAGGGAATTGCGGCCGGCGCATCATGGGGGAATGCCGGGTGGATCACGCCCGGTATCAGCACTCCGCTGCCCGAACCTGCAGTGCTCCGATACGGCGTTCGCGCCGTGCTCAGCCCGTCCTCACCCGTCTATGTGCCGCCTACGTTGAATCCTCGGTTGATTCGGTTCCTGGCATCGTTTGCCCGACACAGCACCGCCGCACGGTGGCGCGTGGCGATGGAGTCGTTGGTAGGGATCAACCGACATGCGTTGTCCGCGTTCGACGAACTCGCGGACGGCGGCGTGAAGGGAAGCGCATATGAAGCGAAGTCCTTTCTGGCTGCGTACCGGACGCCGGCGGAACGGGCAATCCTGCTCGAGGAGATCGAGCACATTCGGTCTGCCGGTCAGGGCATCGAATTCGACGTCCTGACCGGTGACGACGCGCGCGAAGTTGAGCCGTCGCTGTCCGACGAGGTCGGAGCCGCCATCCGGCTACACGGCCAGCGGTTCATGAATCCCGGCGACTTCGTGAACAGTCTTGCGGAGGCGGTCCGCGCGCGCGGAGGCGCGATCCGCGAGGGCTACGATGTCTCCGGAGTCGTCGATGAAGTTGGCGCCGTGCGTATTTCGAGCCAAAACGGCGACGTTGAGCGATTCGATGCCGTCGTCCTCGCGACCGGAACGTGGCTCGGCGACACCGCCCGCGACTTCGGCGTCGGGATTCCCGTACAGGCGGGGCGCGGATACAGCTTCAGCGTCGCGATCGATCACGTTCCGGCGGGGCCCGTCTACTTCCCGGCACAGCGGGTGGCTTGCACGCCCCTCGGAGACCGCCTCCGGGTCGCCGGAATGATGGAGTTCCGTGCCCCCGATGCCGCCCTGGATCGGCGGCGGATTGCCGCGATCGTGCGGGCCGCGCGGCCGTTGCTGCGTGGCGCTGACCTGGATGCGCGGCGCGACGAATGGGTGGGTTCACGACCGTGCACACCGGACGGACTGCCCGTGATCGGAGCGACCCGATCGCCGCGCGTGTTCGCGGCCGGCGGTCACGGCATGTGGGGGATCACCCTCGGGCCGGCGACGGGGCGCCTGCTCGCCGACACCATCACCACCGGGCGAACCGCACCCGAGCTGGCACCAGACGTCAGGTCGCGTCGAGGCGACGGCAAACTTCCGAGCCGAAACGTGTGCCTGCGATCGGACCCCCGACCCAGGCGTAACGGCGCACGATCGGACTACCGGCAGCAGCCCGCCGGGCACTACCGTAAGAACACGAGTTCGGCTGGTTGGGCTTCGATCGTGTGCTGAGCGAACGAGAACAGGCCCAGTCGAGTTGCCTCCGGCACCGAGGAGTACCGATGATCCACGTCAGTGCATTGATCGACTCTCTCGGCGGAGCCTTGCTTCGCCAGATTGTCTCCGGTCACCGAGACCAGATCAGCGACGTCACCCTCTCTGGCGACCCGTCCTTCGAGCACTCCGGAGGCCTCGTCCTGGGACTCGGAATCGACAGCACGGCCGCCGCCGTCGACCTCCTGCATCGCTCAGACCGCACCGGCGCCTGTGCCCTGATCCTCAAGGCGCCCTTCGCCGACGACCCGGACGTAACCGGCCTCGCCACCGAACTGGGCATCGGACTGGTCGAACTGCAGCCGCAGGCATCGTGGACACACCTGGTGTGGTTGACACGCAGCATCCTCGATCACTCCACGACACTCGCGGGATCGGAGATTCAGCGTGATCCCAGCGGCTACGGCGAACTGTTCGCGTTCGCCGACGCTGCCGCCGCGATCGTCTCCGCACCCGTAACGATCGAGGACGCCGACTCGCGCGTACTCGCCTACTCCGAACTCCAGGACACCGCCGACCCCGCCCGCATCTCCACCATCGTCGGCCGTCGCGTCCCTGACCGGATCATCAGCCACTTTCGCTCCCGCGGAACCTTCCGACGACTTCAAAAGTCCGACGAGCCGATCTGGGTCGATGCCGGCCCCGACGGCGTGCTGCCGCGCCTCATCATTCCTATCCGCGCCGGACGCGAGCTACTCGGCTCCATCTGGGCCGTGGACCCCGGACCCGTCCCCGACGACCAGGTACGCGAGCTGACCCGAACCGCTTCGGTGATCGCCCTGCACCTGCTGCGATTGCGCGCCCAATCTGGTTCCGCACGCCGCATTATGGCTGACCGTCTTCGCGCCGCATTGCTCACACCCGACCACGAAACCGGCCTGCGACTACCTCCAGGCCCATGGCGGGTCGTCGCCTTGGCCGACATTGGTACCGACGAGCCGCCGGATTATCGGGTCGAACTGTGGGAGTCGGTCATGCGCCGGCACGGATGGACACAGCCACTCCTCACTGCCATCGACGGCGTTCCGATAGCCGTGGTCACAGAAGGTGGGGCGCCGCGTACCGCGGGGAGCTGGGCATGGCTCCATGCACTGGCCGCCGAGACATCCGCATACGACAGTGGCGTGGCGGTCCTCGCCGGAAGGGCCGCGCACACGACGAAGGATCTCCCCCAGTCACGTGCCGAGGCAACCGAACTCATTCACCTGGCTCGCACCGGGCGCGTGGCGGCTCCGGCGACGACCTTCGAAGAATCCTGGCACGAAATCGTTCTCGCGCGAGCCCGGGCGGCACTGCTCACGGGGCCGCCGCTCGGCGAGGGACCCGTCCAGAGGCTGGTCGAGCACGATGCAGAGCGCGGAACCGAATACGTGACCACTCTGGCCACCTTCCTCGCGCACTACGGCGAACCGAAGCGTGCCGCCCAGTCGCTTCATATCCATCCGAATACGTTGCGCTACAGAATGAAGCACATCACCGACCTCACCGGGCTCGACCTGACCGGGACCCGACTCCGCCTTGCTATCGCAATCCATCTCACCTCGGTCCTCGATGCCCGAAACGACACGAAGGCCACGAAGAACCTCACCGCCGGTGACGCCACCACAGGATCATCCGGCGATCATGCAGCGACTGAATTTCCGGGTGACCAGGTGTCTGAGGACATCCCGTAGGGGCTCCGCGTCATGCACCCCGGGGGCACAAAACACAAATGCGCGCTTGAGATCAGGTAAGTCCGACCGCTAACCCACGGATCCCGGGCGGGCAGGCATCTTTCGACCAAAGCCTCCCTCGTTGGTGAATCCGCACTAGATTTCCGCTGCGATTGGTGCAGTCGGGACGATGCCATCCTGGGTGACCAGCAGCACAATGGACACATTGAACGACGTCCTCGGCACTACATGTCGACTCAGCTCAGACGGCACGCTTTCTCCGGCCATGTGCCAATTCCCAGAAATGACAACAACACTCGAAGCAGGAGCAAATCAATGTCCGAGAACCCGTCCGCTCCCGATGCACTCCACGGCGCGAAAAGTGCCGCCCCTGCGCGCTTGACGACAGGGGAGGCGATCCTCAGCAAGGTCGGGTACACCCTGCCGGTCGCGTCGGCGCCAATCGGTGCGTATGTGGCGGCCGTGCAGGCCGGCAATCTGGTCTACACCTCAGGACAGCTACCGTTGGTCCAGGGGATGATCGAGCAGCCGGGAAAAGTTGGTCGCGAGGTTTCAGTGAACGATGCGTCGAGAGCGGCGGAGATCTGCACCCTGAACGCCCTCGCCGCCATCGATGCCCTCGTCGGACTCGACGCCGTTGTGCGCGTTGTGAAGGTGGTCGGGTTCGTCGCGTCTGCCCACGATTTCACTGGCCAGCCAGCCGTCATCAACGGGGCCTCGAAAATGCTCGTGAATGTCTTCGGTGACGCCGGGGTACATGCTCGCTCAGCTGTCGGCGTCGCGGAACTGCCCTTGAATGCACCCGTCGAGGTCGAACTCATCGTCGAGATCGCCTGACCCTCGAATCTCGCAGGCCACGTCGTCCGTCCCCTGTGGTCACGCAGTCAGCCGAAGTCCACCAACGAAAGGAAGCACAATGGTGCACTGCTCGAAGCCCGCGCCCGACCAGCACATCATGGCTTTCGCACTCAAATGGCGCCACTGGGGTGGTGGTCCGGCGGGTGACATCTTCATCGAGTTCGGCCTCACCCCGGTCCAGTACTTCCGTAGGCTGGAGGCCTTCCTGAATGCCGGCGCCGCAAATCACCTTCCCGCCGACATTGCCCAGCAACTGCGCACCATCTGCCGTGGCCGACTCACCACCAGCTGTCGCACCATGAACGCCGCACCACAAGTCTCGTGAGGACGAGGTCATGGAAGCCGAATATCCTCAACTGCGTCTCGCCGTCGATGCCCTCGACCACAACATCCGAGTGATGGCCAGCTGGTGCAGGGCGCGTGCCGTCGAGCTCGCTCCCCACGTCAAAACGAAGATGTCGGCTCCGATCATCGAGCGCTCGACGGAAAGCGAGGAATACCCTTGCCCTTCTTACTGATTCACGCCATGCTCGCGTGCGCGCAGTTGCTCAGTCCGCGGTGCCTGTCGGCAGCCGCCTCGCGGTTCGTCAGGACAATCGCCGTGGCGCGGGCCCAGTCTCGGTGGATGGCGATGGTCTCGTACGCCTCCGCTGATTACCGAGACCCCATGGACGACGAAGTCACCACCGCGCATCTGCCTCGGACTTCGGCGACATGGACGCGGCGCCCATGACATCGCTGCCGCGCCGCGTTGTCACGTCGAAGTACTCGATATCCGATCCGCAGACCAACTTCGAGTTCGATGTTCGGCGCACCGTCAATCCCGAGCTGGTCAAATCGATACTTTTGCCCGGTACCGCCGTCAATCCGAACAAGCCGTTGCCACACTGCGCGCGTTTGAAGGCCTCTACTACGATCCGCATAACCAGCAGAAGCTCGATGTCTGGGGAACATCGGACGCGCTGCGGCCGGTCTTCATGGCGATCCATGGCGGCTACTGAACGGCACTGTCCCACCACGACGCAGCCTTCATGGCACACACTTAATGCGAAGGGAATCACCACTGTCACAGTCGATCACGGGTTGGCCCCGCTGACATCACTGGAAGAGATGGTGCGCCAGATCCGCTCCGCCGTCGCGTGGATCGATGATCAAGGGCGTCTCCGATCCGAGGAGACGAGCATTGAACAACTCGGCGATAACGTGGGGTGTCGGCGACTACCCCCTGATGGCGGAACATCTCCGGCCCGCGGCGCTGGCCGCTGTCGAGGCAGCAGCAGTCGCACCGGGCGATCGAGTGGTCGACGTGGCCACTGGCACAGGGAACGCAGCACTACTGTTTGTTTCTTCGACGGTTCGGCGCATCGGTTCGTCGGTGCTCGCCAAATGCCCGTGCCAGGCCCTCTCAAACTGCGTTTGTGCAGCTCCGTGCCTATTTTTCAAGATCAGACCGGTGATCTCGCGGGCGGTGGACATGCCGGCCTGCCCGTCGATCGCGTGGGCGCGGTGCAGCGCGAGGACGATGTCGGCGTCCTCCTCGATCGATCCGGATTCCTTGAGCTCGTCGAGGCGGGGCAGCTTGTTGGGGTCGGCGGCGGACCGGTTGAACTGCGAGCCGACGACGACGACCAGCTCAAGTTCCCGGGCCAGAAGTTTCAGGCCGCGGGTGAACCGCCCTACCTCCTCCGCCCGGTTGATGGAGCCGCGGCCGCCGTCGCTCGACATCAGCTGCAGGTAGTCGACGACGATCAGCTGCAGTTCCCGGCCCTGCTCGGCGAGGGCAGCTTTCGCGGCGGTCGCGGTGCGGCGGATGTCGGCGAGGGTGCGGGACCGATTGTCGATGTACAGCGGCCACTGCGAGATCGCCGAGATCGCGCCGGAGACGCGGTCCCACTGGTCGTCGTCGAGGCATCCCGGCTCGCGGAGCTTGTTGAGTTCGACGCACGATTCGGCGGAGACGGCGCGTTCGACCATCTGCTCCGCGGACATCTCGAGCGGCACGTAGATGGCGCCGTGGCCGTCGCGGCAGGCCTGGCGGGTCCAGTCCATCATCGCGACGGTCTTGCCGGTGCCGGCGCGGCCTGCGACGACGACGAGGCTGCCCGGCTGCAGCCCGAGGGTGACCTCGTCGAAGTGCGTCCAGCCGGTCATCAGGCCGGTCGGGACCTCCCCGGACAGGCGTTGGTCGAGCAGCGCGCAGTAGTCGCCGGTCTGTTCTTGGATCGACGGGAGGAGCTGGGAGGTGGCGGAGGTCGAGGCGAGGGTGTCGAGGAGGAACTCGCGGTTGGTGTCGAGGTCCTGGCCGCCGTCGAGTGCTGCCAGCGCCTGCTGCAGCGCGGCGCGGCGCCGATCGAGGGTGGCTTGGTCGGCGAGCCGCGCGACATGGTCGGTCGGGGCGGTGGAGGTGAACGACTCCTGCACGGCGGCGGAGAGCTGATCGAATCCACCGACGGCGGTGAGGTTGTCGCCGAGGGTGAGCATGACGGTCGACAGGTCGACGGTGCCGGCGTCGGCGGTGCGGGCGATCGCGGCGTAGACGGTGCGGTGGGCGGGGATGGTGAACGCGGCGGGGGCCAGTCGCCCGAGGGTGTCCTGGGTGAACCCGGGGTCGTCGCCGCGCAGCATCGTGCCGAGGACGATCCGTTCGGACAGCACCGCCGCGGTGCTCATCGTGCGCTTACTCCGGTGCGCTCCAGCAGCCGTTCGTGCAGGGCGCGGATCTGCTCGGGCAGCTGGCCCGGGTCGCGCAGGGTCGGTTCGGGGAACGGGGTGCCGGGGGCGTCGATCATGCGGACGCGGATGACGGCGCCCGGCCGGTCGAGTGCCCAGCCGTGGGTGTGGCCGGGGCGGGCGTAGGACTTCGCTTCGGCGCCGTAGACGAATCGGGAGTCGTCGACGGCGAGCTTGAACCGCTTGTCGAATGCCTGACTGGCCTTGCCGCCCTTGATGGCCCGGTCGTTCGGGGACAACGCGTCCTGCACGGCCCGGAGCAGTTTGTCGCGGTCGGGTGGCTGCATGGCGGGGATCCGCGGCGACTCCCCCTCGACGGCGGGGGCGATGCGACCGGTCTGGTTCTCGAAGGCGCGGGGGAACGGCATCGTGAACGCGACGTCGATCAGGGCGGGCCCGTCGATCGGTCGCCACTGCATGCCGAGCTCGCGGAGCGCTTCGCCGGTGATGTTGTCGCGCCAGGCGTACATCGTCGGGTCGGATGCCTTCACCCGGCCGGCGGCGACGGCGACCATCGAGCCTTGGGACTTCGGGTCGCCGTGCACGACAAGCCAAATGGTGCGGTCGGTCCGGGTGGCCATGCCGCCGAGCGCGGTGTCGGTGAGGACAGCGTCGCCGCAGTTGCCGGCGGCGGTGGTGGTCTTGCTGGCCGGCGGTCGCCGCTTCTGCCGGGCGGCGGTGGCCCGCGGTGCGGTGGCGACGACTGCGGTGGTCGGCTTGCTGCACTTGCTGCAGCGTCCACCGGTGCTGGAGACGAGCCAGTTGCAGTGCGGGCAGATCACCCGGGCACCGCTGTCGATGAGTTCCTGCGCGGAGAACTGCGTCATGCCGCGCACCGTAGAGCGGCGCTTGTCCAGCCTGGTCGGCTCCCACGCCGCTCTCTAGTCGTGTCTGCTCGGGCGCTACCGAGCGCATCCCGTTATCGAACCGTGCGAGTGCAGTGGCGCCGTGCCGGATGTACTGCACCAGGCCGGAGCGTTCGATCCTCCAGCGGCTGTCGGGGCCGTGCTGGAACGTCCACGTGCCTTCGTCAAGGGACCGGTCGTGGCGGATGTACTGATGATCCATGACACCGGAGACGTACAGGTCGCTGCTCGCACCGTGGAGGTCTTGCAGTTCCTGCCAGATCGGCTCGTGCGGGGTCATGATGGCGAACCTAGTGTCCTTCAGCGTTGACGAATAGGTGAGCACCCGCCGCCATCATCCCGCAACGCACCGCAGGCGAGCACAACTTCACGACCAGCTCGGCAGAGGGCGGCTCAGCGTTTGCCGCACCAGCCGCAGACGATCCGCAGTGCAGGTGTCCCGCAGAACCTCCGAGCTGAACAGAGGGCCCCCACGCGTACGTGAGGGCCCTCTGCCGTTCGAGTGGCGGCTAATCCTGCTCTGAGCGTGATCCCAGGATCGCAGCGAGAAATGCGCCAGCGAGCAGGAAGAGCACGATGCGTGAACTACGTTCATCGCTACTCAGATCAGCCCACGTCAGAGCTTGCGCAACGACAGCGATCGCGTAGAGGCCGATCGCCGCACCCGAGTATCGGTTCATGAACTGACCCTATCCATTCGACAAGATGACGCCCGGCCTAGAACGAGATGTAGGTCGGAGTGTTGCCCTTCTGCAGCGTCGATGGCCCGCCACCGTAGCTGATCGACAGACCACCGAGGAACGATGCCGACACGCTCAACGCGCTCCCACCTTCGGCGTCGCCAGCGCTGAGTTCACGCCCCAGCCCTTTGACATTGCTCCACTCGAACGCACTCGATCACTGCGAGCTTGCCTGAACGGTCTCGGTTGACATCAGGTTCGACGGCCTTGAACAGATCCCGCCGCACCCGGTCCGCACTGAGACCGACGCGGGCCCATGTCAATCCTCCGCGATACCAGCAACCGCTTTGTCGCCCCGAACCGCTACTCTCCTACCCACTGCGATCAACAAGGTCAGGCCGCGGATGGATGGAGCGAGGATGGGAATCCAGGGATCCAGCGAGAGCGGAACCCCGATTTGTGAAGCAGCGGCGGCGAGTATTCCTGCACCGCTGCTTCGGGACTACCGCCACATCGGAGGCATCGAGTCAATCGAGATTGACGGCATACGGTACTTTTTCGGTTATGACTTCAGCGAAGATCTAGCCCTTTCCCCACTCATCGACGACAACGAACTCATGGCGGTCTTCGCGGAGACCCATATGGAGCAACGGGACGGCCTTCACGATCGCGAGTACTGGCGGAAACTCGTTGATGAATCACTCGAGTACTCAGCGTTGGCGGAGCCGGAATCTTGCTACTTCGAGGCCGTACAACTGCGGCTGATCATCACCTCGCTGAAGAGCATTGCAGCGACCGGAGTACCGGTGCCTGGCTTCAACTACCCGTATCACCTCAGATTCCTATTGTCCTCCGCCGGGCAATGGAAGGAGCAATTCACCGCAACTGCAGAGGGCATCAGGTCCATCAGGGGCACGGAGAGCGCTGCCAATGGGACCACGCTTGAGCAGATAGCTCGGGACATTCTCCGTGAGACTCGGAATGTGATGAATGCTGCTGGAGGAAACTGGGCAGAGGTCTTCAACGCACTCGGACAATGACGCCACGCGGCACTGCTCCCCGACGGTGAAGCCACCCAGCTGACGCAACGCAAGACGAGACCACGAGGGCATGATGCGGGCCGCGGGGTCAGATCCCTTCGGGTGGTGCAGCGGGTGGCAGTCGCTTCGTTCGAGTTCATGCGCTGGGTTCGCGAGGCAGCCCCCCGCTACGGCTCAAACACCAGCAGCGGTTTGCCCCCCGTGTGCGGCAGCTTCGGCCAAATAGACGGCTTTGCTGAACTTTTCGACGGGGATCGGCTGGCCCTCCGGCGCGCGTATCGCGTTCTGTGTTCTCGCTCAAGACGCTGTCCGCCTTCTCGCGGCTCATGGCAGGCGAGCCAGTCGGCTGAGCGAGGGCATGCTGGAGTGGCAGCTCGCCGAGTTGCCTACCGCTACACTTGAACAACTCGTCAAAGTCGCTAGGGCCACAACGATTTTGAACTTCCACAAGCCTGGCCGACGGAGTGGCCAGTGAAACGTGCGCAGTATCAGTGCGAGTTTCGTGGATACCGATCGGAACACTGGGTGGCTCGGCGACCCCACAAGATCGTTACTAAAGTGAACGATCGGAAAACGCCTCACATCACAGCACTGTTCGATACCAAAGGAACACACAGCAAGACAATGGACGTTCTCGAAACCGCACCCAGCGAACAACAAGCGGACCGTCAAGTGACCTCCACGGACGACCGCGTCCGCGAAGTCCCGGCAACCGGGGCAAGGACCCGACCCTGGACTCATGCATTGTGGGCTGCACACTGGGTTCTGCGCATCTGGCTCGCCATATCGCTGCTGACCTACGGCTGGTCGAAGGTGTTCCTCATCCAGATGGGGCGCACCGACTATGCCGACGCGTTAATCACCCACGGCGAGATGAGCCCGATGGGACTGCTGTGGGACTTCGTCGCCTACTCCCCGATGTTCCAGATCCTGTCAGGAATCGTCGAGGTGCTCGCCGGAGTGCTCCTACTGTGCCGGCGCACCGCCTGGCTCGGCGCTCTCATCGGCGCCCTCGCGATGGGCTTCGTCTTCATCCTCAATCTCGGTTACGACGTCCCCGTCAAGATCCTGGCCCTGATATTGACCATCGGATTCCTGATCGCCCTTATACCAGCGATCCCTCGCATCGCCCGGTTCGTTGCGGGCAAAGCCACCGGGCCTGCCCCGCTGCCTCAGGTGGTGCCATGGCCGAAACTCGAGGCCGTCACCCGATGGCTGGCACCGGCGTTCGCACTGCTGATCGCTGCCGGCACAGCACTGCCCTGGGCCACAATGTCGGCAACCGTCAAGGAATCGAACTCCGCCCTCCCCGGTGTTTACGCAGTCGTGGAGGACGCCGCCGCACCTGCCGCACAGTTGCGCGATGACCATCGCTGGCAGCATGTAGCGATCGGCAAATACCTCGACGACGAACAGGGCAGCATCGCCATCCGGTACGCCAACACAGACCTGCAGGACGGCAAATACCGGATTATCGGGCCCGACATCATCGAGGTGAAGCTCTACCCTGTCCTCGAAGGCGACCGGCCGCTGGAACGAGACTTCGAGTCCACGACCGTACTGACCTGGACGACTATCGGACCGGATCGAATCGCACTGCGGGGCGAGAACGTGGACGTGCAGCTCGCCTCCGACCCAGAACTACGCTACTTGTTCGATCGTGAATTCTCCTGGGCGCCAACCACGCCGGTCAACAGATAGTCCGCACCCGTGACCCCCTCCAGCTGGACATCACAGCTAGGTGGGGCCACGGCCTTCCTGCCTTCCGTGACCTTCACGAGTTGCACCGCTAGCACCCCCCGTGTTTTCAAGCAGCCGTCCTGCCGTTGCTCTCCGCACAACACACCCGACCGCCACGCAAATTAGAACTTCTCCAGATTTGCGTGATCTGGAGCCCTCCTGAAGTGTGATTACCAACCGGTTAACCTACCCAACCCGTATGCAGCCCAAACCGAACCGGCATAGGTGAACACCCCTCCATAGGGTGTTCACCCATCAGCGCTCGCTTCGTTCACCTAGTTGGACCTGCGGACGGTTTTCGAACGCCGATTCCCCCTCGACTGCGCCTCACTGGCCCGATTCGGCGCATCTCCGACCTGATTGCGGCGCAATTCGCATCCAGACTGAGCCGAGTGTCGCTCCCGAAGCAGCTACGGACGGCCGCTTCCGCGATGTGGTCCAGGTCGAGCCGCGGAATCCATGGATTTCGCTGTCGGTGCGGGATCGCTGTCTGCCGGACCCGGCGGCTACCAGGGACTCCTCGTGCCGCACGGAGGCGAAGAGTCACGCCGCCGCCGAATTTCGGTTAGCGCCCCTTGCAAGAATTCAGATCGCATCGGGCTGGGTGCCGCTTTGCGCTCTGACCCCACGGTGGCGGGCAAAGCCGGCAG
>NZ_JBFUHZ010000054.1:0-70138 GCF_056402135.1 Rhodococcus sp. P4_C10 | reverse complement strand
AACGTGGTGTGGAAGCCGATGAAGGTGGTCCAGAAGTGCCACTTGCCGAGGCGCTCGTCCATCAGGCGGCCCGTCATCTTCGGGAACCAGAAGTAGATGCCGGCGTAGGTGGCGAACACGATGGTGCCGAAGAGCACGTAGTGGAAGTGCGCCACCACGAAGTAGCTGTCGGTGACGTGGAAGTCCAGCGGCGGGCTGGCGAGGATGACGCCGGACAGGCCGCCGAACAGGAACGTGATGATGAATCCCAGGCAGAAGAGCATCGGCGCCTCGAAGGTGACCTGGCCCTTCCACATGGTGCCGATCCAGTTGAAGAACTTCACGCCGGTCGGGACCGCGATGAGGAACGTCATGAAGGAGAAGAACGGCAGCAGCACGGCGCCGGTGGCGTACATGTGGTGCGCCCACACGGCGATCGACAGCGCGGCGATCGACATCGTCGCGTAGACCATTCCGTTGTAGCCGAAGAGCGGCTTGCGTGAGAACACCGGGATGATCTCGGTGACGATGCCGAAGAACGGCAGCGCCACGATGTAGACCTCGGGGTGACCGAAGAACCAGAACAGGTGCTGCCAGAGCAGGGTCCCGCCGTTGGCCGGGTCGAAGATGTGCGCGCCCAGGTGCCGGTCCACGAACACGCCCATCAGAGCCGCGGTGAGGATCGGAAACGCGAGCAACACCATGATCATCGTGATGAAGATGTTCCAGGTGAAGATCGGCATCCGGAACATGGTCATGCCGGGGGCACGCAGGCAGATCACCGTGGTGATCATGTTGACGCCACCGAGGATGGTGCCGACGCCTGCGACGGCCAGGCCCATGATCCACAGGTCCGCGCCGACGCCGGGCGAGTGCACCGCGTCGGTCAGCGGGCTGTAGGCGGTCCAGCCGAAGTCGGCCGCGCCACCCGGGGTGAGGAACCCGCCCATGGCGATCAGCGCGCCGAACAGGTACAGCCAGTAGCTCAGCGCGTTCAACCGCGGGAACGCCACGTCCGGCGCGCCGATCTGCAGCGGCAGGATGTAGTTCGCGAAACCGAACACGATCGGGGTCGCGTACAGCAGCAGCATGATCGTGCCGTGCATGGTGAACAGCTGGTTGAACTGCTCGTTCGACAGGAACTGCATCCCGGGAACCGCGAGCTCGGTCCGCATCAGCAGGGCCATCAGCCCGCCCGCGAGGAAGAAGGCGAACGAGGTGACCATGTACATGATCCCGAGGGTCTTCGGGTCGGTCGTGGTGACCATCTTGTAGATGTAGGTGCCCTTGGGACCGAGTCGCGCGGGGTACGGCCGCGCGGCTTCGGTGTCGAGTGCCGGCCCGGGCGACGTGGCGGTCATCGCGTCGCACCCCTCGCACGCGCGAACCGCGACCGGTCGTTCACCGAATGCTCGACACCCATGGAATCCTCCCAGGTCGGCGCTCGTCACCTCCCCCGATTAAACACGAATCCAGTCGTTTTTAATATAGAATTGGCGAATGAACGACCGGCGGTCACCGCGCACCGCGGCGCATGCCGTCCTGGCGTCACCCAGCCGGCGACGCCTCCTCGACCTGCTCTCCCGCAGCGCGGCGGCGCTCGACGCGCGGCACCTCGCGGACGAGTCGGGCCTGCACGTGTCCACGGTCCGGTTCCACCTGGCCGCGCTCGAGCAGGCCGGCCTGGTGCGCACGGCGCCCGCGCCGCCCACCGGCCGGGGGCGGCCCCAGCTGCTCTACCGCGCCGTGCAGTCGGACGTCGACCGCGAGTCCGGCCGGTACGGCAGGCTGGCGGCCGTGCTGATCGGACGCTGGACGGGGTCCGGCGAGCACCGCGACTGCCCCGGGTCCGGCTCACGGCGCGCCGAACTTGCCGGCGACGACTGGGCGGCGCAGGAACTCGCGACCCTGACGCCGTCGGCCCCACAGACCATGCCCGACGCGGTCCGCACCGCCGCGGACGTCCTGGACCGGCTGGGCTACGACCCCGAGATCACCGAGGCGGGGCCGGACTCCGCGGAACTGACGTTGCACGCCTGCCCGTACGCCGACCTGCTCGCCGTCGACGCCGAGGTGGTCTGCGCGGTGCACCTCGGCCTGCTGCGGGGGCTGGTCGGCCGGCTCGGCCACCCGGACGCCGCGATCCGGGTGGGGCCGTGGTCGACGCCGGGCCGATGCGTCGCCCACCTGGCTGCCGCGGACGGCCCGTCCGCCGAGAGGCACCTCCGGAGCGAATCCGCGCAGTAAAGAATCCACAACGCCGCGGGCGCCGCGCCACCCAGATGCGACAACGGCCCCTCCGACCGCATAAAGTCTGCAACCATGACGCATGCGGACGAATCCGGAACTACGGCGTCGGCGGTGGTCCGCCCCACGATGATCTCCATGAAGTCGGTGCAGAAACACTTCGGTGCGCTGCACGTTCTGCGGGACATCGACCTGGAGGTGCCGACCGGCCAGGTGGTGATGGTGCTCGGGCCGTCCGGCTCCGGCAAGTCGACCCTGTGCCGGACGATCAACCGGCTCGAACCGATCGACTCCGGCACCATCACGATCGACGGCAATGAACTGCCCGCCGAGGGCCGGGCGCTGGCCGCGCTGCGCGCCGACGTCGGGATGGTGTTCCAGTCCTTCAACCTCTTCGCGCACAAGACGATCCTCGAGAACGTCATGCTCGCGCCGATGAAGGTCCGCAAGAAGAACAAGGCCGACGCCAAGGCGAAGGCACTCGAACTGCTCGACCGGGTCGGCATCGCCAACCAGGCCGACAAGTACCCGGCCCAGCTGTCCGGCGGGCAGCAGCAGCGCGTCGCGATCGCGCGGGCACTGGCGATGAACCCGAAGGTCATGCTGTTCGACGAGCCGACCTCCGCACTCGACCCCGAGATGGTCAACGAGGTTCTCGACGTGATGGTCGGGCTCGCCAAGGAGGGCATGACCATGCTCGTGGTGACCCACGAGATGGGCTTCGCCCGCAAGGCCGCGGACCGGATCATCTTCATGGCCGACGGGGTCGTCGTCGAGGACAGCACCCCCGACAGCTTCTTCACCGCACCGAAGTCCGACCGCGCCAAGGACTTCCTCAGCAAGATCCTCGGACACTGAGCGGGAAGGCGCGGACGGTGAGACTTCGCAAGGCCACTACCGCGGTGGCACTGCTCCTCGCGGTCGTCGTGACGGCGTCCGCCTGCGGGAGCAGCGAGCCCCGCGACGTCCTGCAGGACGCCGCGGACGGCCACCTCGTCATCGGGACCAAGTTCGACCAGCCCGGCCTCGCCGTGCGCGAACCGGACAAGACGATGTCCGGCTTCGACATCGACGTCGCCAAGTACATCGCCAACTACCTGGGGGTGCCGGAGGACGGCATCACCTGGAAGGAAGCACCCTCCGCGCAGCGCGAGACGCTGATCAAGAACGGTGAGGTCGACTACGTCGTCGGCACCTACTCGATCACCGACAACCGCAAGAAGGTCGTCGACTTCGCCGGGCCGTACTACGTCGCCGGACAGTCGCTGCTGGTCCGCGCCGACGACGACTCCATCACCGGCGCCGAGTCGCTGGAGGGCGGCAAGAAGCTCTGTTCGGTGGCCGGCTCCACGCCGGCGCAGAAGATCAAGAAGTCCTACCCGGGAGTGCAGCTGCAGCAGTTCGACAGCTACTCCTCGTGTGTGGAGGCGCTGCACCGCGGCAAGGTGGACGCCCTGACCACCGACGACATCATCCTCGCCGGCTTCGCGGCCCAGTACCCGGGCGAGTTCAAGCTCGCGGGCGAGCCCTTCACCACCGAGCTGTACGGGGTGGGGCTGCCCAAGGGCGACACGGAGGCCCGGATGAAGATCAACGACGCGATCGAGGACATGATCGCCACCGGCGCCTGGCAGGCCGCGTGGGAGAAGTCCCTCGGCGATTCGGGCCTCACACTGCCACCGCCGCCCACCGTCGACCGCTACTGACCCGCCAACCTGAAGGAGGTGAACATGGGACGACTGCTCGACACCTACGGCGACCAGTTGATCAGCGCATTCTGGATGACGATCCAACTCACGTTCTGGTCCGCCATCGGCTCCCTCGTCTGGGGCACCCTGCTCGCGTCGATGCGGGTCTCCCCCGTGCCGATCCTCCGGGCGACCGGGACGGCGTACGTGAACATCGTCCGCAACACCCCGCTCACCCTGATCATCGTGTTCACCTCGATCGGGCTGTACCAGAACCTGGGTGTGGCGTTCGCCCCGGAGGGCGACCCGGCGTTCATCGACACCAACAACTTCCGGCTGGCGGTGCTCGGATTCATCGTCTACACCTCGGCTTTCGTGTGCGAGTCACTGCGCTCGGGCATCAACACGGTCCCGGTCGGGCAGGCTGAGGCCTTCCGCTCGCTGGGGCTCTCGTTCAGCCAGGGCATCCGGCTGGTCGTGCTGCCGCAGGCCTTTCGTGCGGTCGTCGCGCCGCTCGGCAGCGTGCTGATCGCACTGACCAAGAACACCACCATCGCCTCGGCGATCGGTGTCGCCGAGGCGTCCCTGTTGATGAAGACGATGATCGAGAACGAGGCGGATCAGTTGTTCGTGGTGTTCGCAATCTTCGCGATCGGCTTCATGGTCCTGACGCTGCCGATCGGGTTCCTCTTCGGCTACCTCGGCAAGCGACTGGCGGTGAAGCGATGACCGATCAGGCAAGCGTCCTCTTCGACATCCCCGGCCCGCGGGCCCGGATCAGGAACCGGATCACGGCGATCGCGTTCGGACTCGTGCTGGTCGTCGTCGGCCTGTACGTGCTGCGTGTGCTGGCGGAGAACGGGCAGTTCGAGGCGGACAAGTGGTCGCCGTTCCTCAACCAGTACACCTGGACCACGTACCTGCTGCCGGGCCTGAAGGGCACCCTCGTCGCGGCCGGGCTCTCGCTGGTGTTCGCGCTCGTCCTCGGCGCCGTCCTCGGCGTCGGCCGGCTCTCCGACCACCGCTGGGTGCGGTGGGTGTCCGGGGCGTTCGTCGAGTTCTTCCGGGCGATCCCGGTGCTGATCCTGATGATCTTCGCGTACCAGGCGTTCGCGCAGTACGGCGTGTTCCCCTCGGGCGAACTCGCGCTGGCCGCCGTGGTCGTCGGCCTGACGCTCTACAACGGGTCGGTCATCGCGGAGATCCTCCGCGCGGGCATCTACTCGCTGCCGAAGGGGCAGACCGAGGCCGCGGTCGCGATGGGCATGCGCAAGGGGCAGACCATGCGGCTCGTGCTGTTGCCGCAGGCGATCACGTCCATGCTGCCGGCGCTGGTGTCGCAGATGGTGGTGGCGTTGAAGGACTCCGCGCTCGGCTACCAGATCGGCTACGTCGAGATCGTCCGCAGCGGCCAGCAGGCGGCCTCGTACTACCGCAACTTCTTCGCGGCCCTGGTCGTGGTCGGCATCATCATGATCATCATCAACTTCGGGCTGTCCTACTTCGCGACCTGGCTCGAGAAGCGCCTGCGGACCGGGCGCAAGGGCGGACGCCCACCGATCGCGCCGCTGGACGCCGATGTGATCGACGGGGCGCCCGGCATCGACGACGTGATGACCTTCACCGACAAGCGGCCCGCCTGACCGGCGGCCTCCCAGCGAGGCCGCCGCGCCAGTCCCCATCGGGCCAGTCCACACCGAGGCCGTCGGGTCAGGCCCCACCAGTCCGTCTGGTTAGTCCGCGCCGAGTCCGTCGGTGTCCGTACCGGCCTGGGCCAGTTCGGTCTTCACCACGTCGAACGCCATGCCCTGCGGGTAGCCGCGGCGCGCGAGCATCGACACCAGCCGGCGGACCACCCGGTCGCGTTCGCTGCTGCGACCGCCGGGCCCGTCCACCTCGAAGTCCAGCGACGTGGTGCGCAGCTTGCGCCGGACCAGTTCGACCGCGCGCTCGCGCTCGTCGTCGCCGTCGATCTGGTCGAGGGCGACCGCGGCGACCTCCGGGGCCACGCCCTTGGTGCGCAGCTCCATCGCCAGCGCCCGCTTCCCCTTGCCGGAGAACACGTGCCGGGAACGCACCCACTGCTCGGCGAACGCGGCGTCGTCGACCAGTCCGACCTCGGTCAGCCGGTCGAGGACCCGGGCACTGACGCCCTCGTCGTAACCCTTGTCCGCGAGCTTCTTCGACAGTTCCGCGCGACTGCGGGGCCGGTCAGTCAGGAGGCGCAGGCACAGGTCCTTGGCCTGCACCTCCTGCTGGGCCGGCGGCACGGTCACCGGATCACCGGAACGCATCGGCGGCGACCTAGAAGTCGACCGGGTCCGCGTCCTTGTCGGACGCGGTCACGTCCGCGCCGATGCCCAGCTTCTCCTTGATCTTCTTCTCGATCTCGTCGCGGATGTCGGTGTTCTCCAGCAGGAACTTGCGGGCGTTCTCCTTGCCCTGGCCCAGCTGGTCACCCTCGTAGGTGAACCAGGAACCCGACTTCCGGATGAAGCCGTGCTCGACACCCATGTCGATCAGCGACCCCTCCTTGCTGATGCCGTGACCGTAGAGAATGTCGAACTCGGCCTGCTTGAACGGCGGCGCCACCTTGTTCTTGACCACCTTGACGCGGGTGCGGTTGCCGACCGCGTCGCTGCCGTCCTTGAGCGTCTCGATGCGGCGGATGTCCATGCGCACCGACGCGTAGAACTTGAGCGCCTTACCGCCGGTGGTGGTCTCCGGGGAGCCGAACATCACACCGATCTTCTCGCGCAGCTGGTTGATGAAGATGACGGTGGTGCCGGAGTTGTTCATCGCGCCGGTGATCTTGCGCAGCGCCTGGCTCATCAGCCGGGCCTGCAGGCCGACGTGGCTGTCACCCATCTCGCCCTCGATCTCGGCGCGGGGCACCAGGGCCGCCACGGAGTCGACGACCAGGATGTCGAGCGCGCCGGAGCGGATCAGCATGTCCGTGATCTCCAGGGCCTGCTCACCGGTGTCCGGCTGGGAGACCAGCAGCGCGTCGGTGTCCACGCCCAGCTTGGCGGCATAGTCCGGGTCGAGCGCGTGCTCGGCGTCGATGAAGGCGGCGATGCCGCCGTTGGCCTGGGCGTTGGCGACCGCGTGCAGTGCCACCGTGGTCTTACCCGAGGACTCCGGGCCGTAGATCTCCACGACCCGGCCGCGGGGCAGACCACCGATGCCCAGCGCGATGTCCAGCGCAATGGAGCCGGTGGGGATCACCGCGATGGGCTGGCGGGACTCCTCACCGAGGCGCATCACCGAACCCTTGCCGAAGTTCTTGTCGATCTGCGCCAGCGCGAGCTCGAGCGCCTTGTCGCGATCGTTTGCCTGAGGTGCCATCGAGTTCTCCTTAGTCAGCGTCTCGTCCGGTGGTCCGGGATGAAGATCCGGGCTCGTCGGCGATCTGTGTTCCGTGATGCCGTTACGTTAGAGCGGGGTACCGACAACCTTGCGTAGGTCCGGTCTCGGGTCGGGCCCGAACCCGGCGGAAGACCACCGGCGCCGCGGACGGCCGCGAGGCCACCGAACAGAACCCCCTCAGCATAAGGGAACATCTGTTCGAGTCAACTTTCGAACCGCCTGGACGCGTTGCGTCTCCCGGCGGCCTCGCCGTCACCAGCGCGAACGCGGCACCTCGAAGTCCGCGCACAGTGCGCGCCACACGTCCCGCGGTTCCTGACCCGCCTCGATCGCCTGCGCCGCGGTCACGCCGCCCAGGCTGGTCAGCACGTGGTCCACCAGCAGGGATTCGCCGTACAGGCGCCCGAACTGGCCGTGCACCAGCTCGTTGAACTCGGTCAGTCTCACCACACCACGCTAGCGCCCCTGCGCTGCCGCCACGCACACCGCCACCGGGTCCGCCACCTCCGCGAGCCCCTCGGAGGCACCTCGCGCCGACTCCGCGAAGCCGGGCTCGTCCAGCACCCGCAGCACCGCCTCCCGCAGGGTCTGTGCGGTCAGCGGGCGCACCACCACCGCGCTGCCCTGCCGGGCCGCCCGGTTGGCCAGTTCCCACTGGTCACCGCCGCCGGGCACGGCCGCCACCGGCACCCCCGCCATCAACGCCTTCGCCAGCATGCCGTGGCCCGCGCCGCACACCACCGCGGCGGCCTGGCCGAGCATCACGTCCTGGCGTCCCAACCCGGCCCGAGCCCAGGACGGCAGGTCGGCCGGCGGGGCGTCGAGCATCGACGCGACGACCCGCACCCCGGCGCCGTCGAGCCCGGCCAGTGCGGTCTCGAGCATGCCCTCGGCCCCGGTGAACGCGGTCGACGGCGCGATCATCACCAGCGGGTCGTCGCCGGGCGGCGGGTCCAGCACCTCGGTGGTCGGCTCCCACAGCAGCGGCCCCACCACGTGCGCGTCCTCCGGCCAGTCCGGCCGCGGCACCTCCAGCGCCGGCATCGTCGCGATCAGGCGCGCCACCGGGCCGGGGTCGACGGCGGGCAGGCCGATGCTCACCCGGGCCGCCGAGCGCTGCCGCTGACCCTGCTTGATCGAACGCCCGGTCGCCGCGCGCATCAGCGCGTCGCGGGCCTGCCCACGCAGCCCCTCCCCCGGCGCCAGGCCACTGCCGATCGGCGGCAGCCCCTTCGAGGGGGCGTAGAGCGGGTGCGGGGACAGTTCCACCCACGGCACGTCGAGCCGTTCGGCGGCCATCCCGCCGCCCGCGGTGAGGATGTCCGAGACCACGAGGTCCGGCAGCATGGCACTCAGGTCCGGGAGGATCTCGGTGGAGATGTGCGCGGCCCGGGAGTGGATCCGCTGACCGGCGTCCAGGTCGTCGTCCTCCGGGCGCGGCGCGAGCCCCTTGAGCTTACGTGCGCTGATCCCCGCCGCCCGCGCCTGCTCGAGCCATCGGTCACCGGTGAACAGCACCGGATCCTCGCCCGCGGCAAGCAGTTTCAGGCACAGTGCGATGGCGGGAAAGGCATGGCCGGCATCGGGCCCGGCGACAACGGCGACTCGCATCCGCCCAGGGTGCCACAGTGCCCGCGGGCGGCCCGTCACCAGTGCGGCGGACGAGCCGCGACCGCGGCGGCAACGGCCTGTGCCGTCACCCGTCCGTTGCCGGGCCGGGCCGGCGGGCGACGAGGATGAAGACACTGATCACCAGGACCCACGCGGGGAACACCAGCGTCACCCAGAGGCTGAGGCTGACCACCAGCAGCAAAGTCAGCGACAGCAGGTAGGTCGTCAGCACCAACCAGCGCGGCATCAGGCCGGTGCGCAGCCAGATCGTGCCGAGCGAGATCATGAACACCCCGGCCATCCGCACCGCGTAGACGTTGCTGACCTGCAGCATCACCTCGCGGCCGAAGTAGACGATCTCCGCCTCGGAGCCGCCTGCGTGCCGGGACATCGCGAGGATCCCGCCGGCCACCGCCGTCGAGACGAAGGCCATCGCCAGGAACAGCAGCCCGCTACCGAGGAACACCGTCGCGAAGAACCGGTCCTCGAGGTCGCCGAGGCGGTCGCGGACGACGCCGATGAACCACAAGAACGCGATGCCCGCGAACGGCGCCAGCACCAGGGCGGCGGCCATTCGCGAGGCGGCGCTCCCCGTCCAGGCGGTCACGGCGAACGGATCGGCCGGTAGCGCGGTGCGCATCAGCACCAGGCTGGTCCCGAAGAGGACCCCGAAGAGGATGCCGGCGACCGCCGCCGACCGCGGCGCCGTCAGCTGACGGAACCGTTCGTCCTGCCTGTCGGACCCGGGTCCGGGCGTCACGTCACCACACCCCCGGTGGTCAGTCGATCACCAGTGGGCGCAGGGCCGCGCCCGCCAACTCCACGATCCCCGGCTCCTCGCCGTTGGCGACGAGGTTGATCACGATCCCGTCGACGCCGTGGTCGAGGACCCGGGTCTGGATCTGTTCGGCCACCTCGTCCGGGCTGCCGACGAACTGCCGGTCGGTGGCGGCGGCCCGGTCCTCCGGCGAGAGCGTCGACAGGTCGACGCCGCGGGAGAGCAGGAACTCACGCTGCAGCTGCCGGGCGCGGTCGCCGTCCTCGTCGATCATCACGAACGCGAGGAAGCTCGTCTCGAGGGTGCTCCGGTCGCGGCCCGCCTCCTCACAGCGCTGCGCCAGCGCGTCGAGCTTGCGCGGAAGCTCCGAGGCGTTGCAGATGATGTTCAGGTGGTCGGCGTAGCGGGCCGCGAAGCCGAAGGTCTTCTTCTCGCCGCCGCCGCCGAGCAGCACGGGCAGGTCGTCACGGATGCGGGGCTCGTTGATCGCGCCCTCGGTCCGGTACCACTTGCCCTCGAATGTCGGCCGCTGCCCGCGCAGCATCGGCACGATGATCTCGAGGGCCTCCCCGAGCCGTTCGAATCGCTCGGTGAAAGTGCCGAACTCGTAACCGAACTGGCGGTGTTCGAGCTCGAACCAGCCGGCCCCGATCCCGAGTACCGCACGCCCGCCGCTGACCACGTCCAGGGTGGTGACGGTCTTGGCCAGCATCGCCGGGTTGCGGTAGGTGTTGCCGGTGACCAGCGCGGAGAGCTGGATGCTCGAGGTCGACGCCGCCAGGCCGGCCAGCGCGGTGTAGGCCTCGAGCATCGGCTCGTCCGGTTCCCCGATGCCGGGCAACTGGTAGAAGTGGTCCATCACGAAGGCGGTGTCGAAGCCCGCGGCCTCCGCCTCCCGGGCCTGGGCGACGACGGTGGGGAACAACTCCACGACCGGCTTCGCGTAGCTGAAGTTGGGCATCTGGTATCCGAGTCGAATACTCACAAGGCCCGACGTTACCCCGGCGGGACCCGGTCCCGCCGGGCGAAACTGCGCTCCCGCCGGTGGGTCAGAACTCCATGCCGGCGTCCGCGCCCATCTGCATCGTGGTGTTCGCGCCGTCCAGCGACTCGCGGATGATGTCCGCGTGCCCCGAGTGGTGCGCGGTCTCCCGGATGACGTGCAGCAGCAGCCTTCTCGCCGTCCACCACTCGCGTTCCGGGGCCCACGGCGCGGTCGGCAACGGCACCAGCAGGTCCAGGTCGGGCAGCGACGCCACCGCCGCCTCGGTCGCGGCGGCGACGGCGTCGTACTGCGCGAGCAGCGATTCGACCGTGTCGTTCTCGGCTACCGTCCAACTCTCGGTCGCGGTGGCCATGTCGAACTCGGCGTTCTCGTCGCGTTCGAGCAGCGTCTCGAGCCAGTTCCGTTCGGTGCCCGCCACGTGCTTGAGCAGCGCGGCCAGGGTCAGCTCGCTGGCCGTCGAGCGGGTGCGCGCGCCGGCGTCGTCGAGCCCGCGGTAGGCGATGAGGAACGTCCGGCGCTGGTCGGCGAGGATCGAGAGGATGTCGGCGCGCTCGCCGGTCAGTTCGGGCTGCGATGAGATGGTCACGGTGTGGTCCCTTCCTTCATGTCGGTAGGGACCACGCTACGAGCGATTGCGGACAGGAGCAGTCCTAAATTGTGCGCCCGACGAAATTCGTCGCCCGACGCCCCCCACGACCGGGAAATCAGCTGCGCGCCAACGCCTCCGTCGCCGCGGCCAGCGCCCGCTCCCGGTCGGCGGGCACCAGACCGATCCGGGTCCTGCGGTCCAGCAGGTCGTCCGCGTCGAGGGCGCCCTCGTGGCTCACCGCAAACGCCAGCTCGGCCCGGGTGACGTCGATGCCCTCGGCCACCGGCGTCAGCTCCCCGGCGCGGGCCACCGCCGCCGACTCGGCCCCGTACCGGAGCGTCAACGACGCGGGCAGGTCCCGCGGCACCGGACCGGCGCCGGGCGCGGGGCCGGACCCCACCAGCGGCAGGTCCGCGGTCAGGCACGGCCCGGCCTCGAGCCCGCTCTCACGCACCGCCAGGTCGACGGCGTCCTGCGCCATCTTCCGGTAGGTGGTGAGCTTGCCGCCGACCACGCTGATCACCCCGTTCGCGGAGCGCAGCACCGCGTGGTTGCGCGAGAGGTCGGCGGTGGAGCCCTCGCCGGTGTCCAGCAGCGGCCGCAGTCCCGAGTAGGTGGCGAGCACGTCGTCGCGGGTCAGCGGGGTGCCCAGCGCGGTGTTCACGGTGTCCAGCAGGAAGTCGACCTCGAAGTCGGCGGCCGTCGGCACGTCGGGGATCTCGCCCTCGACGGCCTCGTCGGTCAGTCCCAGGTACACCCGGCCGAGCTGCGCGGGCAGCGCGAAGACGAATCGGTTGGTCTCCCCCGGAATCGGCACCGTCAACGCCGCGGTCGGGTTGCCGAGCGCCTCGGCCGAGAGCACCAGGTGGGTGCCGCGGCTGGGCTTGAGCCGGATCTCGGGGTCGATCTGACCCGCCCACACGCCGGCCGCGTTGACGACGGCCTTGGCCCGGACGGTCAGCTCCTCGCCGGTCAGCTCGTCGCGCAGCCGCGCCGAGTCGCCGGTCACGTCGTAGGCCCCCACCCTGGTCAGGACGGTGGCGCCGCGCAGGGCCGCGGTCCGGGCCAGCGCGACCACCAGCCGGGAGTCGTCGACGAGCTGGCCGTCGTAGGCCAGCAGCCCGCCGCGCAGACCCTCCCGCCGGACCGCGGGGGCCATCTCCGCGGCCCGGTCCGCGGAGACCCGACGCGACCGCGGCAGCACCGACGACGGCGTCCGGGCGGTCGCCCGCAACAGGTCACCGGCGAGGAACCCCGTTCGCACCAGCGACTTCTCGAACGCGCCGACGGAGGGCAGCAGCGGCACCAGCTGCGGCATCGCCCGGACCAGGTGCGGGGCCGTTCGGGTCATCAGGATGCCCCGCTCGACGGCGCTCTCGCGGGCGATCCCGACGTTGCCGGTCGCCAGGTAACGCAGCCCGCCGTGCACCAGCTTCGAACTCCACCGGCTGGTGCCGAAGGCCAGGTCGTGACGCTCCACCAGCAGCACCCGCAGCCCACGGGCCGCGGCGTCGAGCGCGGCGCCGACGCCGGTGACGCCGCCGCCGATCACCAGCACGTCGACCTCGGGACGGTCGCCGAGGGCGGCGAGGTCGCGGGAGCGTCGGTCCGCGTTGAGCGCGGACAGGGAGTAGGGATGCACGGTGAGCTCCTCTTGGTGCGGGCGGCTAGCGGGGGGTGAGGTAGGCGTCGACGGCCAGGCGCAATTCCTCGACCAGGGCGTCGGGCGAGAGCACGTCGGCGACGATGCCGGCGGACTGGACGGCGGACTGCGCGATCAGCAGCACCATGGTGGCGAGCGCCGCGGGATCGCCGGCGCGGATCGAACCGTCGCGCTGACCGGCGTCGACCACGGGGACGAGCACGTCGATGATCGCCCGCTGGCTGGCGCCGAGCCGATCGACGATGTACGGGACCAGCAGTTCCGGGTCCGAACGGACGATCTTCACGAACAGCGGGTGGGTGCGCACCTTCTCCGCCACCTCGACGACGCCGTTCACCAGCTGCTCGCGGGCGCCGTGCGGGCCGGACATCTCGGGCAGCGCCTGGCGGATCTCCCGGGTCAGCAGGTCTCCGACCACGGCCCGGGTGTCGGGCCAGCGCCGGTAGACGGTCGGGCGGCTGACGCCGGCGCGGCGGGCGATCTCGGCGAGGGTGGTCCGGCGCAGGCCGAACTCGAGCACGCAGGTCCGGGCCGCGTCGAGGATCAGGTCGTCGACACTGGGCGCGGCATCACGGACACCGGAATCTTCGTTACGGATAGACATCGTGTGTAACACTGTAACGCATGACCGACACCACAGCGCCTCGTTCGCAGTCGCCACTCGCCCGCCCCGACACCGAGGCTCCCACCATGGAGTGGGACGCGTGGGGTGTCGGTGAGTTCCGCAAGCAACTCTCCCCGCAGGTCGTCTCCCTGCTGCAGGCCGCGCTCGGGGTGTCCGCCGAGCAGGCGCCGCCGCCCGCCGAGTCCGACGCCGTGCTCCGCCCCACCGCGCTGACACCCGCGCACCGGGACGCGCTCGAGTCGCTGCTCGGCGCCGAGCAGGTGCGCACCGACGACGCGACCCGACTGCGTCACGCCGGCGGCAAGAGCACCCCGGACCTGTTGCGCCGCAAGGACACCGAGCCCCAGGACGCACCCGACGCGGTGGTCCTGCCCGGTTCGCACGACGAGGTCCTGGCCCTGCTGCAGTGGTGCGCGGACCAGTCCGTCGCGGCCGTCCCGTTCGGCGGCGGCACCAGCGTGGTCGGCGGCGTCGACCCGGTCCGCGGCGCCTTCGCCGAGGTGCTCGCGCTCGACCTGCGCCGGCTCGACGCGCTGGTGAGCCTCGACGCGGTCTCCGGGATCGCCGTGCTGGAGGCCGGCGTCACCGGCCCGCAGGCCGAGGCGCTGCTCGGTGCGCACGGCTTCTCGCTCGGGCACTTCCCGCAGAGCTTCCAGTTCGCCACCATCGGCGGGTTCGCCGCGACGCGGTCCTCCGGTCAGGCCTCCGCCGGCTACGGCCGGTTCGACGACATGGTCGAGCGGATCACCGTCGCCACCCCGTCCGGCACCCTCGAGTTGGGGCGCGGCCCGGGCTCCGCCGCGGGCCCCGACCTGCGTCAGCTGTTCGTCGGGTCCGAGGGCGTCCTCGGGATCATCACCTCCGTCGCGGTCCGGGTGCACCCCGTCCCCGAGACCACCGCCTACCAGGCCTGGTCGTTCCCCGACTTCGAGACCGGCGCCGCCGCGCTGCGCACGGTGATCCAGAGCGGCGCCGCGCCGACCGTCATGCGCCTGTCCGACGAGGCCGAGACCGGTCTCAACCTGGCCCTGGCTTCCAAGGTCGGCGGCGAGAGCCCCACCGCGGGCTGCCTGTCCGTCACCACCTTCGAGGGCACCGCCGCGCACGTGCAGTCGCGCTACGCCGAGGCCACCGCGGTGCTCACCGCCGCGGGCGGCACCGCCCTCGGCGAGCAGCCGGCCCGGGACTGGGAGCACGGCCGGTTCGACGCGCCGTACCTGCGCGACGCCCTGCTCAACGCCGGCGCCGTCGTCGAGACGCTCGAGACCGCCACCACCTGGTCCAACCTGTCGAACCTGCGCGGCGCGGTCACCGGCGCCCTCGTCGAGTCGCTCGCCGGGCAGGGCACCCCGCCGCTGGTGATGTGTCACATCTCGCACACCTACCCCACCGGCGCGTCGCTGTACTTCACGGTCGTCTGCGCGCAGGCCGCCGATCCCCTCGCGCAGTGGGCCGTCGCCAAGAAGGCCGCCGGCGACGCCATCGTGGCCGCGGGCGGCACCATCACCCACCACCACGCCGTCGGGCGCGACCACCAGCCGTGGATGCTGGACGAGATCGGCGAGCTGGGCGGCAAGGTGCTGCGGGCGGTCAAGGACGCACTCGACCCCACCGGCATCCTCAACCCTGGCAAGCTGCTGCCATGACACGATCGGTCACCGTCCTCACCAACCCTGCCGCGGGCAACGGACATGCCCCGGAGGCCGCGGCCACCGCCGTGGCCCGCCTGCGCGAACTCGGCGTCACCGTGACCGAGATCGAGGGCCGCGACGCCGCCGAGGCGCTCACCCTGGCCCGCAAGGCGGTCGCCGCCGGCACCGACGCACTGGTCGCCGCCGGCGGCGACGGACTGATCAGCATCGCGTGGCAGGCGCTGGCCGAAACCGGTGTGCCGCTGGGCATCATCCCGGGCGGCACCGGCAACGACCACGCGCGTCAGCTGCACATCCCCGTCGACGACCCGGTCGCGGCCGCCGACGTGATCGCGCACGGCGAGGTGGCTACCCTCGACCTCGGCCGGGCCGGCGACCGCTGGTTCGGCACGGTGCTCTCGAGCGGCTTCGACTCGCTGGTCACCGACCGGGCGAACCGGATGCGGTGGCCCCGCGGGCCGATGCGCTACAACGCCGCGATGCTCGTCGAGCTGGCGCAGCTGCGGCCGATCCCCTACCGGATCGTGCTCGACGACCAGACGATCGAACTGGACGCGGCGATGGTGACGGTCGGCAACGGCACCTCCTACGGCGGCGGCATGCAGATCACCCCGAACGCCCGTTTCGACGACGGGCTGCTCGACGTGACCGTGGTGGCCGCCGGCAGCCGGCTCAAGCTGATCCGGTTGTTCCCGACCGTCTACAAGGGCACCCATGTCGACCTCGACGAGGTGCAGACGTTCCGTTCCCGCAAGGTCCGGCTGGAGGCGCCGCGCGACGGCATCGGCGGGTCCGTCATCACGCCCTACGCGGACGGCGAGCGGCTGGACCCGCTGCCGCTCGACATCGAGGCGGTGCCGAACGCCGGCCGGGCGATCGTCGGGGCGCCGCTCCACGGCGGACCGGGCGGTCAGTAGCAGTACAGCTCGAAGGCCACCGCCCGTTGCGCCGGGAAACCGTCCTTCGGCGCGGTGGCCATCTCGATCTGGTTCGCGGCCTGCTCCGCCACCGGGGTCGCGCTCAGCGCTTCGAGGTACCGCCGGTGTTCGGTCAGCGAGGCGACCGCCGACGCCACGGTCTCGGTGACGTCGACGGCGTGGGTGGCCCCGACCAGGACGTTCACCGCGACCCAGCGCACCCCCGCCCACGGCGACTCGGTCAGCTCGGGGAAGATCCACGCGTTGGCGGCGTCGGACACCGCGTCCAGCACCGAGATCCCGAGCGCGCGGTGGTCGGCGCTGTTGAGGTGGCCGGGCGCCCACGTCTCACGAAAGTTCATGGTGGCCACGAACTCCGGGCGGTGCCGCCGGACGGCCGCGGCGAGCGAGGCCCGCAGCGCCAGGTCCGCCTGCAGTCGGCCGTCGGGGTGGCCGAGGAACTCGACCTCGCTGACCCCGACGACCGCGGCCGAGCGCCGCTCCTCGTCCTCGCGCAGCCGGCGGCACTCGTCCGGCGCGAGCCCCTCGATGCCGGCCTCGCCGCTGGTCGCGAGGACGTACCGGACCTCCTTGCCCTGCGCGGTCCACCGGGCCACCGCCGCGGCGCACCCGTACTCGATGTCGTCGGGGTGGGCGACGATCACGACGCCGCGCTGCCAGTCCTCGGGAATCGGCTCCATCCGTTCAGGATGCCCGTAGTCGCGGGCACCCGCAGCGGTCACCGAGCCTCTCGCGGGCCCGGCGGGTCAGATCCGGTCGATGTCGTGGGCGTCGCTGCCCGACATCGCCTTGAACAGCAGGTACAGCCCGAACACCACGGCGCCGACGACCAGCACCCAGAACAGCCCCTTCACCAGCGCGCCGACAACCGCCAACGCGATCCAGACCAGGGCGACGATTCCTACGATCTTCCAGAACACCAGGGTTCTCCGTTCACTCGCTCCGGCCGCCGCACCGACGGCCCGATGCGTTCAGCCTCGCAGGCCTCGACGAGAAAAGCACCAGCTCAGACGCAAGATCAGGGAAAGATCAGGGTGATCCCCCAGGCCGGTCGGGGGCGCCTGCGGCGGGTGCCCCCGAATACGACGTGACCTGGGCAACCGGCCGGTGAACTAAGCTCGCCGGGTTACCCCACCCTTTCCTGAGGAGCATTTCGCCGTGTCCACCAGCACCCCTGGCGCCCCGACCTTCACCGCGCGTGACCTCGCACAGGTGGCGGTGTTCGCCGCGCTGATCATCGCGCTGGGCCTGCCCGGCACCATCACCGTCGGCGGTTCCGGCGTCCCGATCACCCTGCAGACGCTCGGCGTCATGCTCGCCGGCGCGCTGCTTGGACCCCGCAAGGGTGTGCTGGCGGTGCTCACCGTGATCGTGCTGGGCCTGGCACTGCCCGTGCTGGCCGGTGGCCGCACCTCGCTGACCTCCCTGGCCGGGCCGACCGCCGGCTTCCTGATCGGCTGGATCCCCACGGTCGCGGTGATCGGCTGGCTCACCGTCAAGATGCTGCCGCGCTACAACGTCGTGGTCGGGACCGCGATCAACCTCCTCGGCGGCATCGTCGTGCTCTACGGGTTCGGCATCGCCGGCCTGATGCTGCGCACCGACCTGACCCTCTGGCAGGCGCTGAGCACCAACGTCACGTTCCTGCCGGGCGACGCGGTCAAGGCCGTCGTGGCGGCGCTGGTCGCGGTGCAGGTGCACCGCGCCTACCCGGCGCTGTTGGCGCCGCGGTCGACGACGTACGCCCCCGTCGCCGACCCCGCCTGACCCACCTCGCATGACCGAGATCCGCTTCGAGTCCGTCTCGCACCGTTACGGCGATCGTGCGGTGCTCGCGGACGTCAGCCTCAACCTCACCGAGCGCCGGATCGGGATCGTCGGCGCCAACGGCAGCGGCAAGTCCACGCTCGCCCGGATGATCAACGGCCTGGTGCTGCCCAGCGGCGGCCGGGTCACCGTGGACGGACTCGACACCGCGCGCGAGGGCCGCAAGGTCCGGCGCAAGGTCGGGTTCGTCTTCACCGACCCCGATCACCAGATCATCATGCCGACGGTCGCCGAGGACATCGCGTTCTCGTTGCGCCGGACGTCGGTGCCGCAGGCCGAGCGGGCCGCGCGGGTGAACGCGGTGCTCGAGAACTTCGGTCTGGCCGGACACGCCGAGCATCCGACGCACCTGCTCTCCGGCGGCCAGAAGCAGATGCTCGCGCTCGCGGCGATCATGGTCACCGAACCGGAGGTGATCGTCGCCGACGAACCGACCACGCTGCTGGACCTGCGCAACACCCGGGTGGTGGCACAGACGTTGGCGGCGCTGCCGCAGCAGGTGGTCGCGGTGACCCATCAACTCGACCTGCTCGCCGACTTCGACCGGGTGCTGGTCGTCGACGCAGGCGGAGTGGTCGCGGACGGCCTGCCGGGCGAGTCGATCGCCTTCTACCGCCGCCTCATCGGATGACCACGCTCGGCCTCTACCACCCGGCCGGGTCGGTGCTGCACCGGTTGCCCGCGGGCGCGAAGCTCGCGGGACTGCTGGTGGCGCTGGTCGCGGTGACGGCCGCGGTCCGCGAGCCCTGGCACCTGGCCCCCGCCGCGGCACTGCTCGTCGCCGCGTACGCGGTGGCCCGGATCCCGGTCCGGGTGGCGCTGAGCCAACTGCGCCCGGTGCTGTGGATGCTGCTGTTCGTCGGCGCCTTCCAGGTGGTCTTCACGGGCTGGCGCCGCGCGCTGGTGGTGTGCGGGGTGCTGCTGCTGTCCGTGGCGGCCGCGGCGCTCGTCACGCTGACGACGCGGGTGATCGACATGCTCGACGCCGTGCAGCGCCTCCTGGCGCCGTTGCGGCGCTTCGGCGTCAACCCGGACCGGGTGGGCCTGGTGCTGGCGATGACCCTGCGCTGCATCCCGCTGCTCGCCGGCCTGGTCTCCGACGTGACCGAGGCCCGCAAGGCCCGCGGACTCGGGTTCTCACTGCGGGCGCTGGCCGTCCCGGTGGTGATCGGGGCGCTGCGGACGGCCGACGCGATGGGCGAGGCCCTGGCGGCGCGCGGGGTCGACGACTAGGCCCGGCGACCAGCCCGACGCGACTGGGC
Organism: Rhodococcus sp. P4_C10; assembly: GCF_056402135.1. NCBI lineage: Bacteria > Bacillati > Actinomycetota > Actinomycetes > Mycobacteriales > Nocardiaceae > Rhodococcus > Rhodococcus sp. P4_C10. The sequence goes on along the minus strand of NZ_JBFUHZ010000054.1, from coordinate 50,904 downwards.
CCGATGTGCGGCCTGTCGGTGCATCCTCCACACGTCCGGCCCGCCGTCGAGCGTGATGTGACCGGTGACCACGAACCCGTGGCGTTCGTAGAGGGGCAGGTTCCGGTCGGTCGAGGTGTCGAGACTGCAGTCGCGCTCGTGCCGGTCCAGTTCCGCCAGGCCGGCTTTCAACAACGCTCCGCCCAGCCCGGCGCCCTGACCTGCACGGGCGACTCCGACGGTCGCCAGGGTCCAGGCGTCGGGTTCGGCCGGGAGCCTCGACAGCTGATTCTCGGCCTCGACCAGTCGCCCGACCCGGTCACCGTGCAGCTCGACGATCTTCGAGACGACGCTCTCGGCCGGTTCCGGCATGTCCGGCGGAACGAACGCGGCCACGCCGCTGCCCAACGCGTCGATGTAGGCCGCGCCGTACGGCAGCGCCATGTGTTCGAGGTAGATGCGCTGTAGCCCCGCGAGCCGTTCGGTGTGGGAATCGGCCGCCACGCACCAGTCGGTCCACGGGTAGCCGGTGAATGCGTCCGCCAGGACGCCCGCTGCGCGGTCGAGTTCTGGCGCCCGCATCGGTCGAACGTGATTCTCCATGCCCGACAACACCACGGACGGACCGAACGACGCCAGTCGATATCCGAGGGCCTCGACATCCGACGCGCTGGGCGCGGCCTCGTCTGCCCTTGGCAGACAAATCGATTCGCATCCACATCCGCCCGATACAACGGGATGCATGATCGAGAAATCGCCCCTGGACTACCGCGACCAACTCACCGACCGACTCTTCCGCCAGCGCACCCTGCTGCTCACCGGGGAGGTGAACGACGAGATGGCCGAGCGGGTGTGCGCCGAACTGGTGCTGCTCGCCACGGCCGACGCCGACCGCGACGTCGTCCTCTACATCAACTCACCCGGCGGGTCCGTGCTGGCCGGTCTGGCCATCTACGACACCATGAAGCTGATCCCCAACGACGTGGTGACCGTGGCCCTCGGCTTCGCCGCGAGCATGGGCCAGGTGCTGCTCGCCTCGGGCACGCACGGCAAACGGATCAGCCTGGCGCACAGCCGAATCATGATGCACCAGCCGTCCGCCGGGATCGGCGGCACCGCGATGGACATTGCCATTCAGGCGGACAACTGGGAGTACATGAAGCGGCAGTCGGAGGAGATCCTCGCGGCGGAGACCGGCCGCCCGGTCGAGGAGATCGCCGCCGACAGCGATCGCGACCGCTGGTTCACCCCGGAGCAGGCCCGCGACTACGGGATCGTCGACGCGGTCGTCGGTTCCTTCGCTCAGATCGCGCCCTTCGCGACCGCCGGACGGATGGGGTTGCAGTGATGTCCCAGTACACGATTCCCAACGTCATCGAGCGGACACCGGCGGGCGAACGGTCCTTCGACGTGTTCAGCCGCCTGCTCAACGAGCGAATCATCTTCCTGGGTACCGAGATCGACGACGGCGTCGCGAACGTCGTGATGGCGCAGCTGCTGCACCTCGAGGCGGAGGCACCGGACCGGGAGATCGGGCTGTACATCAACTCCCCGGGGGGATCGACCACCGCGATGCTGGCGGTCTACGACACCATGCAGTTCCTGCGCCCGCAGGTCGCGACCTACTGCATGGGTCAGGCCGCGTCGGCGGCGGCTGTCCTGCTCGCCGCGGGCGCGCCCGGCAGGCGGTATGTGCTCGCACACTCCCGCGTCCTACTGCATCAGCCCTCGACCCAGGGGCAGGGCTCCATCTCGGACCTCGCGCTCCAGGCCGCGGAGGTGCTGCGGATCCGGTCGCAGACCGAGGAGATCCTCAGCGCACACACCGGCCAGGACGCGGCGCGGCTGCGCAAGGACACCGACCGGGACCGGATCTTCACCGCACAGGAGGCGCTCGACTACGGCCTGGCCGACCAGGTGATCGTCACCCGCGACGCCGGGTGAGAGCGTCTACGCGGCCAGCAGTTCCACCTGCGGGCTCCGCTCCTGCGGCGGGCCGGACAATGCGCCCGTTCCGGCCCGTCGCGTGACGGCCAGTCGCCGCACGCCACGGGCCAGCAGGTGCTCGAGCGGCAGGCCGAGCGCGCCGCACACCGAGTCCAGCATCTCCGACGACGGCTCCTTGCGCCCGCGTTCGACCTCGGACAGGTACTGCTTGGACATTCCGACCGCGCGCGCGACCTCGGCGAGGGTGCGGTCCTGGTCGCGGCGCTCGTCGCGCAGGATCTCGCCGTAGACCGTGCGCAACAGCGGGACAGTGTCCGGTCGGCCCTCGTCGTTACGGTGTCCGCGTTGCTGCGTGGTCCGAGCTACTGGGCGTTCGGTCCCGCTGCCTCCGGCTTGGTGACGGGGGTGGCCGGCGCGGCGGGGGTGGCCGGCGCGGCGGTCGGTGCGACGGCGCCACCGGAGGGCAGCGCGTCGCCCTTCATGGACGCACGGATCTGCTCGAGGCGGCTGTGCCCGGCCATCTGGATGCTGGCCTGCTCGACCTCCATCATCCGACCCTGCACCGAGTTGCCGGCGAGCTCCGCGGAGCCCAGCGCGTTGGCGTAGCGACGTTCGATCTTGTCGCGCACGGCGTCGAGGCTGGGGGTGTTGCCGGGCGCGGACAGGGTGCTGTCCATCGAGCGCAGCGACTCGCTGACCTTCTCCTGCATCTTGGCCTGCTCGAGCTGGCTGAGCAGCTTGGTGCGCTCGGCGACCTTGGCCTGCAGGGCCATCGCGTTCTGCTCGACGGCCTTCTTCGCCTGCGCGGCAGCCTGCAGCGACTGGTCGTGCAGCACCTTGAGGTCCTCGACACCCTGCTCGGCGGTCACGAGCTGGGCGGCGAACGCCTCGGCGGCGTTGGTGTACTGGGTTGCCTTCTCCACGTCGCCGGCGGTGGCGGCCTGGTCGGCGAGCGTGACGGCCTGCCGGGCGTTGGCGTTGAGCTTCTCCACCTCGTCGAGCTGGCGGCTGAGCTTCATCTCCAGCTGACGCTGGTTACCGATCACCGACGCAGCCTGCTGGGACAGGGCCTGGTGCTGGCGCTGGGCGTCCTCGATGGCCTGTTGAATCTGCACCTTCGGGTCGGCCTTCTCCTCGATCTTCGAGTTGAAGAGCGCCATCAGGTACTTCCACCCCTTGACGAACGGATTAGCCATGGATTGATCCCGCCTCCATCTGATGCGCCGCGCGGTGCGCGACCCGATGCGCGACCGTCACGCACCGGTTCTAGGGCTGTGCCCTACCTGCTCGTCGTCCCTGCCGGTTCGAAAGCTGGTGGTCGGTAACGAATCTACAATGCCAGGGCCCGCAGCGGAGCTTCGCCGGGCCGAACCACCGCCCCGGTTCACGATGCGGCGACAGCCGAGCAAACGGCTAGGCCGCCGCGAGGGCCCGTGCCTTCGGCGCGGGGATCACCATGCGGGTGTCCTCCGCGATCCGGGCCGGACCGTCCAGCACCGTGGGGCTCACGCCGACACGCGGGGCGCCGGCATCGGCGCGCTGGTGCACCCGTGCGGCACGGTCGGTGCCGCCGTCCGACAGCGACTCGCTGACGTCGTAGAGCACCTCCGACAGCGGAACCTCGAGGGCCGAGCAGATGGCGGCCAGCAACTCGCTGGACGCCTCCTTACGACCCCGTTCCACCTCGGAGAGGTACCCGAGGCTGACCCTGGCGGAGCTCGAGACTTCACGCAGGGTACGGCTCTGCGACACCCGCGTGCGCCGCAGACTGTCGCCGATTGCTTCACGCAACAGGACCGTCATCTGGCTCCTCCTTCTTCCGACCCGACTGTTGGGTAAACGTCCAACTGTCCCGAATTGGTTCCCGACCCTATCGCGGGGCGGTGACACTCATGCGATCGAGGAGCCCGGACACCGCCGACGCGACCGCAGCGGTGCGGATCGCCCATCGGTCACCGGGCAACGTCAACCGGGTCACGTCGACCCCGTCGGGTCCGGCAATCCCCAGGTAGACCGTACCCACCGGCTGCCCGTCCTGTTCGTCCGGTCCGGCAACGCCGGTCAATCCGACGCCCCAGTCGGCACCGCAACGCGCCCGCGCGCCCTGCGCCAGCCCCTCGGCGGTGCGCTCCGCGACCGGGCCGTCCGCGTCGAGGACGGCGGGGTCGACGCCCGCGAGCGTCGACTTCAGGTCGGTCGCGTAGACCACCAGTCCCCCGCGCAGGACCAGACTGGCCCCCGGCACGCCCGCGACCGCGGCGGCCAGCAAGCCCGCAGTCAACGACTCCGCGGTGGCCAAAGTCTGTCCGCGAGCGGTCAGGGTCGACACCAGTTCCGCCGCGCGGGTGCCGGACAGCAGCGGATCGGCCGGCGGGAAGCTCACCGCGTCGGGTGGTGGGCGTGGACGCCGGCCCGCAGCCGGACGGACTGGATCACGTAGTCGAGGCCGGTGACGACGGTGAGCAGCACCGCCAGCCCCATCAGCACCGCGCTGGCGGTCGCCCAGCCGTCGGGCAGCGGCAGCAGGTACATGCCGATCGCGAACGACTGCACCAGCGTCTTCGCCTTGCCGCCGCGGCTGGCCGGGATGACTCCGTGCCGCAGCACCGCGAAGCGCAGCAGCGTGACACCCAGCTCACGGGCCGCGATCACGCCGGTCACCCACCAGCTCAGTTCGCCCAGCATGGACAGGCCCACCAGCGCGGCGCCGATCAGCGCCTTGTCCGCGATCGGGTCGGCGAGCTTTCCGAAATCGGTGACCAGCCCGTACTTCCGGGCCAGCTGGCCGTCGATCCGATCGGTGATGGCGGCGACCGCGAAGATGACGGTGGCGATGATCCGCCAGGTCGTCGACTGGCCGTCGTCGACGAACAGGGCCGCCAGGAAGACCGGGACCAGCAGGATCCGCAGCACGGTCAGGATGTTGGCGATGTTGACCAACGGCACCGGCTGCTCGTGCGCCTGAACCTCAGATCCGGACGCCACGACGCCGTCGGTGGCGTCGTGGGGCTTCGCGGTCACCCGAACACCCGTCCGGTGTCGGGAAACTCCCCCGCGCCCACGGGGACGTCGAGGCGGGCGAAAGCAGGTCGGAGCGGCACACGGCCCAGAATATCGTTTACCGCGCCGACTAATGTGCAGCACATGACTTCAGGCCCCCTCGTTTCCGATCCGGACAAACCTATCGTCCGCCGCGCCCGCACCTCCGACGTCCCGGAGATCAAGCGCCTGATCGACATCTACGCGGGCCGAATCCTGCTCGAGAAGAACCTCGTCACCCTCTACGAGGCGGTCCAGGAGTTCTGGGTCGTGGAGGTCGACGGCGAGGTGATCGGTTGCGGCGCACTGCATGTGCTCTGGTCCGACCTCGGCGAGATCCGCACCGTCGCGGTCGACCCGAAGGCCAAGGGCCGCGGCGCCGGGCACCTGGTGGTGGCGCAGTTGATCGAGGTGGCGCGCCAGCTCGAACTCGAGCGGGTGTTTGTGCTCACCTTCGAGGTCGACTTCTTCGGCAGGCACGGATTCCTGGAGATCGAGGGCACGCCGGTCACCGCCGAGGTGTTCGCCGAGATGTGCCGGTCCTACGACACCGGTGTCGCCGAGTTCCTGGACCTGAGCTACGTCAAGCCGAACACGCTCGGCAACACCCGCCTGCTGCTCACCCTCTGACCGGACCGACCCCACCCCGAAAGCGAGACTTCGATGCCCCTGTTCGCCGTCGAGTACACCTATAGCGCCGCCACGTCCGACCGCCGCGACGAGGTGCGACCGGACCACCGCGGTTGGCTCGCCGAACTCGTCGCCGCCGGCGCGGTGGTCAGCACCGGCCCGTACGCGGACGGCAGCGGCGCGCTGATCATCGCGGACGCCGCCGACGAGGCCGCCGTCCGGGAACTGTTCACCCAGGACCCGTTCGCGCGGGCCGGACTCGTCGACGCCGCCCGCTTCACCGAGTGGACCCCGGTGATGGGCCTGCTCAGCGACCGCTGAACCCAAGCACTCCAGAAACACAGCACTCCAGAAACACAGCACTCGAGAAGCACGACGGCCGGGCCGGACCCTTCCAGGGACCGGCCCGGCCGTGCATCGGTGCGGAGCCGGGAGCACCGGCGCGGCGGTCAGGCCTTCGCGGCGGCGTTGGTGCTGCGGGTCTTGAGCAGGCTCGCCACGGTCGTGACGATCAGGACGCCGAGGATCACCAGCAGCGACGTCCCGGTGCTGATCTCCGGCACCGCGACGTGCTCGCCGCCGTTGATGAACGGCAGCGTGTTCTCGTGCAGCGCGTGCAGCACCAGCTTCGCACCGATGAACGCCAGGATGATGGACAGGCCGTAGGACAGGTAGACCAGCCGCTCGAGCAGCCCACCGATCAGGAAGTACAGCTGACGCAGGCCCATCAGGGCGAAGGCGTTGGCGGTGAACACGATGTAGGCCTCGCTGGTGAGGCCGTAGATCGCGGGGATCGAGTCCAGCGCGAAGAGCACGTCGGTGAAGCCGATCGCGACCAGCGCCAGCAGCAGCGGGGTGACCACTCGCTTGCCGTCGATCTTGGTGATCAGCTTGTCGCCGTCGTACTCGTCGGTGGTCGGCAGGATCTTCTTGGCCATCCGGATGATCCGGCTCTCGCGTTCCTCCTCGATCTCCGCCTCGTGGCCGGAGTCCTTGACCAGCTTGATCGCGGTGTAGACCAGGAAGAAGCCGAACAGGTAGAAGACCCAGCTGTAGGCGTTGATCGCGGCGGCGCCGACGGCGATGAAGGCACCGCGCATCACCAGTGCCATCACGATGCCGATGAGCAGCACCTTCTGCTGGTACTCCCGCGGGACCGCGAAGGTCGACATGATGATCACGAAGACGAAGAGGTTGTCGACCGACAGGGCCTTCTCGGTCACGTAGCCGGCGAAGTACTCACCGCCGTAGGTCCCGCCCCAGATCCAGATCACCACGACACCGAACAGCAGTGCGATGCTGATGTAGACCGCGGACCAGAATGCGGACTCGCGGAAGGTCGGAGCGTGCGGGGTGCGCACGTGCGCAAAGAAGTCGAAGACGAACAGGCCCAGGATCACCGCACAGGTGATGACCCAGACCAGGGGTGAGATGTGCATCTCTTACCATCCTCCGGTAGTCATGCTCAAGACACCGGAGGTCTCTCCCGCCGACACAGGTCGACCGGCAACCCCGGACCGGCATCGGAGCCGATCGTGTTGACGGGATTGCCACAGGGGTGGGGATACTCCCCTCCAAGGCGTTTCATTCAACCACAAAACGGACACCGGACTTCACACCCGAGGCGGCCGTCACTCGTCCTCGGCGGAGGCCTCCGGGTCGCCGCCGCGGATCGACCACATCAGCCCCTCCAGTTCGTCGGGCTTGATCAGCACGTCACGGGCCTTGGACCCCTCGGACGGGCCGACCACCCCGCGGGTCTCCATCAAGTCCATCAGGCGCCCCGCCTTGGCGAAACCCACCCGCAGCTTGCGCTGCAACATCGAGGTGGACCCGAACTGGCTGGTGACCACCAACTCCACCGCCTGCAGCAGCACGTCCATGTCGCCGCCGATGTCGGGGTCGACGTCCTTCTTGTCCGCCGCCTTCGACGCGGTGACGCCGTCGGTGTACTCGGGATCCGCCTGGGTCTTGGCGAAGTCGACGATCGCGGAGATCTCCTCGTCGGTGATGAACGCGCCCTGCAGCCGGGTCGGCTTGCCGGCGCCCATCGGCAGGAACAGCGCGTCGCCCATGCCGATCAGCTTCTCCGCGCCCGGCTGGTCCAGGATGACCCGCGAGTCGGTCAGCGACGACGTCGCGAAGGCCAGCCGCGACGGCACGTTGGTCTTGATCAGGCCGGTCACCACGTCCACCGAGGGGCGCTGGGTGGCCAGCACCAGGTGGATGCCCGCGGCCCGGGCCTTCTGGGTGATCCGCACGATCGCCTCTTCGACGTCGCGCGGGGCGGTCATCATGAGATCGGCGAGCTCGTCCACGATCGCGAGGATGTACGGGTACGGCCGGTAGACACGCTCGCTGCCCAGCGGCGCCGTGATCTCCCCGGACCGGACCTTCTTGTTGAAGTCGTCGACGTGCCGAACCTTGTTGGCCTGCATGTCCTGGTAGCGCTGCTCCATCTCCTCGACCAACCACGCCAACGCCGCCGCGGCCTTCTTCGGCTGGGTGATGATCGGCGTGATCAGGTGCGGGATGCCCTCGTACGGGGTCAGTTCCACCATCTTCGGGTCGATCAGGATCATCCGGACCTCGTCCGGGGTGGCGCGGGCCAGCAGCGAGACCAGCATCGAGTTCACGAAGCTCGACTTACCGGAACCGGTGGAGCCGGCCACCAGCAGGTGCGGCATCTTCGCCAGGTTGGCGCTGACGAAGTTGCCCTCGATGTCCTTGCCCAGGCCGATCACCAGCGGATGGTGGTCCTTGCGGGTGGACGGCGCGGCGAGCACGTCGGCGAGCCGGACCATCTCGCGGTCCGTGTTGGGCACCTCGATGCCGACCGCGGACTTGCCGGGGATCGGGGCGAGCAGGCGCACGTTGTCGGTGGCGACGGCGTACGCGATGTTGCGGGCCAGCGCGGTGATCTTCTCGACCTTGACACCGGGGCCGAGCTCCACCTCGTAGCGGGTGACCGTCGGGCCGCGGGTGAAACCGGTGACGGCCGCGTCGATCTTGAACTGGTCGAGCACCTCGGTGATGGCCTCGATCATCGCGTCGTTCGCGGCGCTGCCGGTCTTCGGCGGGTCGCCCTCGATCAGCAGGTCGGTCGGCGGCAGCGTGTAGTCGCCCTCGATGACGCGGTCGGCGACCGTCATCTCCGGCTCGTCGTCCTCCGGTTCCGGCGCGGGCCGCGGCTTCGGGGGCGTCGGTGCCACCTTCGGCGCCGGACGCGGGCGCACCGCGGCCGGGGCAGGCGCGATCGGCGCCGCCGCGATGACCTCGGTGAGGGCGTCGTCGGCGGTCTCCTCGACCGGGTAGTTGCCGGCCGGCCGGGCGGCGGCCGCGTCGTCGACGGGGTAGCCGTCGGCGTCGAACAGCTCCGGGTCGTAGTCCTCGGGGTCCTTACGGGAGCGCGGGTGCCGGCGCGTCGGCCGCAGGGTGCGCAGGTCGTCGAGGTCGTCGTGCCCGTAGTCGACGTCCTCCCCGTCGGCGTCGTAGGTCTCCTCGTCGTACGGTTCGTATTCGTCGCCGTGGTGCTGGCCCGTGCCCAGCATGGTGCGCAGCCGTTCCGGGACCTCCCGGACGGTGGTCCCGGTGATCAGCAGGACACCGAAGCCCAGCGCGAGCAGCAGCAACGGGACGGACAACCACATGGTCAGGCCGTCGGTCAGCGGCCCGCCGACGACGTACCCGACGAAGCCGGCGCCCTCCGCGCGACCCGACGCGTCGGTCGGGGTACCTCTGATGACGTGGTAGATCCCGAGCAGGGGCAGCCCGATCAGCAGCGACCCGAGCACCAGTCGCGGCCGCACCTCGGGCTTGGGCTCGGTGCGCATCAACGCCACCGCAACCCCGACGCCGACGAGCGGCAGCACCGCGCCGGCGCCGCCGAACAGTGCCCGGACCCCCGTCTCGATCCAGCCGCCGACCGGTCCCCCGGCCGCGAACCACATGGCGGCGGCGATGACGACGCTGACCGCGATCAGGCCGAGCGCGATGCCGTCGCGGCGGTGGCCGTGCTCGATGTCGGCGGCTTTGCCGACGGTGCGGGTGGTGGCGCCGACACCGCGGGCGACCATGGTCCAGCCGCTGCTCAGGCCGCTCCCGACCACCTGAAGCGGTCCGCGGGCGGACTTCGACGAGGGCTTGCGAGCGGTGGCGTTGCTGCGCGTGGTGCGCGGCGCGGTCGGCTTGCGCGGGGTGGTGACGGTCTTGGTGGTGCGACCGCCGGACCGGGGCTTCGCTCCCCCGCCCCTCGTCGAGCCGGCCCTCGACGACGAAGACCCCGACGATCCTCGCGGCGCTGTGGCGCGCCCTGAGGTCGTCGGGGTCTGCGTGGATCGGGTGCCGGTCTTACCTGCCATGCCTGTCAGGTTAGTCGCTCCGGCCCCATCGGGACCATTCCGCAACACGAGTAACAGGCGTGCCGCGCTCCGACCAGCGGTTCGAACGTCTGTGTCAGACGCCGATCACCGTCGGGATGATCATCGGGCGGCGACGGTACTTGTCCGCCACCCAGCGGCCGACGACGCGACGGACGGCCTGCGCGATCCGATGGGTGTCGGTGATGCCCTCCTGCGCGAGCCGGGCCAGTTCGGACTCCACCAGCACGGCGGCCTCCTTGAGGGCGGCCGGGTCGTCGGAGAAACCGCGGCCCGACACCTCGGGGGTGCTGACGGGCTTGCCGGTGTGGATGTCGACGGCCAGCGAGATCGCGATGAAGCCGCCCTCGCCGAGCACCAGGCGGTCCGAGAGGGTCGAGTCGCCGACGTCGCCGACGGAGTTCCCGTCCACGTAGACCATGCCGACCGGGACCCGGCCCACGATCTCCGCGAGACCGTCGACCATGTCCACCACGACGCCGTCCTCGGCGAGCACGATGCGCTCCTCCGGGACACCCGTGGCCTTGGCCAGCGCCGCGTTGGCCCGCAGGTGCCGCCACTCGCCGTGCACGGGCATGGCGTTGGTGGGGCGCACCGCGTTGTAGAGGTAGAGCAGCTCACCCGCCGAGGCGTGGCCGGACACGTGCACCTTGGCGCTCTGCTGGGTGACGACGGTGGCACCGCGCTTGGCGAGGCCGTTGACCACCGCGAACACCGAGTTCTCGTTGCCGGGGATCAGCGACGACGCGAGGACCACGAGGTCGTTCGCGCGGACGTTGATCTGCCGGTGCTCGCCGCGGGCCATCCGGGACAGCGCGGAGAGCGGTTCGCCCTGCGAGCCGGTGGAGATGAGCACCAACCGGTCGTCGGGCAGGTTCGCCGCGGTGTCGACGTCGACGACGACGCCGTCCGGGACGCGGAGGTAGCCGAGGTCCTGGGCGATCTGCATGTTGCGGACCATGGACCGGCCGACGAACGCGATCCGGCGGTTGTACCGCACCGCGACGTCCACCACCTGCTGGATGCGGTGCACGTGGCTGGCGAACGACGCGACGATGACGCGCTGCTTGGCCTTGCCGATGACGTTGTCCAGGACGCCGCCGATCTCCCGCTCGGGAGTGACGAAGCCGGGCACCTCGGCGTTGGTCGAGTCCACCAGGAACAGGTCGACGCCCTCGTCGCCGAGCCGCGAGAAGCCGGCGAGGTCGGTCAGGCGGCCGTCGAGCGGCAGCTGGTCGAGCTTGATGTCGCCGGTGTGCAGCACGATGCCGGCGTCGGTGCGGATCGCGATGGCGATGGCGTCCGGAATCGAGTGGTTGACGGCGAAGTACTCGCACTCGAACGGGCCGTGCGTGGTGCGCTGACCCTCTGTGACCTCGATCAGGTTCGGCCGCTGCCGGTGCTCGCGGCACTTCGCGGCGACCAGCGCCAGGGTGAACTTCGAGCCGATGACCGGCAGGTCCGGGCGCAGGCGCAGCAGGAACGGGATCGCGCCGATGTGGTCCTCGTGGCCGTGCGTGAGCACCACGGCCTCGACGTCCGCCATCCGGTCCTCGATGTGCGCGAAGTCCGGGAGGATCAGGTCGACACCGGGCTGCTGGTCCTCGGGGAAGAGGACACCGCAGTCGACGATGAGGATCTTGCCCTTGTGCTCGAAGACCGTCATGTTGCGGCCGATCTCGCCGATGCCGCCCAGCGCGACGACCCGCAGGCCGTTGTGCGGCGCCTTCGGCGGCAGTCCGAGCCGCTCGGTGGGATCGACTCCCGCCCGGCCGTCGGGCCGCTGGCCGCCGGAGCTCCGCTGACGCTGCGGCCGGTTGCCGCCGCCGCCTCCGCCGCCGCCGCGCGAGCGGGACGAGTCGGACTTGCGTTGGCGCGAGCCGGACTTCGGGGCGTCGCCCTTCGGCGCCTCGGCCTTGGCGGCCTGAGACTTCGGGGCTTCGGCCTTGGGAGCCTGAGACTTCGGGGCTTCGGCCTTCGGAGCCTCGGCCTTCGGAGCCTCGGCCTTGGGAGCCTGGGTCTTCGGCGCCTCGGCCTTGGGAGCCTCGGGCGCTGCTTGAGACGGCGGGCCGGCCTGACGGCTGGCGCTACGTCGACGAGTAGGACGGGTCATGAAAGAACCTCCGCTGCACGCAGGTCGGCCGTGAGGCCCTCGAGTTGTTCAGGAGTGGGTGGGACCTGCGGCAGGCGCGGGTCCCCGACGTCGATGCCCTGCAGGCGCAGGCCGGCCTTGCTCGCCGACACACCACCCAGACGGCTCGCCGCACGGTAGAGCGGCATCAGTCCAACGTTGATCTCGCGGGCCTTCGCGATGTCACCGGACTCGAAGGCGTCGAGCATCGCACGCAGTCGGCCGGGCGCGAGGTGCCCGATGACACTGACGAATCCGACCGCGCCGACCGAGAGCCACGGCAGGTTCAGCTGGTCGTCGCCGGAGTAGAACAGCAGGTCGGTCTGGGCGATCAGCTCGGCACCCGCGTTGAGGTCGCCCTTGGCGTCCTTGACCGCGAGGATCCGGGGATGCTCGGCCAGCCGGTAGATGGTCTCGGTCTCGATCGGCACGACGGAGCGGCCCGGAATGTCGTAGAGCATCACCGGCAGGTCGGTCGCGTCGGCGACGGCGGTGAAGTGCGCCAGCAGGCCGGACTGCGGCGGCTTGGAGTAGTACGGGGTCACCACGAGCAGACCCTGGGCACCGGCCCGGGCGGCGTCGCGGGCGAGCTCGACGCTGTGCGCCGTGTCGTTGCTGCCGGCGCCGGCGACGATCTTGGCGCGGTCGCCGACCGCGGCGATCACCGCGCGCATCAGCTCGAGCTTCTCGTTCTCGGTGGTGGTGGGCGATTCGCCGGTGGTACCCGCGAGCACGAGGCCGTCGCAGCCGCCGTCGACGAGGTGCGTCGCCAACCGGACACCGGCATCCACGTCGAGCTTGCCGTCCGCGGCAAAGGGGGTCGCCATAGCGGTCAGGATCGTGCCGAACGGACGCTCGACTGGGGCGGAATCACCGTTGATCATGGTCAGAAGGTTACCCGGTGGCCCGGCCTGGATTGCACACCGCGGCGGCGCGACGCGTGCCGCCGGGTCAGGACTGCTGGTCGAACTCGCTGACCGCCACCTCGGTACCGTCCGGAAGTTCGGCAATCGTGAAGTCCCCGAACACGTTTGGAGCCGCAACCGAAAGCTGCCGCAGGCACTCGACGGCCACCTCACGGATCTCCACGTCGGCATGCTCGGTGGCACGCATCGACACGAAGTGCCGCCACGCCCGGTAGTTTCCGGTGACCACGATGCGGGTCTCGGTGGCGTTCGGGAGCACCGAGCGCGCCGCCTGCCGGGCCTGGCGAGCGCGCACCGACCCGTTCGGCACGTGCGCAAGCTTGGCATCGAGCGCGTCGAGCAGGTCCGCGTAGGCGGCCCGGCTGGCATCCGTGGCGGCCTCGAACAACGCCTCGAGTTCGGGGTCACCGACGATCGCGGGCGGCGGCACCACCTTCGCGTCCCGTTCGGGGACCGAGCGCTGGGACAGCTGCGAGTAGGACAGGTGCCGGTGCCGGATCAACTCGTGCGTGCAGGAGCGGGAGATACCGGTGATGTAGAAGCTGACGGTGCCGTGTTCGAGCACGGAGAAGTTCCCCACCTCGAGCAGGTGCCGCAGGTAGCCCTCGTTGGTCGCCGTGCGCGGGTTCGGCTTGGACCAACTCTGGTAGCAGGCCCGACCGGCGAACTCGACCAGCGCCTCGCCGCCGGCCGCGTCGGTGTCCCAGGGCACGTCCGGCGGCGGGACGAACTCCGTCTTCGCAATGAGCTGCACCTTCAGGGACACCGCTTGCCGCACCGCACACCTTCCTCGGTCCATGCCCACCGGGCTCCGTCGACCCACCCGCACCATAGCCCCCACCAGCCTCAACGGGCGAGCAAGTCTACTCATTCGCCATCCACCCTTCACCTTGACGGTGTATCAACTGGGTGTACATAGCGTCAGCCGAAGCCGCAGTCGCGGATCGGTATCCGTTCTCGCGAGATGGAGCGCCCATATGACCCACACCCCTACCCGCTTGCGCGTCATACGCGCGGCAGCCGCGCTCACCGCCGGCGCCGCACTCTTCGTCGGCGGACCCGCCGGCGTCGCCCTGGCCGCCCCGCCCGCGGTCGTTGCGGCGGCCACCGACCACTCACTGCACCTCGAGGGCGCCCCGAACGCCCGCGACGTGGGTGGCTACGAAACCGTCGACGGCAAGACCGTCAGGACCGACATGGTCTTCCGCACGGACGCGCTCAACAAGCTGACCCCGGCCGACCTCGCCAAGCTGGAGGGCCTGAACGTCAAGGTCGTCGACGACCTGCGCACGGTCTACGAGCGGGCCCTGCAGCCGGACAAGCTGCCCGCCGGGGCGACGTCGAACTGGTACGACGTGCTCGGCAAGGCGTCGCCCAGCACGGCGGCGGACCTCAGCTTGGCCTACGTCGCCTTCATCGAGGCCCCCGGCGCCAGCGAGGCGTTCGCCGCGGTGCTGCGCGACATCCGCGAGACCGACGGCGCCGTGCTCTACCACTGCAGCCAGGGCAAGGACCGGACCGGCTGGACCACCGCCGTGCTGCTGACCATCCTCGGTGTGGACCGGGCCACCGTGAATGCGGACTACATGCTGACCAACGAGTACGTCGACGAGAGCGGTTCGTCCATCACCGGCTCGCTCGGCGCCGCCGGCGTGAAGCAGGAGTGGCTGGACACCTCGTTTGCCACCGCCGAGAAGAAGTACGGCAGCTTCGACAACTACGTGCACCAGGGTCTCGGGTTGACCGACAACGACATCGCGGCCCTGAAGGCCAAGCTGCTCGTCTGACATCACCCTCGTCGGTGTGACGTCACAAGATGGTTGACTGACGCCATCTGTGACGTCACACTGACGGCATGAACCTCTCGGGCTACACCCAGACGCTGCGTACCGATTTGATCGCCGCGGCGGCGCTCGGTGACGAGAACACCCGCCGGATCGCCGAGGCCCTCGCCGGCGCCGCCGAGAACTCGGCCCGGCTGATGCTGCTGGCCGCCCTGTCCGACCTCGCGACCGAGGTGTCGGCCGAACTCGGCGACCGCACCGTGCATGTGAAGTTCGACGGCACCGACGCCGCCGTCGAGATCACCCGCCCCGCCACCGCCGACACCGGCGCACCCGACGACGCGGGCCCGGAGGGCGGCAGCGGGGCCGGACCGACCTTCGACGACGTGACCGGGGACATCTCCCGGGTGACCCTGCGACTGGTCGAGCAGATGAAGGCCCGCGCCGAGGACGCCGCCGCCCAGAACGGGATGTCGCTGAACTCCTGGGTCGGGCAGGCCGTACAGGGCGCGCTGCGCGACCAGACCCGCAAGGGCCGGCACAGCGACCGGTGATTCCCGGGGGCCGTCGGTCCCCCGACCGCGAACGGTGGAGTGGTCTAATGACGCCACGCTCGAGCACCATTCGACCCGTTCGCAATCACAGATATGGGGTAGACCCGATGGCCGTGTCCGGAAGCAAGGAATTCGACATCAAGGCCGATCCGGCCACCGTCATGGCCGCGATCGTGGCGGTCGACCGACTCGGCGAGTGGTCCTCCGCCCACAAGTCGGTCACGATCGAGAGCACCTACCCCGACGGTCGTCCGCACCGCGTCCGGATGGTCGTCTCCGTCGTGGGCATCAGCGACGAGCAGGTCGTGGACTACGCCTGGGACGGCGAGAACCACATGTCCTGGACCCTCGTCGAGAGCGGCCAGCAGAACAAGCAGGACGGCTCCTACACTCTGACGCCGATCGACGGCGGCACCCGGGTCAAGTTCGAGCTGACCATCGACCCGAAGATCCCGCTGCCCGGCTTCATCGTCAAGAAGGCGCAGAAGACGGCGATCGACACCGCCTCCAAGGGCCTGACGAAGTTCGCCGAGACCCGCCGTCGCGTCGGCCGTCGCGGCCGGCGGCGCGCGGGACTAGCCTGGTCACATGCGGGTGGAACCCAGCGACAGGTGGGTACGCGGACTGACGGGCGACACCGTCGTCGTCAGCAGCTTTGCGCCGCTGCTCTTCTGGGAAGACTCCTTCCCGGTGCCTTCGTATGCCTACCCCCGCGAAGACGTCCGGACGGACCTGCTGCGACCAGGCTCGGAACCCTCCTCCCCGCACGCGTTCTTCGGGCCGCACGGTCCGGTCAGCGAGTGGTTCGACCTCGAGACCGGGGACGGCCGGACGCTCCGCGCCGTCGCCTGGGTTCGTGACGACCCCGCCCTCGCGGACCACATCGTGTGCTCCTGGGAACCGGGCCTGCTCGACCGCTGGCTCGAGGAGGACGAGGAAGTCTCCGGCCACCCCCGCGATCCTCATGCGCGGGTCGACGCACTGCCGAGTTCAAGGCACGTCACCGTCGCGCTCGATGGCGTCATGCTGGCCGAAACTTCCAGTCCGGTAGTGCTTTTCGAGACCGGACTGCCCACCCGCTACTACCTGCCCCGCGAGGACGTCGACCTCGGCAAGCTCACCGCCAGGTCTCGCCGCACCCACTGCCCCTACAAGGGGGATGCCGAGGAGTACTGGGACGCGCCGGGAGCGGAGGGCGTCGCCTGGTCCTACGCGCGCCCGTACCCGGCGGTCGCCGCGATCGCCGGCCGCATCGCGTTCTACAACGAACTCGTCGACATCACCGTGGACGGCCACGACCGGGCCTGAGCCGGGCGCCGGGCCTTGCCTCTCCCCCGCCCGTGGACGACGTCCTACGCCGTCACGATCGTGAGCATCCCCGCCGCCGTCACCAGCACGACCACGGCCCACCGGAAGCTCCCGACGGACAGCCTCTTCGCGATCCCGATGCCGAGCGCGTTGCCGGCGAGTCCCACGGCCGAACAGCCGAGGAGCATCGGCCAGTTGGTGGTCGGGTCCGTGTCGGAGTAGAGCCACAGCAACGCCAGCGACAGGGTGTTGGTGATGACGAAGAACCCGGCCAGGTCCGCGATGAAACTCATCGGGGGCAGCCTGGCGCGGCTGAGCAGCAGCACCACGGGCGGCCCGTTCAGCGAGGTCGTGGCGCCGAAGTAGCCGCTGACGAACCCGGCGACCGACAGGGCCGGCCGCGACGGCGGCCGGGTGCCGCCGGACGGCTGGATCGCCAGCGCCAGCCCACAGAGCACCGTCAGCACGCCCACCGCCGGTTTGAGGTAGGCGACGGGCAGCAGCGCCACCGTCAGCACACCCAGCCAGGACCCCGGCAGACTGGCGCCCCCCATCCACCCGACGCGCCGCCATTCGATGTGGGCCCGCAACTGGATGACGACCGCGATCCTCGTCACCAGTCCGACGACCAGGTTGACCACCACGACCTCGGTCACCCCGACGCCGGCCAGCAACATGAGCGGGGCGGCGATCAGCGCGGTCCCAAAACCCGTGGCGCCACCGATGATCGACGCGAAACCGACGCACAGCATTGCCAGCGCGAGTACGGACACGGGACCGGCGCCTCCTTCGTCGTGGCAGCTGCGGGATTCGCCGCCGACCCTATCGGTCGCCCGCCGGGCCCATCCCGATCGGAATAGCGATTCGGACGATTCGGTTGTGCAGTCTGAGCAGCGGCAGCCCAACCGCGGCGAACGAAAGGGGAACTCCATGGAGGCATCCAGCGATCGCGGACAGGTCTTCCGGCTCGGCCAGCCCTGGCAGGGCGCGCCGCCCTTCCTGTTCGCCAACTGGCACGTGGACCACTACCCGGCCGGCACCGAGGACATGACCCCGGCGACGGGACTGGACGGTCGCCCCTTGGGCAGCGACTTCGGCCACCCGTCCGGCTGGAACATGTACCACGGCCAGTCCGTGCCCGGATTTCCCGCGCATCCGCACCGGGGCTTCGAGACCATCACCATCCTGTCGGGCGGGTACGTCGATCACGCCGACTCCACCGGTGCCGCCGCCCGTTTCGGGCCCGGCGACGTGCAGTGGCTGACCGCAGGCCGCGGCATCTCCCACTCCGAGATGTTCCCGCTGCTCGAGACGGACGCGGACAACCCGTTCGAGCTCTTCCAGATCTGGCTGAACCTGCCCGCCGCGTCGAAGATGGTGGAGCCCGAGTTCCGGATGCTCTGGAACGAGGACATCCCCGTCGTCCGGGTCGCGGGTCCCGGTGGCGGCGAGGCCCGCGTCAAGGTGATCGCCGGGCGCTACCTCACCGAACAGGGCGACGCCGTCGACCCCCTCGCGCCGCCCGTCGGGTCCTGGGCCGCCGACCCGGCCTCCGACGTCGCCGTCTGGCTGCTGGAACTCGACCCGCACGCGCGTGTCGAGCTGCCCGCCCAGTCGGCCGAGCAGGCCCAGCGGGTGCTGTACGTCTACGGCGACGGGTCTCACGCCACGGTCGCGGGGATCGACGTCGGGGCCGGGTTCGGCTTCGCCCAGGCCGGACCCGGCACGACGCCGGTCGAGACCGGGGCCTCCGGCGCAAAGCTCCTGCTACTGCAGGGCGTGCCCATCGACGAGCCGGTCGCACAGCACGGGCCTTTTGTGATGAACACCCGGGACGAGCTCATCGAGGCCTACGACGAGTACCAGCGCACCCGCTTCGGCGGCTGGCCTTGGGAGCGCGACGACGTGGTGCACCCCCGCACCGAGGGACGCTTCCCCCCCCCCCCCCCCCCCCGCGACCGTCGCACCCAGCTCGTAGCACCGCTCCCGAGCCGCGGCGTCGACCCCGCCGGTGATCTCGACCGTCTGCGCAACCTGGGTCAGTGCCAGCCCGGCGACGATCTTGTCGACCGAGCGGACCGCCCCCGCGGTGTCGTTGTTGCCGTGCACCCACAGTCCGAACGGCCGGCCCGCCACCGCGTCCAGGCACGGGTAGTAGACCGTGTCGAAGAAGTGCTTGAGCGCACCGGACATGTAGCCGAAGTTGGCGCTGGTGCCGAACAGGTAGCCGTCCGCCGCCAGCACGTCGGGCACGGTGGCTCCGAGTGCCGGCACCGAGCGGACCGTCACGCCCTCGATGTCGGGGTCGTGCGCGCCCGCGAGCACCGCCTCGAGCAGTTCCCGGGTGGGCGGCGAGGGGGTGTGGTGCACGACGAGCAGGGTGCGCTCACCGACGACGGGGACTTCGGTCACCCCAGCAGACTACTCACGTCACGGCCGAGACCTGTTGGATCCGAACGACCCTCGACGCGACAGGTCCGGCCACGGCGGCCGCCGCAGCACCGCCAACGTGGCGATCACCGTCGCCGCCAGTCCGATGGACACGGCGAGCAGCCCGACCCGGGTCTCGTCGACGGCCGCCTCCCAGGAGACCTTTCCGTCGTGGACGACGAACGCGCCGACCGGCGTCGCGGTGAATCCGCGGCCACCACCCCGAATCCTCGCGACGGTGACGATCGTCGCCCCGTCGACCGTCTCGTACGGCTCCCCGAAGACGCGTGATGCGGAAGGATCGGTCCGCACCCCGTTCACCAAATCCGGAGTCTCCATTGCGGCACCTCTCGTCGGTATTCGCGCGTCGCATCGCCACCAGGCCATCGACGCCTGCCGACCGATGCCGGGTGCCGCGTCGCTAGCTGTCCCGCTCCAGCGCTTCGAGCGCGACTGCCCGCTTCATGGTGTCCCGGGCCCGGCCGCGGTCGCCCGCGTAATCATAGGCGCGGGCCAGCCGGTACGAGTTCCGCCAGTTGTCGGGGTCGGCCTCCCACTCGGTCTTGACCTGCGCGAACAGCGCATCCGCGGCGTCGCGGTCGACCCGGCCGGAGGGCCGCTTCGGCAGCTCCGAGATGTCCAGTTCGAGACCCTCCTCGCGGATCCGGGTGGCGAGGTGCTGGTGCTGCAGTCCGGACCGGACGGTGGCGAAGACCATCCACACGCCGAGCACCGGAAGGATCAGCACCGCGATGCCCAGCACGACCGGGACCGCCCGCCCGTCCTGGACCAGCGCGAGGCCACGCTGGCCGAGCAGTACGAAGTAGAACGAGAGCGCGACGACGATCGCCGCGATTGTGACGACGACCTTGGTTGAGCCGGCCTTCACAGGTCGAGCAGCGGGTCGAGTCCGACGGTGAGGCCTGGCCGGGAGCCGATCTCCCGCACGCCGAGCAGCACGCCGGGCGCAAACGAGTTCCGGTCGATCGAGTCGTGCCGGATCGTCAGGGTCTCGCCCTGGGTGCCCAGCAGGATCTCCTGGTGCGCGACGAGGCCGGCCAGGCGCACAGAGTGCACGCGCACCCCGTCCACGTCGGCGCCGCGGGCGCCCTCGAGTTCGGTGCTGGTGGCGTCCGGGCTGAGTCCGACGCCGGCCTTCGCCCGTGCCGCCGCGATCAGCGCGGCCGTGCGGTAGGCGGTGCCCGACGGCGCGTCCGCCTTGTGCGGGTGGTGCAGCTCGATGACCTCGACGGAGTCGAAGAAGCGGGCCGCCTGCTCGGCGAACCGCATCGACAGCACGGCGCCGATCGCGAAGTTCGGCGCGATCAGCACGCCCGTCGTCGGGTTCTCGTCGAGCCAGCCGCGCACCTGCGCCAGGCGTGCGTCGTCGAAGCCAGTGGTGCCGACCACGGCGTGAATCCGGTTGGCCACCAGGAACTTCAGGTTGTCCATCACCACGTCGGGGTGGGTGAAGTCGACGACGACCTGGGTGCGAGTGTCGACGAACTTCTCGATCGGGTCTCCCTGGTCCACCGTCGCGACCAACTCGAGGTCCGCTGCCTGTTCGACCGCCTCGCAGATCGCGCGGCCCACCTTGCCCTTTGCACCCAGGACACCGACCCGAAGTACCGTCACTTGACCCTCATTCCGTTCGATCGTTTTGCGTCCCGACCAGCCTACGCAATCGGCCCGGTGTCGCGACGCCCGGCAATCGGCTGGCAGCGCCCACACCGCGGCACGCAGTTCTGCCCATGCTCGACCGCCGAAGCCAAACTCAGATTCCGGTTTCACGAAGCTGCGCGATTGCTGCGGTTACGCTGCGCAACCAGGGTGGGACAAGACAGGGAGCAGAGATGGCTGGATTCGTGAGAGTTGCCTCATCGCTGGCCGTTGCGGCAGGTTCGGTACTGGCGCTGTCGAGCGCACCTGTCGGTGCGACCACACCCCCCGATCCGGGACAACGCACCGGACCGGTGCAGTTCTGGGCGACAGACCTGGGCGGCTGCAAGGCGGAGTTCAACATCGAGAACCGAACGAATGTCACCACATACACACTCGACTGGCGCATCGACGACGAGCTGCCGGACGGGCGTGACATCGGCGTCGGCTTCCCGGTATGGCGCACAGGAGACCCGAACATGGCCTCGAAGGCCGCCTCTCCGACCTGGCCCGACGAGGTCCCACCGAACACCGTCGAGAACCGCACGATGGTCTCCGATCGCGATCCGGTCACCGCCACCTACGTGCAGGACCTGAAGGACCTCAACGGCTGGGATCCGGGGCTGCCGAACCCGGACGCGGACACACACACGGTGGCGTACCGGATGGTCCTCGGCCCGCCCGGCAACAACGGACAGACGCCGACCGAGACGCCCGAATGGATCGGTGACCGTCAGTGGCACACCGTCACGGTCACCGGGTGCAACCCGTCGGCCGGCGGTTCGCTCGACTTCGGGTCACTCGACCTGTTCGGATCCTCCTGACCGGTACCGCAGTGGCTGTCGAAGGCTCGGCTACCCGCTGACACGGGTGTCCGGGCCTTCGATGCTCACCGACCTCGCGGTCACGACGCCCCGGCGGATCCCCGGTCCTCGGCCCCTGCCGCATCGACCCGCCCGCGGTAGGTCTGCCACGCCCAGAAGATCAGCAGGCCCACTGTCACGCCGAGCAGGTCGGCCGCCGCATCCCACACCGAGGCGCTGCGACGGATCGGCAGCAGGCCCTGCAGCACCTCGCTCACCACGGCGTACGCCCCCGCCCACAACGCGACGGCGAGCACCCGGTGGCGGGCGTACCGGGCCGCGAAGGCCAGCACCGCGAACATCAGGAAGTGCGTGAGCTTGTCGGAGTTCGGCGGCCCACTCGGCACGGTGGACCCCGGCGAGAACAGCATCACCAGGGTGACCGCGAAGGCCGCCAGCAGCGGCCACGACCGCCGGCCCGGCACGCTCACCGACACTCAGACGATCCCGCGCACGACCGCCGGCAGGTCCCGCTTGCGCCGGTAGGGGCCCACCACGGAGGCCGCGAACGGCCGGGACAGCAGTTCCGCGGCCACGGCCCGCACCTCCTCGGTGGTCACCGCGTCGATCCGGGCGAGGGTCTCGCTGATGGTGCGGTGGGTGCCGTAGTTCAGTTCGCTGCGGCCGATCCGGTGCATCCGCGACCCGGAGTCCTCCAGGCCCAGCACCATGCCGCCGCGGATCGAGCCCTTGGCCCGCGCGCACTCGGCGTCGGTGATGCCGTTCGCGGCGACGTCCGCCAGCACCCCGCGGATCAGCGTGGTCACCTCGGCCAGGTTGTCGGGCTGGCAGCCCGCGTACACCGAGAACGCACCGGTGTCCGCGAAGGTGTCGACGCTCGAGTACACCGAGTACGCCAGCCCGCGCGATTCCCGAACCTCTTGGAACAGACGGGAACTCAGGCCGCCGCCGACCGCGGTGTTCAGGACCGACAGCGCCCAGCGGTGCCCCTGGTGCCGGCCGTAGCCACGCACGCCGAGGCACAGGTGGGCCTGCTCGCTGTCCCGGTTGAGCACGGTCAGCTCCGGCGCGGTGCGCAGCCGCAGGGTGCCCTCGCGTCGCGGGGCGGGCACGGCGCTGTCGTTCAGGTGCCCGGCGAAGCTGCGCCGCACCAGTTCCACGGTCTCGTCGTGGTCGACGTTGCCCGCGACGGCCACCACCATCCGCTCCGGGGTGTACCGGCGGACGTGGAACGAGTGCACCTGGGCGCGGGTCATCGACTCGATCGACTCGGTGCTGCCGATCACCGGCCGGCCCACCGGGTGGTCGCCGAACAGCGCGGTGAGGAACTCGTCGCCGAGCAGGTCCTCGGGGTCGTCGTCGCGCATCGAGATCTCCTCGAGCACCACCTGGCGTTCGACGTCGACGTCGTCGGACAGGCACCGCCCCCGCAGCACCACGTCGCTGACCAGGTCCACCGCCAGCGCCAGGTCCTCGTCGAGGACGTGCGCGTAGAAGCAGGTGTGTTCGCGGGAGGTGAAGGCGTTGAGTTCGCCGCCGATGCCGTCGACCACCTGGGCGATCTCGAGCGCGCTGCGGGTGGGTGTCGACTTGAACAGCAGGTGTTCGAGGAAGTGCGCGGCGCCGGCCACGGTGGGCTTCTCGTCGCGGGAGCCGACCCCCACCCAGACGCCGACCGATGCGGAGCGCACCCCGGGCATGTACTCGGTGACGACGCGGAGGCCACCGGGGAGAACGGTGCGGCGGACGCCGGAGTCCTCGGTGCGAGCTCCCACTTTCCGGGTCGACGCGGTGGTGCGGTGGTGTTCGATGTCGGCCATGTATGTGGTCAGCGGTTCCTCTGAGCTGTGTGGGCGTAGAGCATCACAGAGTACACAGCGCGGCCGTCACGACCGGCGCCGGTGCAGTGCGCTCCGTCCGGCTGCGGGTGCACCCGGACGCACCGGCGCCCCCGCACGAAGTGTGCGGGGGCGCCGGGTCTGACATGTGTTGACGCGGGGCGCGACTACTCCGAGTCGGTGCCCTCTGCGGCCGGGGCGTCCGCCGCCGCGGCGGCGTCGTCCTCGACCGGGACGAGCGAGATCTTGCCGCGGTTGTCGATGTCCGCGATCTCGACCCGGATCTTGGAGCCGACGTTCACGACGTCCTCGACCTTGGCAATCCGCTTGCCGTTGCCCAGCTTCGAGATGTGCACCAGCCCGTCACGGCCCGGGAGCAGGGAGACGAACGCGCCGAAGGCGGTGGTCTTGACGACCGTGCCGAGGAAACGCTCGCCGACCTTGGGCAGCTGCGGGTTGGCGATGGCGTTGATCATGTCGATCGCGGCCTGCGCAGACGGACCATCGGTGGCGCCGACGAACACGGTGCCGTCGTCCTCGATGGAGATGTTGGCACCGGTCTGCTCGGTGATCGAGTTGATCATCTTGCCCTTGGGGCCGATGACCTCGCCGATCTTGTCGACGGGCACCTTGATGGCCGTGACGCGCGGGGCGAACGGGCTCATCTCGTCCGGGGTGTCGATGGCCTCGGCCATGACCTCCAGGATGGTGGTGCGGGCGTCGTGCGCCTGCGAGAGCGCGCCGGCCAGGACCTTGGACGGGATGCCGTCGAGCTTGGTGTCCAGCTGCAGGGCCGTCACGAAGTCCTTGGTACCCGCGACCTTGAAGTCCATGTCGCCGAAGGCATCCTCGGCGCCGAGGATGTCGGTCAGCGCCACGTACCGGGTCTCGCCGTCGACCTGGTCGGAGACCAGGCCCATCGCGATGCCGGCGACCGGGGCCTTCAGCGGCACACCGGCGTTGAGCAGCGACAGCGTCGAGGCGCAGACGGAGCCCATCGAGGTGGAACCGTTGGAGCTGAGCGCCTCGGAGACCTGACGGATCGCGTACGGGAACTCGTCCTGGCTCGGCAGCACCGGCATCAGGGCGCGCTCGGCGAGGGCGCCGTGGCCGATCTCGCGACGCTTCGGCGAACCGACGCGGCCCGTCTCACCGGTGGAGTACGGCGGGAAGTTGTAGTGGTGCATGTAACGCTTGCTGGTCTCGGGGCCCAGCGAGTCGATCTGCTGCGCCATCTTGACCATGTCCAGGGTGGTGACGCCCATGATCTGGGTCTCGCCACGCTCGAACAGCGCCGAGCCGTGCGCCCGCGGGATCACGGCGACCTCGGCCGAGAGCGACCGGATGTCGGTGATGCCACGGCCGTCGATGCGGAAGTGGTCCTTGAGGATCCGCTGGCGGACCAGCTTCTTGGTCAGCGAGCGGAACGCCGCGCCGATCTCCTTCTCGCGACCCTCGAAGTTCGGGGCGACCAGCTCGAGGACCTCGACCTTGACCTCGTCGGTCTTGTCGTCGCGCTCCTGCTTGCCGGCGATGGACAGCGCGGCGGTCAGCTTTGCGGACGCGGCGGCCTCGACGGCGGCGAAGACGTCGTCCTGGTACGCCGGGAAGACCGGGTACTCGCCGGTCGGCTTGGCGGCCTTGGCGGCCAGCGCCTGCTGTGCGGCGCACAGGCGGGCGATGAACGGCTTGGCGGCCTCGAGGCCCTGCGCGACGATCGCCTCGGTCGGCGCCTGCGCGCCGCCCTCGATCAGGCTGATCACGTGCGCGGGGGCCTCGGCCTCGACCATCATGATCGCGACGTCGGCGTTGTCACCGGAACCGGAGACGACGCGGCCGGCGACGACCATGTCGAAGACGGCGTTCTCGAGCTGCTCGACGGTCGGGAAGGCGACCCACTGGCCGGCCTTGTTCTCGTCCGAGGTGAGCAGCGCGACACGCACGCCGCCGACCGGACCGGAGAACGGCAGGCCCGCGATCTGCGTCGACGCCGAGGCGGCGTTGATCGCGACCACGTCGTAGAGGTCCTTCGGGTCCAGGCTCAGGACCGTGACGACGACCTGGATCTCGTTGCGCAGACCGTCGACGAAGGACGGGCGCAGCGGCCGGTCGATCAGGCGGCAGGTCAGGATCGCGTCGGTGGAGGGGCGACCCTCACGACGGAAGAACGAGCCGGGGATGCGGCCCGCGGCGTACATGCGCTCCTCGACGTCCACCGTGAGGGGGAAGAAGTCGAAGTGCTCCTTGGGGTGCTTGCTGGCCGTGGTGGCCGACAGCAGCATGGTCTCGTCGTCCAGGTAGGCGACGACGGCGCCGGCGGCCTGCTGCGCGAGGCGGCCGGTCTCGAAACGGATGGTGCGGGTGCCGTAGCTCCCGTTGTCGATGACGGCGGTGGATTCGAACACGCCTTCGTCGACCTCTACTGCGGTGTTTTCTGACATCTTTTCTCTTCTCGTCCTCTCGTCTTTGCCGTATCCGCGTGATCGTCGCTGCCATCGACGGCGGCGACGACGCACCTTGGGCGAGGGCGTTCCCTCTGCGCGGAGGCGGTCATCGATCGAAGCCCTCCGGCGGTCGTCACGTTTGACGACCTGCCGAGTGGCCACTACCGAGGACCGACGCCACGACTGGCGGGTGCGTACGGCTGGATCTCGTGGATCCGGGTCCTACTGCAACTCGGTGCTGCGGTGAAACCTGGTTGCTCTGAAACTCTGTGCTGCTGAAACTCTGTCCTGCTGGCAATTCTTGGTGGAACCGGTGGGGCGGCGCAACCGGTGGAACCGGAAACCGCGGGCCCCTCATACGCAGGTAGCCAGCGAGGCTCATTCTATGCGTGGCCTCGCTGGCTACCGGTCAAGCCGCACTGGTCGGCAGGGCGCGTCGGAAAACTAGCGACGCAGACCCAGACGCTCGATCAGCGAGCGGTAACGCGCGATGTCCACCTTCTGGATGTACTTGAGCAGACGACGACGGCGTCCGACCAGCAGCAGGAGGCCGCGGCGGGAGTGGTGGTCGTGCTTGTGCATCTTCAGGTGCTCGGTGAGGTCGACGATGCGCTTGGTGAGCATGGCCACCTGCGCCTCCGGCGAACCGGTGTCGGTCTCGTGCAGGCCGTACTCTGCGAGAACGGTCTTCTTCTCTTCGGTGGTCAAAGCCACTGTGAATCTCCTGATCACTGACGTCCGCGCAACTGGAACGAGGACCGCCACCCCGGAAAGCGGGCGGCGCACCACGCCGGCGCGGCCACCGCGGACCGCAGCGCACACCAGGAAGCATCCTACCAGGGGCTACGGGCCGGACCGTCAGCCGTGCTGCTGCAGGTCCGCCCGGGTGAGGATTTCACGAACCTTCTCGGCGTCCCGGCCCATCTCCTCGACCAGCGCGTCGACGGAGTCGAACTTCTCCATGCCGCGCACCCGGTCGACGAAGTCGACCGCCACGTGCTGGCCGTACAGGTCCGCCTCGGCGTCGAGGACGAAGGCCTCGACGGTGCGGGTGCGACCGGAGAAGGTCGGGTTGGTGCCGACCGACACGGCGGCCAGGTAGCGCTCCCCCGACTCGACGGTG
This sequence comes from Rhodococcus sp. P4_C10, assembly GCF_056402135.1. Lineage (NCBI taxonomy): Bacteria > Bacillati > Actinomycetota > Actinomycetes > Mycobacteriales > Nocardiaceae > Rhodococcus > Rhodococcus sp. P4_C10. Next base: position 23,909 of record NZ_JBFUHZ010000054.1, on the reverse strand, counting down.
CCGGCCACCGGACCGGGACCCAGCAGGGTGAACCACGCCGCGTACACCCCGTCGGCGGGGATCGCCGAGTGCGTCGGCGGCGCGATGTTCGCGGTCGGGAAGCCGAGCAGGCGGCCGCGGCCGTCGCCGTGCACCACCACGCCCTCGACGCGGTGCGGCCGGCCCAGTGCCTCCGCCGCGGCCGCGACGTCGCCGGCGTCCACGCAGGAGCGGATGTAGGTCGACGAGAAGGTCACCGCGTGCTCGGCCAGCAGGTTGACGCCGTCGACGGCGAAGCCGAACCGGGAACCGATCTGCCGCAGCAGGTCCACGGTGCCCGCGGCCTTCTTCCCGAAGGTGAAGTTCTCGCCGACCACGACCTCCGCCACGTGCAGCCGCTCCACCAGGATCTCGTGGGCGTACCGCTCGGGGCTCAGCTTCATGAACTCGGGGGTGAAGGGGATGACGCAGAACACGTCGACGCCCAGCTCCTCCGCGAGCTCCGCGCGGCGCGCCAAAGTCGTCAGTTGCGCCGGGTGACTACCCGGCCGCACGACCTCCATCGGGTGGGGGTCGAAAGTCATGACCACACTGGGGACTCCGCGCTCGCTGGCGGCCTTCACGGCACGACTGATCAGCTGCGCGTGACCTCGGTGCACGCCATCGAAAACGCCGATAGTGAGAACGCAACGGCCCCAATCGGCAGGTACCTCGTCGAGACCTCGCCATCTCTGCACGAGTGGCAGCCTACGGCCCGCCTCCGACGCCGTCACGCGCGGATTCCCGTACACGGGTGCGAAGTGGGCGACCCGCGGCCGATTGCCTAAGCTCATGATCGTGGGCGAGCGCAGTGGTGGACCGGACCCGACGACCGGAAACGATCGAACCGAGACCCTGACGACGGTCGCACAGGACTACCTGAAGGTGATCTGGACGGCCGCGGAATGGTCGGGTGAGCAGGTCACGACCAAGATGCTGGCCGAGCGGATCGGGGTGTCCGCCTCGACGGTGTCCGAGGCGATCCGCAAGCTGGCGGGCCAGGGTCTGGTGGACCATGCCCGCTACGGCTCGATCTCGCTGACCGACTCCGGCCGGGCCGCCGCCGTCGCGATGGTGCGCCGGCACCGGCTGATCGAGACCTTCCTCGTCAACGAACTCGGCTACGGCTGGGACGAGGTGCACGACGAGGCGGAGGTCCTCGAGCACGCAGTCTCCGAGCTGATGGTCGACCGGATCGACGCGAAACTCGGTCACCCGGAACGAGATCCGCACGGCGACCCCATCCCGAGCCGTGACGGCTCCATCCCCACCCCGCCGGCCCGCCAGCTCAGCGACTTCGCAGACGGCGAGCACGGCACGGTGGCGCGGATCTCCGACTCCGATCCGGCGATGCTGCGTTACTTCGACTCCGTCGGCATCGCGCTGGACGTGACGATCACCGTCGTCGAACGTCGCGACTACGCCGGCACCGTCTCCGTGCGACTCGGCGACGGGGCGACGATCAGCACGGTCGACCTCGGCAACCCTGCCGCCGAGGCGATCTGGCTGGTCGAGCAGTGAGCGCTCGCCCCTCCCTCGGCGCGTCACTCTTCCGCGGTGTGTTCCTGGCCGCGCTCGCGTTCCTGCTGGTGTCGGGGATCACCGAGGGCAGCTGGTGGACCGTCGTCTACGCGGTGGTGCTGGTGTGGTTCCTGCTCGACTGGCGGTCCGACCGCCGCAACCTCGCATCGGTACCCCAGAACCGCGGGTAGGCGCCCGCCGCACACGGCACACACCCGTTGCCGCGATCACACACCTGTTCCACGTACAACGCGGGTGCGACGCGGCGAATGGGTGTGTGCCGGCGCGGCGGAGGCCTCAGAGACCGCGCAGGGTCGCCGGCCGCACCACCATCACCGAACTGGCCCGACGGCCGCGTTCCTGCAGCAGCGCGATGGTGTGGCCGGTGGGGTCGATCGCCGCGTACACGCCGGGGATGCCGACCGGCTCGAGCCAGCGGCCCTGGCTGATCGCCTCGGCCTCCTCAGTGCTGATCTGCCGGTGCGCGAACGCCGTCTGCGCGGCGTGGTCGATGTCCAGGCTGACGGCCGGGTCCTCGGCGAGCTGCTCGAGGGTCCGGGCGTGCTCGAGGGTGAACGGACCGACGCGGGTGCGCCGCAGCGCGGTCAGGTGACCGCCCACGCCGAGCGTCGCGCCGAGGTCGCGGGCGAGGGCCCGGACGTAGGTCCCGGAGGAGCACTCGACCTCCACGTCCAGGTCGATCGAGTCGACGCCGCGGCGGGTCGCGGTCAGCTCGAAACGGTCGACGGTCACCGGACGCGCCTTGAGCTCGAACTCCTCCCCCGCCCGGATCAGCTTGTGCGCGCGCTGGCCGTCGACCTTGATGGCGCTGACGCTCGACGGCACCTGCTCGATGGCGCCGGTCAGGGTCGCCATCACCGCGGCGATCTCCGCGTCGGTCACCCCGGACGCGTCGGCCCGCGAGATCTCCTCGCCCTCCGCGTCGTCGGTGGTCATCGCCTGACCCAGCCGGATCGTCGCGGTGTACGCCTTGGTGGTCAGCGCCAGCAGTCCGAGCAGCTTGGTGGCGCGCTCGACGCCGAGCACGAGCACGCCCGTGGCCATCGGGTCCAGGGTCCCCGCGTGGCCCACCTTGCGGGTGTTGAGGATCTTGCGGCAGCGTGCGACGACGTCGTGGCTGGTGACGCCGGCGTCCTTGTCGATGACCAACAGCCCGGCGCCATCGAGGCCGGAGGACGGTTTGCGGTGAGAAGACACGATTTTCGAGCCTACTGGACGGTGATCGCGGTGATGACCAGGCCGTCGGAGACCAGCCAGCGCCCGTCGAGCGACGCCAGCGGCGGCCCGTCGAGGGTCTGGCCAGGTACCAGCAGCTCGGAGTGGAACGTGCCGTGGGCGCCGCCGTCGCTCGTCGGTTCGGTGGTCGCGAAGGTGATCCGCGCGTCCTCGAAGCCCAGCCACCGCTCGGTCAGCGGGAACCAGGCCTTGTAGGTCGCCTCCTTGGCGCAGAACAGCAGCCGGTCCCAGTGCACCGAGCCGTCGGCCCGGGCGGCGAGGACCGCGCGCTCCTCGGGCAGGCTCACCGCGTCGAGCACGCCGTCGGGCAGCGGCCCGTGCGGTTCCGCGTCGATGCCGACGGAGCGCACCTGCATCGCGAAGCCGAGCACCGCGGCGCGGTAGCCGTCGCAGTGGGTGAGGCTGCCGACCACCCCGCGCGGGAACCGGGGCACGCCCCGTTCGCCGCGCAGGATCGGTGCCGGCTCCACGCCGAGCTTGCCGAGCGCGACGCGGGCGCAGTGCCGCGCGCTGGTGAACTCGCGGCGGCGCTTGTCCACCGCGCGCGCGATCAGCGCCTCCTCCTGCGGGTGCACCGTCAGGCCGGGCGGGTCCTCGAACAACTCGGCCGCGACGACCCCCGTGGGCAGAATCTGCTCGATCACTTCCGGGCCGCCTTCATCGCCTCGAACTCCGCTTCCTGCTGTGGGGTGATGTGGAAGTGCCCACCCCACTTGTTCAGGGTTCCCGGCGGGTACTCCGGGACGGGCAGGATCTGCCGCAGGAGCCGCTCCGGGAGCCCGCGCTTCTGCCACTCGCGGGGATACCCGAGCGAGACCTCCTCGAAGCGGACGCCGTCGTAGTAGGTGGTGCGCGGGATGTGCAGGTGCCCGTAGACACTGCAGATCGCGTTGTAGCGGGTGTGCCAGTCCGCGGTCAGTTCGGTGCCGCACCACAGCGAGAACTCGGGGTAGAACAGCACCCGAGTGGGCTCGCGGACCAGCGGGAAGTGGTTGATCAGCACGGTCGGGATGCTCAGGTCGAGCTCGTCGAGTCGGGCCCTGGTCGACTCCACCCGGGCGTGGCACCACGCCTCGCGGGTGGCGTACGGCTCGCTGGAGAGCAGGAACTCGTCGCTGGCGACCACGTTCTTGTCGCGCGCGAAGGCCAGGGCGTCGGCCTTGTTCGTGGTGCCCTCGGGCCGGAACGAGTAGTCGTAGAGCAGGAACATCGGCACCAGCGTCGCCGGGCCGCCCTCCCCCTCCCACACCGGGTACGGGTCCTCGGGGGTCACCACGTCGAGTTCCCGGCACATGTTGACCAGGTACTCGTAGCGGGCGGCGCCGTGGATCTGCACGGGGTCCTTGGCGGTGGTCCACAGTTCGTGGTTGCCCGGCACCCAGATGACCTTCTCGAACCGGCTGCGCGCCAGCTTCAGTGCCCACGCGATGTCGTCGGTCTTCTCGGAGACGTCGCCGGCCAGGATCAGCCAGTCCTGCGGGGACTCCGGGTACAGGTCCTCGGTGATCGGGCGGTTCCCGCGATGCCCCACGTGGGTGTCGCTCACCGCCCACAACTTGCGCGTCACTCGTTCCGCCTTCCCGCCGGTATGTCGGCGCCGGTCACAGTCCAGTGCCCGGACGCGGTCCGCCACACGACGGCCAGCATCCTCAGCACCATGAACACCGTAAGCCCCGCCCAGATTCCGGTGAGACCCCAGTCGTACTCGAGCGACAGCCAGATCGGCGGCAGGAACCCCACCAGAGCACAGCCCAGCGTCGCGTTCCGCAGGAAAGCCGCGTCGCCCGCGCCCAGCAGCACCCCGTCGAGGGCGAAGACCACACCGGCGACCGGGATCATCGCCGCGAAGATCCACCAGATGGTGCCGATCTGGTCGAGCACCGCCGGGTCGTCGGTGAACAGGCCCGGCACCACCGAGCGGGCCAGCACGAACACCCCGGCCAGGGCCAGGGCGAACACCGTGGACCACCGCGTCAGCCGCCCGGCCAGTTCCCGGGCGGTCGCGGCGTTGCCGGCCCCCAGCGCCGCCCCGACCAGGGTCTGCGCGGCGATCGCCAGCGAGTCGAGCGTGAGCGCCACCAGGTTCCACAGCTGCAGCACCACCTGGTGCGCCGCGACGGCGGCGGCGCCGAACCGGGCCGCGACGGCCGCCGCGGAGAGGAAGCAGGCCTGGAAGGCCAGGCTGCGCAGGATCAGGTCCCGGCCCAGCACCACCTGCGCGCGCATCACCGACGCGTGCGGGCGCACAGGCACCCGCTCGCGCAGCAGCGCCACCACGAAGCAGGCCGCGGTCACGGTCTGGCCGGCCACGTTGGCCACCGCGGACCCGGCCAGTTCCCAGCGCGGCGCGCCGAGCAGGCCGTGCACCAGGACCGGGCACAGAATCGCCGAGAGCCCCAGCCCGGCCAGCACGAACCGCAACGGCCGCAGCGTGTTCTGCACCCCGCGCATCCATCCGTTGCCCGCCATCGCGACCAGGATGAGCGGCGCGCCGAAGACGGCGATCCGCAGCCACGACAGCGCCTCGGCGGCGATGTCGCCGCCGCCGGCGATCGCCGAGGCGACCGGGCCCCCGACGGCATACACGGCGGCCACCACCGCCAGGCCGATGCCGACCGCCAGGTAGGTGGCCTGCACCCCCTCGGCGACCGCGCCGCGCTCGTCGCCCGCGCCGTGCCGACGGGAGGCCCGCGCGGTGGTGCCGTAGGAGAGAAAGGTGAGCTGGGTGCTGAGCATCGCCAGGATCAGCCCGCCGACGGCGAGGCCGGCCAGCGGGAGTGCGCCGAGCCGGCCCACCACCGCGATGTCGAAGAGCAGGTACAGCGGTTCGGCGGCCAGTACCCCCAACGCGGGGACGGCCAGCCCGAGGATGCGCCGCGACGACGGTTCAGCCAACGCGACGGTTCACCCGAACGCGGCAAGCAGCCCGGCGACGACCTCGTCGGCGTCGCCGAACGCGGTGTAGCCCGACGCGAAGCGGTGCCCGCCCCCGCCGAGCCCCCCGGCGACCTCGGACACGTCGACCGCGGACTTCGAGCGCAGCGAGACCGACCACTCGCCGGGCCGGATCTCCTTGAGGACCGACGCCACCTCCGCCTGCGCGGTGGTGCGGACGATGTCGATGACGCTCTCGATCTCCTCGGCGCCCATGCCCGCCGTGTCGGCGTTCCGCACCAACGCGTAGACCAGGCCACGGCCGCCGACGGCGTCGGGCACCAGCCGGGCCGTGCCGAGCACCGCCGAGAGCATCGGCAGCCAGCCGAACGGGTGGGTGTCGAGCAGCCGACGCGCGATGGCGGTGGAGTCGATGCCGGTGTCGATCAGCCGCTCGGCCAGCTGGTGGGTGCCCGGCTGCACCCAGCGGAACGAACCGGTGTCGGTGACCAGTCCGGCGTACAGGCAGTGCGCCAGGTCCGCGTCGATCTCCACACCCCAGGCGTCGAACAGACGCGCCAGGATCGCCGTCGTCGACTCCGCGGAGTCGTCCACGAGGTTGAACTGGGCGTAACGGGTGTTGGACCGGTGGTGGTCGAGGACCAGGCTGGTGCGGGCACCGTCGAGACGGTTGCCGAGCACGCCGAGCCGACCGCGGCTGCCGCAGTCGACGGTGACCACCAGATCCACCTCGGCCGCGACCTGGTCCGGCCGGACCAGCAGGTCGACCCCGGGCAGGTCACGCATCGACTCCGGCAGCTCGTCGGGCTGCGCGAAGGAGACCTGGACGGGTGTTCCCCGGCGGCTGAACACCTGGGCCAGTGCGAGTCCGCTGCCGATGGTGTCCGCGTCCGGGTGGACGTGGCACAGCACGGTCACAGACGTCGCCTCGGACAGCAGCGCGAGCGCGCCTTCGAGGTCCGTCTCGGCGCCGGCGGCCGCGGCCGGCGGCACGGTCTCGGTCATGCCCGAAGTCCTGTCGTCACCGAGTGCCCTACTCGGCTTCGTCGACCGCGTCGTCACCCTCGTCGACCACGCGAGGCTCCTTGTACGGATCGGCGTCGCCGGCCGGGGTCGCGTTCTCGCGGGCCCGGGCGACCTCGTCGTCCGCCGCCCGCGCACGGGCCAGCAGCTCCTCCATGTGGCGCGCCGCCTCGGGCACCGTGTCCGGGACGAAAGCGAGGGTCGGTGTGAACCGCACGCCGGTGCCGGCGCCCACCTTGGACCGCAGCGAACCGGCGGCCTTGGCCAGGCCGGCCGCCGCACCTTCCATGTCGGGCTCGGTGTTGAGATCGACGCCGCGCACCGTGTAGTACACGGTCGCGTCGTGCAGGTCCGCGGTCACCTTCACGTCGGTGATGGTGACGTAGTCCAGCCGGGGATCCTTGATCTCTCCCCCGATCGCCGTCGCGACGATCGTCGAGATTCGCTTGGCCAGCTTCCGCGCCCTCGCCGGATCTGCCATGACGGGATGTCCCTTCTTCGCGACGGCGGTGCCGTCAAGTTGTGCCGACGGCGTCGCCGTCCGATGTGCGTGGCGGCAGGGCCGCCGAAGTATGTGTGTGTGTTCTCGTTCAGTCTTCTGGACCGAAGATCCTGCGCCGCACGGCCAGCAACTGCAATTCCGGCCGCGACGCCACGTGACGCTCGCAGGTGTCGAGCACCCCGTTGAGGTGGTCGACGTCCGGGCTGACCACGGCCACCCCGATCAGCGAGCGGCGGTAGACGTCCTGATCACCGGTCTCCGAGACGGACACCCCGTACTTGGCCAGTGCCGTGATGACGGGTCTCACGATCGACCGCTTCTCCTTCAGGGAGCGCACGTCGCCGAGCAGGATGTCCAGTTCCAGCGCGCCCACCGAAGACCCGCGGGGACGCACAACCTCACGACGCTGCGACGGTCAGTCGCGCGGCTTCTCGCGCAGCTCGTACGCCTCGATCACGTCACCGACCTTGATGTCGCTGTACGTCACCGTCAGACCGCACTCGTAACCCTCGCGGACCTCGGTCGCGTCTTCCTTCTCCCGCTTGAGCGAGGAGATGGTGACCGTCTCCGCGACAACCACGTTGTCACGGATCAGGCGCGCCTTGGCGTTGCGCTTCATGATGCCCGACGTGACCAGGCAGCCCGCGATGTTACCGATCTTGGAGGACCGGAACATGGCACGGATTTCCGCCCGGCCGAGCTCGACCTCTTCGTAGATCGGCTTGAGCATGCCCTTGAGTGCCTTCTCGATCTCGTCGATGGCCTGGTAGATCACCGAGTAGTACCGGATGTCGACGCCCTCGCGGTTCGCCAGCTCCGTTGCCTTGCCCTCGGCCCGGACGTTGAAGCCGATGATGATCGCGTTCGAGGCCGAGGCCAGGTTCACGTTCGTCTCGGTCACGCCACCGACACCGCGGTCGATGACGCGCAACTGCACCTCGTCGTCGATCTGGATGCCGAGCAGGGCCTCCTCGAGCGCCTCCACGGTGCCCGAGTTGTCGCCCTTGAGGATCAGGTTGAGCTGACTCGTCTCCTTGAGCGCTGCATCGAGATCGTCGAGGCTGATCCGCTTGCGGCTGCGTGCGGCCAGCGCGTTGCGCTTACGCGCATTGCGACGGTCCGCGATCTGCCGGGCGATGCGGTCCTCGTCGACCACGAGCAGGTTGTCGCCTGCACCGGGGACCGACGTGAAGCCGACCACCTGGACGGGACGCGAGGGCAGCGCCTCGAGCACGTCGTCGCCGTGCTCGTCGACCATCCGACGGACGCGTCCGTAGGCGTCGCCGGCCACGATCGAGTCGCCGACCCGCAGCGTTCCGCGCTGGATGAGCACGGTGGCAACGGGGCCACGGCCGCGGTCGAGGTGCGCCTCGATGGCGACACCCTGGGCGTCCATGTCCGGGTTGGCCCGCAGGTCCAGCGAGGCGTCCGCGGTGAGCAGCACGGCCTCGAGCAGCGCATCGATGTTGGTGCCCTGCTTCGCCGAGATGTCGACGAACATGGTCTCTCCGCCGTACTCCTCGGCGACCAGTCCGTACTCGGTCAGCTGCTGCCGGATCTTGTCCGGGTTCGCGCCTTCCTTGTCGATCTTGTTCACCGCGACCACGATCGGCACGTCGGCCGCCTGGGCGTGGTTGATCGCCTCGACCGTCTGCGGCATGACGCCGTCGTCGGCCGCGACCACCAGGATCGCGATGTCGGTGGCCTTCGCACCACGGGCACGCATGGCCGTGAAGGCCTCGTGACCCGGGGTGTCGATGAACGTGACCAGACGATCCTCGCCGTTGAGGTGCGTGAGCACCTGGTAGGCACCGATGTGCTGGGTGATGCCACCGGCCTCGCCCTCGCCGACGTTCTCCTTACGGATCGTGTCGAGCAGGCGGGTCTTGCCGTGGTCGACGTGACCCATGACGGTGACCACCGGCGGACGGGACTCGAGGTCTTCCTCGGTGCCCGCGTCCTCGCCGTAGGTGAGGTCGAAGCTGTCGAGCAGCTCGCGGTCCTCGTCCTCCGGGCTGACGACCTGCACGACGTAGTTCATCTCGCCGCCGAGCAGCTCGAGGGTCTCGTCGTTCACCGACTGCGTGGCCGTGACCATCTCGCCGAGGTTGAACAGCGCCTGCACGAGTGCTGCGGGGTTCGCATCGATCTTGTCCGCGAAGTCCGACAGCGATGCGCCGCGAGCGAGACGGATGGTCTCGCCGTTGCCGCGGGGCAGCCGGACGCCGCCGACTGCGGGCGCCTGCATGCTTTCGTACTCGGCGCGCTTCGCCCGCTTCGACTTACGGCCACGGCGCACTGCTCCGCCGGGACGACCGAAGGCACCTGCTGCTGCGCCGCGCTGACCGGGACGGCCACCGCCGCCACCGGGGCGACCGCGGAAACCGCCGGCGGGAGCTCCACCTGCACCGGGTGCACCTGCACCGGCACCGGGGGCACCGCCACCGCGGTAGCCACCGCCACCGCCGGCGCCACCGGGACGACCGCCCGGTCCGCCCGGACGTCCGCCGCCGGGACGACCTGCGCCCGGGGCCGGACGTGCCGAACGTGCGGGCATCGCGCCCGGGTTCGGGCGAGGAGGCATCGAGCCGGGGCTGGGACGGGGACCGCCCTGACCCGGGGCCGGACGCGGTCCGCCCGGACCTGCGGCGGGACGCGGGGCGCCCGGAGCCGGACGGGGACCGCCCTGGCCGGGAGCCGGACGCGGTCCGCCGGGACGCGGGGCACCGGGTGCCGGACGCGGGGCGGGACGCTCGGCCGGGGCCGAGGAGTACGGGTTGTTCGCGACGCGCGGCGCCTTGGGACCGGGCTTCGGACCCGGAGCCGACGGCGCGGGAGCCGGAGCGGCACTCGCGGCCGGTGCCACGGGGGCGGCCGGAGCGGCGGGAGCCGGCTTCGGTGCCGGTGCGGCGGGCACGGGTGCGCCGGGACGCGGTCCGGGTGCGGCCGCCGCGGGGGCGGGCGCTGCCGGTGCCGGCGCTGCCGGTGTGGGCTGTGCTGCGACCGGCGCGGGAGCAGCCGGTGCCGGTGCCGGTGCCGCCGGAGCGGGCGCCGGTGCCGGAGCCGCCGGCTTCGGGCCGGGACGCGGTCCGCCGGGCTTCGGTGACGCTGCCTGGGGCTTTGCGGGTGCTGCCGCCGAATCGGCCGACGGGAAGGACTCCCGCAGCCGCCGTGCGACGGGCGCCTCCACTGTGGAGGACGCCGACTTCACGAACTCGCCCTGCTCCTTGAGCCGTGCGAGTAGTTCCTTACTGGTGACACCGAGTTCCTTTGCCAACTCGTGTACACGGGCCTTGCCTGCCACTGCTCTCCTCACTGATGAGGTCGAGCGCGGCTGGGCGCCCGCACGACCTCGGGTTAACTCCGATGGACGATCATCGTTGGTGCTTCACGGTGTGCTCATGAGTGTGTTTGCCTAACTCGTCTCAAGAGGTACTGCTCTGTTGTGGATGCGGCTCGATCACGAGATCTGCTCGATCTCCCGATCCAGTGCCGCCGTGTCCAGGGTTCCGGACACTCGCAGCGCTCTGCCGAATGCTCGGCGCTTCTCCGCCAGGCTCAGACAGTTCGGTTCGGGGTGCAACCACGCACCTCGTCCCGGGAGCCTGCGCCGAGGATCGGGCACCGCGGCCCAGCCCTCCGGCTGAACCTCGCGCGCGACGACCCGCAGCAGATCCGCGGCCAGCGCGCGTTTACGGCATCCGACGCACGTGCGCACCGGTTGACCGGTGCATTCGCGCGTCTCCGCCGAAAACTCATGCTGAGCCATCGACCACTCTACCGCTGTTGACAACAGTTACGTACATGCCGCCCCTAAACGCGCGTCGACGCAGGTCCGGACGGCGAGTCAGTCACCGGCGCGGCGTCGGATCGGATGTCGATCCGCCAGCCCGTCAAGCGTGCAGCCAGGCGGGCGTTTTGCCCCTCCTTGCCGATGGCCAGCGACAACTGGAAGTCGGGGACCACCACGCGCGCGGCGCGCGCGTCGGCGTCCACCACTGTGACGGACACAACCTTCGACGGCGACAACGCGTTGCCCACGAACCGGGCCGGGTTGTCGTCGAAGTCGATGATGTCGATCTTCTCGCCGGCCAGTTCGCTCATCACGTTGCGCACCCGCTGGCCCATCGGGCCGATGCACGCGCCCTTGGCGTTGAGACCCTGGACCCGGGACGCGACGGCGATCTTGGTGCGGTGACCGGCCTCGCGCGCGACCGCGACGATCTCGACCGAGCCGTCCGCGATCTCGGGCACCTCGAGCGCGAAGAGCTTGCGCACGAGGTTCGGGTGGGTGCGCGAGAGGGTGATCTGCGGGCCGCGCTGGCCGCGGGTGACACCCACGACGTAGCACTTGATCCGCTCGCCGTGCTCGTAGGTCTCCCCCGGCACCTGCTCGGCCGCGGGCAGCACGCCCTCGGCTCCGTTGGCCTCGCTGCCGATCCGCACCACGACCATGCCGCGGGCGTTGGCACGGGTGTCGCGCTGGATGATGCCGCCGACGATCTCGCCCTCGTGGGTGGAGAACTCGCCGAAGCTCTTCTCGTGCTCGGCGTCCCGCAGTCGCTGCAGGATCACCTGCCGGGCCGTGGTCGCGGCGATCCGGCCGAAGCCCTCGGGGGTGTCGTCCCACTCCTCGCCGACGATGTTGCCGTCGGAGTCGACCTCGCGGGCCATCACCCGGACGATGCCGCTCTTGGTGTCCACGTCGATGCGGGCGTGGGACTGGTGCCCCTCGGTGTGCCGGTAGGCGGTGAGCAGCGCGGTCTGGATGGTCTCGATGATCGTGCCGACCGAGATCCCCTTGTCTTCCTCAATGGCGCGCAGCGCGGCAATGTCGATATTCACTTGTCTACCCTTCTACCTGAAATTCGTCGTCTGTCTCGTCTGTCTCGTCCGCGCCCGCTGTCAGGTCCACCGCGTCGTCGACGTCGGTGGGCAGGACCCGACCCTCGGCCACCCCGCCCGCGAGCTCGAGCTCGGCCGGGTTGGGCTTCGAAAACTCCACCTGCACTACCGCTTTCACCACATCGGCGAGGGCGATCTCCCGCACCGTCGGTCCACCCTTGCCGGGCAGCACCAGCGCGACGACGCCGTCGCCGAGGGCACCGACCCGGCCGGTCAGCTGCTCGTCGGCGAACTGGACCGCCACCTTGCGGCCGCGCGCGCGACGCCAGTGCCGGGGTTCGGTGAGCGGGCGGTCGACACCGGGTGAGGTGACCTCGAGCGTGTACGGGGTCTCGCCGAACTCGGTTGCGGCGTCGAACGCGTCGGAGATCACCCGGCTCATCTCGGCGACCGCGTCCAACTCGAGGCCGGCATCGCCGTCCACCATCACGCGGACCACGCTGTGCTTGCCGGCCTGGGTGACCGTGACGTCCTCCAGGTCGTATCCCTGTCGGTCTACAAGACCGGAGAGGAGTTCGACCACCCTCTCCTTTGACGGAACCGGCATCAGTGGAACTCCTCGTTCAGTTGTGTTCGGATCACAAGTCTTCGGCGCGAAGACTAAGGATATCGTGCATTTGACCCTCCGGTGACCAGCCTGGGTTCGGATGCCCGACAGCACACCTGACAGGATGGGTCCGTGCCTGCAGCCCTCATCAGCCCCGCGCTCTCACGACGCGGCGCCTTCCGGGTGGCCGGCGCCGCGGCCCTCGGCCTCGCCGCCCTCGGCGCCACCGCCGGATGCGCCGGTTCCGGTTCGAACGACGAGGCCCGGGAACCGGACCCCCTGCTCGTCCCGCTGGCCGCGGCCAGACGGGACGCGGCCGCGGCCACCGCCGCCGCGGCCCTGGCACCCGACCGGGCCGGGGCCCTGACCGTCGTCGCGAACGAACGCACCGCCCACGCCGACGCGCTGTCCGCCGAGATCCTCCGGGCCGCCGGCAGCGAGGCCACCTCGACCACCACCGCGGCGCCGAGCCCCACCGCCGCCTCGGCGCCCCCAGCAGTGGACGACGTCCGCGCCGACCTGGCCGACTCGCAGCGCGGCGCGGCCGCTCTGGCGCGGCGCGTGGACGGCTACCGGGCCGGACTCCTCGGCTCCATCAGCGCGGCCGTGGCCGTGCAGCAGGCGGTGTTGCTGCCATGACCTCCCCCACCACCTCGCTCGGGCCCGAGCAGCAGGCCCTGGTCGACGCCCTGCGCGCCGAGCACGCCGCCGTGTACGCCTACGGGATCGTCGCGGCCTTCTCCAACCCCGCACGGATCGGACAGATCTCGGCGGACGCCGCATCGCACCGGGCCCGGCGCGATGCCACCGTCGACGCGCTCGTCGCGGCGAGCGTGACCCCGCCGGGCGCCGAGTCCGGGTACACCATCCCGTTCCCGGTCACCGACCCGACCACCGCGGTCCAGCTCGCCGCCCGCGTGGAGGGTGACGCCGCGGTCGCGTGGCGGTCGGTGATCGAACGCGCACAGTCCGAGCACACCCGGGGCGTCGCGGTCGACGCCCTCACCGAAACCGCTCTGCGCCTTGCGAACTGGCAGGCGGTTCTCGGCGTGACACCGCCGACCACGGCGTTCCCCGGCCAGCCCGGCTAGGGCATTGTGTGGCGTCGCCGTGCGCCAGTCACCGCTCTCCCACGGTCACCGCGAGTATGCGGTCGTCGCCGATCCCGGGGGAACCGCGCCCGTCTCGGTTGGAGGTGGTCACCCACAGGCGGCCGTCGGGCGCGAACGCCACGGTGCGCATCCGGCCGTACTCGCCGACGAAGAAGTCGCGCGGTTCGGCGGCGGTGCCGGTGGTGACGTCGATGCGCCAGAGCCGTTGCCCGCGCAACGCCGCCATCCACAGACGGCCCTGCGCGTAGGCCAGCCCCGACGGCGACGCCTCGGAGACACCCCAGGTCAGCTGGGGATCTGTGTACGGTTCGCGACCGCCGACTCCTTCTGTTGCGGGCCATCCGTAGTTGCCGCCGGGTTGGATGCGATTGAGTTCGTCGGATCGGCTCGAGCCGAACTCGCTGGCCCACAGCGTCCCGTGGTCGTCGAAGGCGAGGCCCTGCACATTGCGGTGGCCCAGGCTCCAGACCGGCGAGGTCGGGGTCGGGTTGCCCGGCGCGGGTCGGCCGTCGGTGGTGATACGAAGTATCTTGCCGCCCAACGAATCCGGTTCCTGCGCGAGGTCCCGATCCCCGGCTTCGCCGGTGGACACGTAGAGGTATCCGTCCGGCCCGAAGGCGAGACGTCCGCCGTCGTGAATGGACCCGGCGGGGATGTCGTCGAGGATGACATCGAGCTTGCCGAGCGCCCCGTCGTGGAGTGTGGTGCGTACGACCCTGTTGTCGGTGCTCGTGGTGAAGTAGAAGAACACGAACCGGTCCGTGTCGAAGGTCGGCGAAACGGCGACGCCGAGCAGACCCGCCTCGCCCCGCGGCGCTGCCGGGTCGATCGTTCCGACCACCGTCGTCCGGCCGTCACGAACAGTGAGAACTCGGCGCGTGTCTCGTTCGGTGACGATCGCCGTTGCGTCGGGGAGGAACGCGAGTCCCCACGGGGTCTCGAGTCCCTCGGCGATCGTGTCCACGACGGTCGGGGCCTGCGAGTCCTGGGCCGGCGCCTCGGCGTTCGTCGCCTGGGCCGAAGTGGCGTCCCCGGTTGTGCCGGGGTTGTCGGAGACGCAACCGGTCAGACCGAGGAGAAGGACCAGCACGACGAGCACTCTCACGCCGGTCACCTGCCTTCCGTCACTTCCATGCCCACGCTGGGAGACGCGCGAACGGTAGACCTGACGCCACGGACCCATCATATGAGTCACGGTCGACCCGTGAGCGGCCCTTCGTACTGCCGCTACACCGACTGCTCCTTGCGGCTCGGCATCGCCAGCGCCGCCACGATCGCGACGACGACGGAGGCCGCGCCTACCAGCAACGCGGGCTGCAGGCCGTCCGCGTAGCCCGCCGGGGTGAGGCTGCCGCCCTTCCCGAGGAACACCGCGGTCAGCACCGCGACACCGAGCGCGACGCCGACCTCGCGGATCGTCGAGTTCACGGAACTGGCTGTGGCGTGGTCGACCTCGGCCATGTCGACGAGAACCGCGGTGGCACTGGGAGCGAAGGTCAGGCCCATCCCGATGCCCGCCATCGCGAGCGCCGGCACCATCGCCCCGTAGCTGGTGCCGGGTTCGAGGATCATCGCCATCCACACCAGCGACGCCGCCTGCAGGGTCAGACCGGAGACCAGCAGCGGACGCAGCCCGACCCGCGGCGCCAGGATGCCGGCGATCGGCGCCACCACCATCGGTGCGGCGGTCCACGGCAGGGTGCGCAGGCCGGCCTGGAACGGCGTGTAGCCCATCACGATCTGCAGGTACTGGGCGAGCAGGAACACCGCACCGAACATCCCGAGCGTGAAGGCGAGGCCGATCACGTTGGCGACCGAGAAGCTGCGGGAGCGGAACAGTCGCATCGGCATCACCGGGTTCGGGGTGCGCAGCTCGTGGATCACGAAGGCGGACAGGGCGAGTGCCGACGCGGCGAGCGAACCGAGGACCATCGCCGAGGTCCAGCCGTCGTCGTTGCCGTGCACGATCGCCCACACCCCGAGGAACACGCCGGCCCCGGCCAGTGCCACACCGAGCAGGTCCATCGGCGCACGCCGACCGCGGGACTCCCCCAGCGCGTAGAGCGCCAGCGGCACCGCGACCAGGGCCACCGGCACGTTGAGCCAGAAGATCGCCTGCCAGGAGACGCCGTCGACAACGGCGCCGCCGATCACCGGGCCGAGCGCGACCCCGAGTCCGGAGACACCACCCCAGACGCCGATGGCGAGCGCGCGCTTCGAGGCCGGAACGGCGCCGGCCAGCAGGGTGAGCGAGAGCGGCATGATCGCCGCCGCACCGACGCCCTGGACGGCCCGCGCCGCGATCAACATCGCGGGGGTCGTCGACAGCGCGGACGCGATCGAGGCCGCGGTGAACAGCGCGATGCCGTAGAGGAAGACGCGGCGCCGGCCCCAGCGGTCGCCGAGGCCGGCCGCGGCGAGCATCAGGGTGGCGAACGCGAGGGTGTAGGCGTTCATGAACCACTGCAGCTGACCCACCGTGGCCTGCAGGTTCTGCTGGATCACCGGAAGCGCACTGGTCATGACGAGGTTGTCGAGGGTGGCCATGAACATCGGCAGCGAGGCCGCGATCAGGGCCAACCAGATCGGGACGGTCCGGCGCGCGGACGACGGTTGCGGCTCGACGAGGACGTCGAGTTGATCGGAGACTGTGGTCATCACTGCTCCTCGGAGTGAGGGCTCCGGATCCGGAGTCGTTGTAAGCATCGGGAGTCGTTGTAAGCATCGAATGATTACTTGATTCGTCCGACGCTAGTTATCAAGTGATAACCTGTCAATATGTCTGCACCCACGAATTCCCCGCGGCCTACCCGGATGAGCGCACCGGAACGTCGGGAGCTCGTCCTGGCCGCGGCGTCGCGGGCGTTCGCGCGCGGCGGGTACGCGGGCACCAGCACCGACGCGGTGGCCAAGGAGGCCGGGGTCTCCCAGCCCTACGTGGTGCGCATGTTCGGCACCAAGGCCGAACTGTTCCGCGAGGTGCTCGCACGGGCGCTGACCAGGATCGTCGAGACCTTCGACGCGGAACTCGACCGGCTGACGATCGACCCGGACAGCGAGGAGTTCTGGGCCCAGCTCGGCGCCGCCTACGCCGGGCTGATCGCCGACCAGGACCTGCTGCTGGTGATGATGCACGGCTTCTCGGCGGGCGGCACCCCGGCGATCGGCGCCCAGGCGCGGTCCACGATGTCCGCGATCTACACCCAGATCCGTACCCGCACCGGCTGCACACCGGAGAAGGCGCGTGAGTTCATCGCCCAGGGCATGCTGATCAACACGATGCTCGCCATGCGGGCGCCGGAGCACTTCGACGAGGACCCCGCACTCGCGGAACTGTCGGCCTGCGTGTTCGGCGGCACCCTCGACGCCGACGCCACCGATTCCGCGGCGACCGAGACTCGGGGCTGACCCGCATTCCGCGGAACAGCCAGCACCCGAGACCCGGTATCGCGCCCCCTCCTTGGCCAGAGTCGAGGAGGTGTGACTGTCAGTGCTTCACAGGGCACCGACCGTTGAAGTCCACTTCGAACTCCTTGATTCCGTTCAACCAACCCGAGCGCAGTCGCTTCGGATCACCCAGCCTGGTGATGTCGGGCAGGTGGTCGGCGATCGCGTTGAAGATCAGGTCGATCTCGAGGCGTGCCAGGTTCGCGCCGATGCAGAAGTGCGCTCCGGTACCGCCGAAGCCCAGGTGCGGGTTGGGGTCTCGCGTGATGTCGAACGTCATCGGGTCGTCGAAGACGTCCTCGTCGAAGTTGGCCGAGGCGTAGAACATCGCGACCCTGTCCCCCTTCTTGATCTGCCGGCCACCGAGCGTGGTGTCGGTCAGCGCGGTCCGCTGGAAGGCGGTGACGGGGGTGGCCCAGCGGACGATCTCGTCGGCTGCCGTACGCGGGCGCTCCTTCTTGTACAGCTCCCACTGCCCCGGATTCTCGAGGAACGCAATCATCCCGTGCGTAATCGCGTTCCGGGTGGTCTCGTTGCCTGCGACCGCGAGCAGGATGACGAAGAATCCGAACTCCTCGGGACTGAGCTCGTCGCCGTCGATGTCGGCCTGCAGCAACTGGGTGAGGATGTCGTCGGCCGGGCACTTCTTGCGTTCCTCCGCCATCCGGTAGGCGTATCCGAGCAGCTCCATCGACGCGGTCTGGGGGTCGCCTTCGAACTCAGGGTCGTCGTAGCCGGTCATCTGATTGGACCAGTCGAAGACCTTGCCCCGATCCTCCTGGGGGATACCGATGAGCTCCGCGATCGCCTGCAGTGGCAGCTCGCTGGCAACACGGGTGACGAAGTCGCCTGCTCCGGCCACCGCGGCGTCGGTGACGATCCGTTCCGCTCGCGCGGACAGCGCGCCCTCGAGAATGCCCACCGCGCGGGGCGTGAAGCCACGCGCGATGATCTTGCGCAGCTTGGTGTGTTCCGGCGCGTCCTTGAACAGCAGGATGTGCCGCTGCAACTCGACGGCCTCACGGGGGATGTCGTCGTTGAACCGGACGATCGCGGTGTTTTCCCACGTGGAGTACACGTCACCGTCGCGTGAGACCTCTTTGACGTCCTCGTGCCGGGTGACAACCCAGTACCCGTCGTCCTGGAACCCGCCGGTGCTCGGTGGTTGCGGGCACCACCAGACCGGCGCCGACCGACGCAGCTCGGCGAACTCCGCGTGCGGGACACGCGTCGAGTAGATGTCCGGGTCGGTGGGGTCGAATCCGTCGGGCAGGTTCGGGATGGGCACTGTGATCTCCTCTTGTCAGACCGTCGACAGTCAGCCTTGCAGGAGAGCAGCTTTGGCGGCTTGGCCTAGTTGTCCAAGGTCCCCCGGTTGTTTTGTTCGGTCGACACATCCGCGTCGGTGCGACCGCCGAATGTGTCGAAGTAGTCGAGTGCCAGTTCCAGGTGCAGCGTGCGGTGGTTGATTCGCCGGCCGAGACGCTCCTCGATCTGTTGCACGCGGTACCGGACGGTGTTCTTGTGCACGGCCAGCTGGCGAGCGGCGGCCTCGAAATTTCCTTGGTGCGAAAGGACCGACCCGAGCGTTTCTCGAAGCCTGACGGACGGCTCGTCCTCGCCCAGCATCCCGTGAAGCTCCCGTTCGACGAGGGTGTTCATCGCGTCCGGGCGGGCGGCGAGCAGCGAGACGAGCTCGACGTCGTGGTAGCTCGTCACGGACCGGCTCCGCTGTGCGCGCGTGGCGATCTGTTGCGCCGCCTGGGCCTCACGGTGGGTTCGACGGAACCCGTCGATGCCCTGCCCCGGCCGGCCCACCGCCACGCGGATGCCGGGGGGCACGAGAGCGGAGTCGATCGTGGGTTCCTCGCTGCTGCCGGTCACCATCCAGACCCACAGTCCCCGCGCACCTGACGGGACGCAGAGGATCTCGGCTGAGGATGCAGATCGAGCCAGCCGCAGGGCGAGAGGCTCGAAGATCCGTGAGTCGATCGAGAGTGCGTGTTCGGTTGTCCACAACACCATTGCGGTGTGGACGCGGTGGACCGGGTAGCCGAGCCGGACGGATGCGTCGTCGAGGCTGTTCTCGGTGCCGTCCAGGATTTCACGCACCGTGTTGACCCTCATCGAGAACGCTCCGCTGAGCAGTCTTTCGCGTTCCTGCGTGTAGGTCGCGGCGAGTTCCTCGAGCATGGAGTTCATGACCTCGCTCGTCTGCTCCCACATCATGACGACGAGTTGCACCTTGAAATCCGCTGGCACATCGGCGTTGTTGACGAATTCCGTGACGAACCGCCAGACCGCCCGGTGACCGGCGTGATAGAGCTGGGAGAGAATCCGCAGTTCCAGTCCGCGGCGCGCGATGGTGCGTGCCAGGGAACGAGCTTCGTCAGCGACCGGGACAGACCAGGCGGGGTCGGCGTCCGCCCGCCGCACAACCAGGATGAGCCGGAACTGGCTGCGAACAGCGAGTTGAAGGTCGCGCTGAATCTCGGCGTCCGTGGACAACTCCGGGACGTCCGACCCCATGGACCGCCAGACCCTGTCGATGAACGATTCGAGGTCGGCACGGGAGAGGGTTTCCGCGACGTAGTTGCGCATCCACTGTCCGGCCTGCGCGGTACTCGGCGTGTCCATGCCCCTCCTCGAACGACGGAGTCGTGCGGGGACAACTCCTGGCGGACCGCTCAGCGTATTCAGTCCCCGACCACCGCGATGGCGAACCCGTCCCAGCCCCTTACGCCCGACGGTGGCCAGCAGTCACCGCCCGCTGATTGGGAAGACCCGCTGCGGGTGTGACGGCGCACACCCTAGGGTCTCCTCACACGCAACAACAGCCACAGACGGGACGCATCTTGGACCTCGCGCAGCGGATCGACAACCTCGAGCAGATCGAGGCGATCAAGAAACTCAAGTACGGGTACTGGCGCGCCTGCGACGCCAAGGACCCGGTCGCCTTCCGGGCCAGCTTCGTGCGAACCGGCGCCGACATCGACTACGGCCGTCTCGGCTCGTTCCAGGACGCCGACCCGATGACGGAGATCTTCACCAAGGTCGCGCTGGCCAAGGTCGACGGCGAGCACGTCATCTACGACATGCACCACGGCATGCACCCGGAGATCACCGTGACCGGCGAGCACACCGCCACCGGACGCTGGACCCTGCGGTTCCGGCAGGTGAACCTGCTCGACCGCACCGAGACGCTGACCACCGGCGAGTACGACGACGAGTACCTGCTCGAGGACGGCGAGTGGAAGATGTCCAAGTGCCACTTCACGGCGACCTGGTCGATCCAGCAGCCGCTCGCCGCGGACGCGGTCGTCACCGGCAACTTCCCCGCGGCGACGCCGCAGTCGCCCGAGAACACGGTGGTGGACCGATGAGCGAACGCAAGATCGCCCTCGTCACCGGCGCCAGCCGCAGCGTCGGCAAGGGCGTCGCCCTGGCACTCGGGTCGGACGGCTGGACCGTCTACGTCACCTCCCGCGGCGAGGTGGGCACCGGCGGGCCACTCGACGCCACCGTCGGCGAGATCGACGCGCGCGGCGGCAAGGGAGTCGCGGTGCAGTGCGACCACACCGACGACGCCCAGATCCAGCAGCTGTTCGCCCGGATTGCCGAGGAGCAGGACGGCCGGCTGGACCTGCTGGTCAACAACGCCTGGGCGGGCCCGTCCGACGGGTACGCCGGATTCTCGCAGCCGTTCTGGAAGCGCCCGATCAGCGACTGGGATTCGCTGATCGGGATCGGCCTGCGCGCGCACTACGTCGCCAGCGTCGAGGCCGCGAAGCTGATGGTGCCGCGCGGCAGCGGGCTGATCGGCAACATCTCGTCCTTCGGCACCCGCGGGTACCTGCACTCGGTGCTGTACGGGATGTCCAAGGCGGGGCTGGACAAGATGGCGGCGGACATGGCCGTCGAGCTCAAGGGCACCGGGGTCAGCGCGTTGTCCTTCTGGCCGGGCCTGGTCCGCAACGAGGCGATGGTCGCGAGCGGCATGAAGAGCTTCGAGGGGTTCTCCCTCGCGGACGCCGAGACCCCCGAGTTCATCGGGCGGGTGATCGTCGCGCTGGCCAACGACCCGAACGTCGGCGAGCGCAGCGGACACACCCAGATCGTGGCGGAGACCGCGCTGGAGTACGGCATCACCGACGTCGACGGCAACCAGCCGGCCTCGCACCGGGCGGCGTTCGGCGGCGGCGCGCTGTACTGACCGCGCACCACCCGCCTCACGGCTCGCACCTCGACTCTCCCGGCCCCGCTCTTGCCCGACGGCGGGGCCGGGAGGCACGATTGACCCGTGCCCTCGGAGGTGCCCATGGACAGACCCGCTGAGTCTCGGCTGGTCTACGCCGGTCCCGACGGCAGTCGGCACCTGCTGGACCTGTCGCCCGACCTGCCCCGCCTCACCGTCGGACGCGCCCCGACGTCGAGCCTGCGGCKCGGCGAGGACGACGAGGTCTCCCGGCTGCACG
The DNA here is from genome assembly GCF_056402135.1 of Rhodococcus sp. P4_C10. Taxonomy (NCBI): domain Bacteria; kingdom Bacillati; phylum Actinomycetota; class Actinomycetes; order Mycobacteriales; family Nocardiaceae; genus Rhodococcus; species Rhodococcus sp. P4_C10. Next base: position 2,207 of record NZ_JBFUHZ010000054.1, on the reverse strand, counting down.
CGGTGATCGAATGCGTCGGCGCGCACTGGACGATCGTCGACGACGGACTCTCCCGCAACGGCACCTTCGTCAACGGTGACCGCATCGTCGGCCGGCGACGGCTCACCACCGGCGACAGCATCCGGATCGGTGGCACGGTGATGACCTACCAGGAGTTCGGTGGCGAACCGGTCGAGGCGACGATGGTGGCCGCCAACACACCGACCGCCCGGTCGCTGACGGAGACGCAACGTGCGATCCTGACCGCGCTGTGCCGGCCCTACAAGCACGGCGCGATGTTCGCGAACCCGGCGTCGAACCAGCAGATCGCAGCGGAGCTCTTCCTCAGTGTCGACACCGTCAAGACGCACCTCCGCACCCTGTTCGGCAAGTTCGGGGTCGAGGACCTGCCGCAGAACCAGAAGCGGGTGCGGCTCGCCGAGCGGGCGATGCACAGCGGCATCATCAACGCCCGCGACCTCTGATCAACCGGTCGCCGTGACCATGCCCGTGTCGGCCGCGCCCGACCCGACGGCCGCCGCACCGACCCGCGCCACCAGCGCCGCGATCGCGCCCGCGACCTCCGCCGGGCGCTCGAGGATCACCGAGTGCCCGGCGCCCTCGATCCGCACCAGGTCGGCGGCCGGCAACCGGCTCGCCATCGCGGTCGAGTGCGAGAACGGCGTCAGCAGGTCCGCGCTGCCGCACACCACGACGGACGGGATGCCCGCCAACGTCGTCAGCGTCCCGGTCTCGTCGAATCCCGCGAACGACGCCAGGAATCCGCACATCGTCGCCACCGAGGTGTCGTTCACCATCGCCGCTGCCACCGCGACTATGCGTGGGTCCACGCTGCGGTTTCCGACGGCCGCGATGCGGACGAGCGCGCCGCACAGGTTGTGACCCAGCCGCCGCGAGCCCTGGGCGATCCGCGGCGTCCACCGGACCGCCGCCTGCAGCACGGACAGTGCGGGGCCGCGCAGCAGCCGTCCGGGTCCGGTGTCGGCCAGCCCTCCCGCCGCCGTCGAGATCAGGGCGAGGCCCGCCAGTCGGTCGCCGACCAGCAGCGGGTTCTGCCGCGCGTAGGTCAGTGCGGTCATCCCCCCCATCGAGTGTCCGACGAGGACCACCGGCCCGTGCGGCGCGACCGCGGTGAGAACCGCGCCGAGGTCGCGGCCGAGTTGCTCGATCGTGTAAGCGGCCGCGGGGGCGTGACCGGACTCGCCGTGCCCCCGGTGGTCGTAGAAGACCATCCGCACCTCGTCGCCCCAGGAACCGGCCAACTGCTCCCGCAGGAACGACCACGACTCCGAGTGCAGGCAGTGCCCGTGCGCGAAGACGGCGGTGACCGGGGCGTCGGGACTGCCGTACTCGCGGACGGCGAGGGGAACGCCGTCGTCGGCAGTGACAGTGACCCGGCGTCCGCCGGCGGGGACCGTGACCCGGCGTCCGCCGGCAGGGACCGTGACCCGACGCCCGCCAGTGAGGACTGTCTTCGACCTGGTGCCCTCGTTCGACATGGTGTCCTCCTCACGTACTTGCTGTATCGGTTCGGCGCCGCGGATCCTTACACCCGGATTGCTACTTCAGAGGCGGCAGTCCCGGGATACTCGGGCCGCTGCCGAGGTTCACCCCGCCGGGGCCCGCGCCGATGCCGCCGACACCGATCGGTCCGACGTTGGCGCCACCGATCGCGACATTTCCGTTCGAGCCGGGGGCGCCGTTCGAGCCGGGGGCGCCGATCGGGAGTGCACCGTTCGTCGGTGCCCCGTTCTGCGGGCCGCCGAAGCCGAAGTCCGGGGTCTGGGCGGCGGCGATGCCCGCGCCCGCGGAGAGCATGAGGAAGGCCGCGGCCGCTGCCATGGTGGTGCGCCGGGCGATTGTGTTGTCGAACATTTCTGGTCCCTTCGGGATGTGGAGGGGGCCGGCACCGGTCTGGTGACGTGGTGCCGGCCCCTTGGGTGGTCGGGTCGTGCCTGGGGTCAGCAGAAGATGAAGGGGAAGCTGCAGCTCTCCTCGGTGGTGGTGGTCGTGGTGGTGTTCGTGGTCGGGTTGTTCGTCCCACCGGCCCCGCCGGCTCCACCGGCACCGCCACCGCCACCGTTCGCGTCACCGGTGGTCGCGTTGCCGCTGTTCCCGCCGATCGCGCCGCCACCGTTTCCGGAGGACACGCCACCCTGGTTGCCGTTGCCGATGTTGACGCCGCCGATGGCCACGTTGCCGTTGCC